>JBGQJV010000006.1:0-45882 GCA_041499215.1 Gemmatimonadota bacterium | reverse complement strand
GACTTATCAACAGCGGCAACGCGGGCGTGACTCGGACCGGCCTTCAATGCCTCCTCCAACTGACTCAGCCGCTCGACCGCCCCCCTTGCGACGACCTCAACCCGTCCATCCGGCAGATTCCTGGTCCAGCCAGCGAGGCCCAGCGCGCTGGCACGCCGCAGCACGAAATAGCGGAAGCCGACGCCCTGCACCTCCCCACTGATCAGGTACTTCCGAGTCACGCCTTCCCTCGGCTCGAGAGCCAGCCCTTGAGGATCTCCGCAGCCATGGGCAGCAGGGAAACGGCGATGATTCCCATGACCACCAGGCTGAAGTGATCTCGGACGACTGGCAGGTTGCCGAAGAAGTAGCCTGCGCCCACGAACAGTCCCACCCAGGCCAGGCTGCCAATAAGGCTCATCCAGAGAAAGCGGGCGTAAGGCATCTCCCCCACCCCGGCAACGAACGGGGCAAACGTCCGAAGGATGGGCAGAAACCTGGCCAGGATCACCGTCCTTCGACCGTGTCGGGCGTAGAAGGCGCGGGTTCGGTCGAGGTATTCCCGCTTCAGAAAGCGGACGGTGCCGCTGAAGGCACGCGGGCCGACATAGCGTCCGATCCAGTAGTTGGTGGAGTCACCGGCGACTGCGCCGGCGAACAGGAGTGGGAACAGCAGTCTCGGGTCAAGCGCCCCCATCCCCGCGAAGGTGCCGGCGGCGAAGAGCAGGGAGTCACCTGGCAGGAATGGCGTGACGACGAGGCCAGTCTCACAGAAGATGATCAGAAACAGGATCGCGTAGGTGGAGGTGCCGTACCTGGCGATGAGCTCGCTCAGGTGGCGGTCGAGGTGCAGAAAGAGGTCGACGAACTCCTTGAGCAGGTCCATTGGATTCCGGTCAGGATGCGGGATCGCCGGCAAAGCCGAACTGACCCAGGAGGGGCACGAACCGCACGTCGCTCACCGGCTGGATGCGGACCTGGTCTCCTTCCCGGGAGACCAGGGTGAGAGACTGGCTGTCGCGGTCACCGATCGGGAGGATCAGCCGGCCACCCGGGGCCAACTGGTCGAGCAGCGGCTTGGGAACGTCTGGGGAGGCGGCGGCGACGATAATGGCGTCGTAAGGGGCGTAAGGCCGCCAGCCAAGCGACCCGTCGCCCACCAGCACCGTCACATGGCGCACCCCGGCCGCGGCCAGCGCGGCCTTGGCCGCCTGGGCCAGCGCGGGCAGTCGCTCCACCGAGAAGACCTGGTCGGCGAGGTGGGCGAGCAGCGCGGTCTGGTAGCCCGAGCCGGTACCGACCTCCAGCACGCGTTCGCTGCCGGTGAGCCGGGCCAGCTCCAGGGAGCGGGCCTGCACCCAGGGCTGTGAGATGGTCTGTCCGGCGGCGATCGGGAGGGCGGAGTCCTCGTAGGCGCGGTGGCGTATGCTCTCGGGAACGAAGAGATGCCGGGGGACCTCGGAGATCGCCCGCAGGACCGCGAGATCGCGGATTCCCTTGGACTGAAGCTCCGCCACCAGCTGGGCGCGGTAGCCTCCGTAGCCGTCCCCCTCCACTAACCCTCGAGCGACCATCCGCGAACCGTTTCGAGCAGACGATAGTCCGTGAGGTCCATGTGGAGCGGTGTGATCGAGATGTACCCCTCGGCCACGGCGTGGTGGTCCGACTCGGCGCCGCCGGTCCAGTGGATCTCTCCGCCCCCGATCCAGAAGATCTCCCTGCCCCACGGATCCTTCATGCGGGTGAGAGATTCACTGAAGTAGCGGCTGCCGAGGGTTGTCACCTTGATGCCCTTGACGGTCGCCGCGCCGCCCGGTGGAAGATTGATGTTGAGCAGGGTTTCCGGCGGAAAATCGGTGACCCGCACGATGCGCTGGACCAGGCGCCCGAGGAGCTCGCGGTAGCTGTGCAGGGCCTCGAGGTCGCTGCTCGGGCCTGCGAATGAGATGGCCACGCTGGGCACGCCCAGGGTGACCCCTTCCATGGCCGCCGCGACGGTACCGGAATACAGCACGTCCTCGCCCATGTTGGGCCCGTGATTGACCCCGGAAAACACGAAGTCGGGCGGTTCCGGCAGCAGGGCACCGAGTGCCAGCAGCACGCAGTCGGTCGGAGTCCCGTCTACCTGGTACGCGCCATCCGGTCGCCTGGCCGGACGGAGCGGGCGGTACATGGTGAGACTGTGCGAGGTGCCGCTCTGTTCCCGGTCCGGGGCGATGACGGTGACCTGTCCCACCGTCTGGCAGACCTCGGCCAGCAGGGCCAGGCCTGGGGCCAGGATCCCGTCGTCGTTGGAAACGAGGATGTTCATGAGCGGAGAAAGATAGCCTACTCGGTCTCCGGCTCCGGCTCCGGCTTGGGCGGAGGGACCTTGCCATCGAGGATCAGGACGATCTCCTCGATGGCCTCACGCAGCTCGCGGAGGGTCTCACGCTCCATGGCGGCCCGGGCAGATCCGCGCAACTCGCCGGTTCGGCGGTAATGCTCAATGCGCTGGCGGGCACCCTCAATGGTGTACTTCTCGGTGTACAGGAGGTGCTTGACGAGCATGATCAGCTCGACCTCCCGGCTCTTGTACACCCGGTTCCCCGAGCGGTTCTTGGCGGGGTTGAGGAAGCGGAACTGGCTCTCCCAGTACCGCAGGACATGCGGCTTGAGGTCGGTAAGGGCGCAGACCTCCCCGATGGAGAAGAACTCCTGAACCGGACGCGCCATGGTCACCGCCACTGCTCCGACTTGAGGGTACGTTCCATCAGGTCCGCCACCGCCTGGCCGGGCGGCTTGCCTTCGAACAGGATGGCGGCCACCTGGCCGCAGATCGGGAGCTCGGTGCCGAGCTGACGGGCGAGCGCCAGCGCGGCTTGAGCGGTGTTCACGCCCTCTGCTACCGAGCGATGAGTCGCGGTATATTCGGCCAGGGACTGGCCCTGGGCCAGGGCCACACCCAGGGCCCGATTCCGGCTCAACGCCCCGGTGGTGGTCAGGATCAGGTCGCCCATCCCCGCGAGCCCCGCGAAGGTCAGCGGATCTGCGCCCATCGCCAGGCCCAGCCGGGTCATCTCCGCGAGTCCACGGGTAATGAGGGCGGCCCGGGGGTTGTTGCCCAGCCCCAGCCCCTCGAGGATCCCCGCCGCGATGGCGATGACGTTCTTGAGCGCTCCCGCCAGCTCTACTCCGACTACATCGGTGTTGAAGTAGACCCGGAACTTCGGAGTCGCGAACACCGCCTGCACCTGTCGGGCCGTCGACTCCTGCCGCGCGGCAGCGACCACCGCGGTGGGCTGCCCCTGGAAGACCTCGAGGGCAAAGCTGGGACCGGAGAGCGCGGTCACCGGGTGACCGGGGAGAACCTCCTCCAGCACCCCGGACATCAGCTTGAGCGTTGTCGGCTCGATCCCCTTGGTGGCGCTCACGATCAGCGCATCCGGCGCGATCCCCGGCCTGGCCGCCTCGACCACCCGACGCAGCACGTGACTCGGCGCCACCGTCAGCACCACCCCTGCCCCCCGTGCGGCGGCCACCGCGTCGGAGGTCGCCGTCAGCGTGTCCGCGAGGCCGCAACCGGGGAGAAACACCGGATTCTCGTGCCGGATGTTTACCGCGGCCACGACGTCCGCCTCGTAGGCCCAGAGCCGCACCTCATGGCCCCGCCGGGCGAGCAGGTCGGCCAGGGTGGTGCCCCAGCTCCCCGCGCCGAGTACCGCGACGGCCGTCACGCGGCCGGGGCCTGCGGCTTGCGGCCGCGTCCTCCGAAGCGGCTTTCGGTTCCCGCCAGCAGCCGCTGGATATTCGCCCGGTGCTTCCAGATGATGAAGCACGCGAGCGCCAGGTCGATCGCCAGGGTCACCGGCGAGCGCCGGCCGGGATGCAGCAGCCAGTCGGCCACCGGAAAAAGAGCCGCGGCCAGAATGGAGCCGAGGGACACATAGCCCGTCAGCCACACCACCATCGCCCAGACGACCAGCACGACCGGGAAGGCCAGCGGGGCGAGGCCGATCACCATACCCGCGGCGGTCGCGACCCCCTTCCCGCCCTTGAACCCGACGAACACCGAGAACACGTGGCCGATCACGGCCATCAGCCCGCACCAGATCGGGAAATACGGCACCGCTGGCGCCTGGGGCCCGAACGCGAGCACCGGGAGCGCCCCCTTCGCCACGTCGAACAGACCGGCCGGCACCGCGTAGCGCCATCCCAGCGTCCGGTAGAGGTTGGTGGCGCCCAGGTTCCGGCTGCCATGCTGCCGCAGATCGATGCCCTTGAACCACCGGCCGACGAGATAGCTGGTCGGGATGGCACCGAGCAGATAGCTGGCGGCGAGCCAGAGGGCGGCCATGAGCCGTCAGCCATCAGCCGTCAGCCAGTGGAGCCACTCCTGCTGGCTCACGGCTGCTGGCTTGAGGCTATCTCCCCCGCACCCTCCGTCCATCGTCCTGTCGGTCATGCTGCGAGGCTCCCCGGCCGGTGAACTTGAGTCTGAGCGGCGCTCCCTCGAAGCCCCAGGCAGCGCGGAATCCATGGTGCAGATAGCGCTGGTAGGACTCCGGCACGTCCTCGGGCCGATTGGCTACGATCGCGATGGTCGGCGGCCGGGTCCCGATCTGTGAGGCGTAGAGAAGCTTGACTTCCTCGCCCGGCTGCTGTGGCGGCGCATTTCGCGCGATCAGCTCCTGCAGCACCCGGTTCACCTCGCTGGTCTGCACCCGCCGGTCTCGCGCCTCCGCCACCTCCAGAATCAGCTCCTGGATCCGGTTCACCCGCTGCCCCGTCAGCGCCGACATGTAGACGAACGGCACGTAGCGGAGGAACGGCGCCTTCTCAGCCAGCAGGTCCTGCCCCCGCTTGGCGGTGTTGGAGTCCTTCTCTGGAATCAGATCCCACTTGTTGACCGCGATGATCAGCCCGGCGCCGCGCTCCCATGCCTCGGAGCCAATCCGGAGATCCTGCGCATGCATGCCGTTTTCCGCGTCCACCACCACCACACAGACATCGGCCTGCTCGATGGCGCGGTGGGTTCGGAGCGTCGAGTAGAACTCGATGTCATCTTGTACTTTAGCTCTGCGCCGTAACCCCGCTGTATCTATGAAGTTGAGCGTCTTCCCCTTATACCGCAAGGGGGTGTCGATGGCGTCCCTGGTAGTACCGGGCTCGGGCGACACCACCAGCCGCTGCTCCCCCAGGAGCCGGTTGATCAGGGACGACTTCCCCGCGTTGGGGCGGCCAACCACCGCCACGGCAATGCTCTCGTCATCCTCGACCTCATCACGTGGCGGCAGGTGGGCCACGATCGCGTCCAGCAGGTCGCCGCTCGCCTTCCCCACCGCGGCTGAGAGCGGGAGCGGGTCCCCGAGCCCGAGCTCGTAGAACGCCAGGTGGGCGGGCGTCGCTGGATAGTCGTCCAGCTTGTTGACCGCGAGCAGGACGGGCCGGCCGGCCCGCCGGAGCTGGGCCGCAACCTCGCGGTCGACCGGATTGATCCCTTCCTTGCCGTCCACCACGAGGACCACCAGCTGGGATTGCTGAACCGCAAGCTCGACCTGCTCCCGGACGGCCACATCCATCGAGTCAGTCGATCCCGGAATGAGGCCGCCGGTATCCACCAGCCAGAACCGGCGGCCGCCCCAGTCGGCCTCTCCGAAGTGCCGGTCGCGAGTGGTGCCGGCCTCCCCGGACACGATGGCGTCGCGTCCGCCGAGAATCCGGTTGAACAGGGTCGACTTGCCGACGTTGGGCCGTCCGACGATTGCAACGGTGGGGCGGCTCACCTGACGGGGGGCGTGTCGAGGGCGTCGGTGAAGTGGTACGAGGGGCGGACCTCGACCGGGGCGGTGGCGCGGAGGGCGTGCAGGGTGAGGTCATCCATGAAGAGCTGGTCCTGGTTGAGCGATTCCCCGGGGATGAGCGCGAGATCGAGATCGGCCCGCTCCGCCAGCGCGGCCTGGAAGGCGGCCCCGGGGAGGAGGCCGGCGCAGGTGACGGCGTCCCCGAACAGCGGATTGCCAAGGGAAATGAGCTCGAAGCGGGCCCCGGTGACCCGCTGCAGCGGCTCGAGTACCTGGGGCATCAGGCCGGCCATCGACCGGCCAGTGAGCACACCCACCCGCCGACCACGCCACTCGGCGAGCTGGCCGGAGTCCGCCGCGATGCGCTGCTCCAGCCAGCGCACCGAGCCGACGCCGTTCTCCACCTGCTCGAATCCATCGTACGTCTCGGCCGGTGGCAGGGGCAGCGCGGCACGGAGATAGAGTTCGTCGGCCCCGAACGCCCAGGTGATCCCGCGCTCCCGACGGGCCCGGACCGCCCAAGCCTCCAGCTGGCGAATCACCGCGCGGCACTCGGCGCTGGTAGGCTCGCGCACGAGGTGGTGCTTGCTGAAGGTGGTGAGCCCGACCGGAACCGCGGAGACGTTCAGCACCGAGGCGCCAAACCGGTACAGGTCCTCGAGGGTGCGCTCCAGAACGGCGCCGTCGTTCACTCCCGGGGAGAGCACCACCTGAGTATGGAAGACGATGCCGTGGCTGGCGAACAGCCGCAGCTGCCCCAGAATGTCCGGGGCCAGCGGGTTACGCAGCAACCAGCGTCGCACCACGGGGTCGGTGGCGTGGACCGAGACATACAGCGGTGACAGGCGGTACTCGATGATCCGTTCGATGTCCCTGGGCTTCAGATTGGTGAGCGTTGCGAAGTTGCCATACTTGAAGGAGAGCCGATAGTCGTCGTCGCGGATATAGAGCGTGTCGCGCAGGCCCTGGGGGAGCCCGTCCACGAAGCAGAAGTCACACCGATTGGCGCAGCGCCGGATACGGGCCGCCTCTACGGCCACGCCCATGGGCAGGCCCTCGGGTCGCTCGATGTCGAACTCGATCTCTTCCCCGTCCGGCTGCCGGACGTGCAGCAGGAACTGCTCGTCCGCGGAGAGGAACTCCCAGTCGAGGAAATCCTCGATCTCCCGGCCATTGATGGTCAGGAGCTCGGCCCCGGGCTGGAGCCCCAGTTCCGCGCCAAGCGATTCGGGTGCGACGGCAGTGACCTTGAGCATATGAGGGGGACAAAGATAACCGGGCGGGATGGCGGGAATGGAAACGAGAGCGGGTGAGTTCCGCCGGAACTCACCCGCCCTCAACCACCCGCCTGACCGCCTGCCCGCGTTTCCGCCTAGTAGCAGGCCGGCGCGCCTTCCTGAGTCACCGCGGCGTTGGGCCGGTTACCCGCCGCGCCGATGTACACGCCGCACTGGGTGATGCCGCCCGCGAGGATCGGGTTCGTGACGATCGCGGTGTAGCCGGTGTTGGTCACATTCGAGATCGTGAGCACGTTCCCCGATGAGGGAACGAGGGGAACTCGTCCGGCGCCGCCCAGCGCGTTGACCTGCGCGCCGGCGGTGACACCGCCCGCGTAGTCGCTGTTGTCGAAGTAGAACGCCTCCTGCGCCGTCACCAGGTTGCGAAGGTCGGTCTTCATCGAGGCCAGAATCGCCTTCTCCTTGGAGTTGGCGAACTTCGGAATCGCGATCGCGGCGAGGATTCCGATGATCACGACCACGATGAGAAGCTCGATCAGGGTGAAACCCTTGGTAGACATGCCAGCTCCCGTCGTAAGATGGGGCCGACTCTCCTGCGCCGGCCTGCATTGCCTAGCGGAAGGGCAACAGGTGTGCCAATGATCGTCAAGAATGCTGTAACATAGTGGTCCACAAGGAGTTCCACAACATGCCACGGGCTGCGGCACCCCCGGCCCTTCGACTGCAATGAGGGCGTACTGCGAAAATGGGAACGCCGACCCTGTGGGGTCGGCGTCACAATACTCCATCCACCCAGGTGATCCGGATCGCCCGCAGGGGCCATCGGTCACCGCGCCGGGCGGGCCGTTACTTGTGACTCAGGCTCCAGACATACGCGGCGACCGCCTTCACGTCATCATCGCTGATCGTGGAGCCGCCCTTGGCCGGCATCGGGACCCCGCTCTTGGACTCCTCCTTGGTCACGCCCTTGAGGATCCCGGCGGTGATCTCGGAATAGGTGCCCTTGCTGTGGAGCCACACATCGTCGGTCAGGTTGGGGCCCACCAAGCCCTTTCCGTCCTGACCATGACAGGCGTAGCACAGGCCGGCCTTGTGGAAGATCTCGTTGCCCTTATCCACCATCGCCTGGGTTGCCCCCTCGGGGACACCCTGGGCCTTCGCCGGGGCGGCAGCCACCGACGAGACGAGAGCGAGGGCCACGGCAACACGCAGCAGCGTCTTCATCCCGAACTCCGGAAAGAGGGTGAAAGTCGCACGTGATCGAGACCGAGAGTGGCAAGAGACGGGCCCGGAGATCGGGCCAATGCGAGGTGTGTCACAACAGCTCACATGATCAATGCAACATATTATACATCAACGACTTAAGCAACACGATCCGGTCAGAAACACCGGCCGAACGCCCGGGCGGCTGGCTCGATTGGTCCCATCCCGACGCAACCCGTTCTCCACCCTGGGACAGTGCACCATCCTGCCGGATGCCGGGCACCGAAGGCCCAAACGGGACGCCCCCGCCATGCGGGCGAGGGCGTCGGGGGAGAGCGGGCGACCGGACTCGAACCGGCGACGTCCAGCTTGGGAAGCTGGCATTCTACCAACTGAATTACGCCCGCGGAGGCGGGTAATGTGCCGGGCCTTCGGCGGCGTTGTCAATGGCCGCCGGAGGCTCCCACTCAGCGAGTAAGGTTACTTCACTGTGTAGCGCCATGCCTTGATGCCGGCGCCTTTTCCGGCGGCGGAGATGCTCTGAGATTCGCCGGTCTTGAGCACGGGGACCTGCACCTCCTGGCTGGCCACCACTGAACCGCCGTCACCCAGGAAGTCGACCGAGAGGGTCAGCGGTCGAGCCGGGATGATCTTGTTATTCTCGTCACGCGCCTCGCGGCCGGTGACCTTGGCCGTGAGGGTGGCAACGCCGCTCCCCAGCTTGAAGCCCTGAACCTCGACGTTCACCAGCAGGGCCTCGCGCCCCACGACGGCTTTGTAGAGACCGGCCTTGTTGGCGCCGAGCTTGTAGCCCTGGATCCTCAGGCTGTGATCGTACTCGGCCAGCGGCTCGATGAGGATGAGTTTCTCGGCCGCCATGGCGAGGTTGGCCCCATCCGACAGCGCCAGGTAGGCGTTGGCCTGATTGAAAACGGCATCGCGATTCCACGGGTTCTTGACGATGACCTTCTCGAACGTGGCGGCCGCTTCCTTGTAGTTCTTGTCGTTGAACTGCTTCACGGCGATATCGATCAGGTCGTCCTCCGACACCTCCCCGCTTGCGTCGGGCGCCTGGCTCGACACGGCGATGAGGTCGCGCTCCAGGGCCTGGGCGCTGTCGGCCATGCCGGCGGCGCGGAAGGCCTGCGCCATCGCCTTCTTGGCGCCGACGTCATCCGGTTGCAGTGCGCGATAGCGCTGCAGCGCCGTCACCGCTTCCTTGCTCCGGCCGGCGTTGAGCAGCAGGACGCCGTAATTGAAGGCGGCCTGGTTGCGCGCCTTCACCATGTTGGCGTCGGTCGGCTCGGTCGCGGCCCCGCGCCCGAAGTAGTAGAGCGAGCTGTCGGCCTGCTGCCGGTCATTGAACAGGTCCGCCAAGAAGACGAAGGCCAGCGGCAGATTCTGGTCGATAACGTTCGCCGTGCGGAACATGACCAGCGCCGAGTCGTCCTGCTTGGCCTGGCGGAAGGTCTGCCCGGCGTTGACCAGAGCGGCCCACACCCGGTAGCGGTACTTCTGGATGTCATCCTTGCAGGCGGGGGCAAGCGCGAGCGCGCGATTGAAGGCGCTGTCGGCGCCGACCACATCGCCCTGCTGCAGGTAGATCCGGCCGAGGTAGTACCAGGCGGCCGGGTTCTTAGCCTGGTTCGCGGTGGTGATCGCCTCGGTGATGACGCGCGCCCCGTTCTTGAGCGCGTTGACCCGGTTGACCGGGTCGCCCGTGCCCTCGATGCCGGTCTTGAGGTAGGTCTTGCCGCTGCTCACGCGGAAATCACCTCCGCCGTCCAGCTTGCAGTCGGGCTGCATCATCCGGGTATCCAGTGAGGCAAGGATGCGACTCTGGATCCCGTCCTGTTGAGCGGCGAGGGGCGCGGCAATGAGCATCGCCAGCATCCCACCTGCGAATACCTTGGTCATCCCTGCTCCTTCAGTGATTGTGAGCCGCCGGCGGCCCCGCCGGCCACCAGCGCGCGCGCCTGGGTCTCGATCTCACGCGCCACTTCGATCGCGGGTCGGCCCAACCGGGCCGCCGCCTTGCGGACATCCTCGAACTCGGCCTTGACCCGCGGACCGGCGGGCGTCTCCAGGACCTTGACCTGCACCGGGACCCCGTCTGCCGCCGGCACCGAGATCAGCCGGCGCGGGAGCGTGACGCGCTCGGCCAAGGTACGACGCACCCCAGCAGTGGTCGAGTGCAGGAAGAATGCCTCGGTGACCTGGTCAGTCACGCCGGTGTGGCACAGCACCTCTATCCTGAAGCCTGGCCTGCCCTTCTTCATCTGGGTTGGCCACAGCACGACGTCGATCGCTCCGGCGGCGACCAGCGCCTCGCGGAGCGGCTCGACGTACTCGGGGCTCAGGTCGTCCAGATCGGAGGACAGTGTCACCACCTGGCCCGCCTCTGCAGCGGGCTCCGCGAGGATGAGCCTGAGGGCATTCGGGTAGTGCTCCGGATCGCGCCCTCCCGCGCCCCAGCCGGTCGCCACTGGCCGCCAATGAGACGGCTGGGGACCGGCTGCCAGCACACGCAGCAGCACCGCGCCGGTCGGGGTGGTTGCCTCACCGACCACCGGCCCGTTCGGGCCGATCTCGAGGCCCTGAAGGAGACGAGAAGTCACCGGTGCGGGCACGGAGATCACGCCATGCGCCGCCCGAACCCAGCCGGAACCCAGGGTGACCGGGCGAGTATACACCCGCTCGATGCCGAGCACCTCGAACCCTTCGATGCCGCCAACGATATCGATCACCGCGTCCGCCGCGCCGACTTCGTGAAGCGCCACCGCTTCGGCCGGCATGCCGTGGACCCGGCCCTCCTCCTCGCACAGGAGCCGAAAGGCCCGGCTCGCGAGTTGCTTCACCCGGGGACTCAAAGAACTCCGCTCGATGATCGCCAACAGCTCGGGCAGGTGATGATGCCCGGCATGAGGATGATCTCCCAGACTTGCGTGATCGTGCGACTGTTGGTCCGCGGACGCGTGGTCATGCGGGGCGACGTACGGCGTGCTGGAGTCCTCGCTCTGGCCATCGGGGAGAGTCACCTGCACCCGGGTGGCGTCCACGCCGGCACGGCGCACCCGATCGATCTGAATGCGCACCTGGGAAAGGCCGAGGCGTGCAGGCAGCGACCGAAGCCACTCGGGGGGGGCGCCGGCATCAAGCAGCGCACCCAGGAGCATGTCTCCACTGATGCCCGCGGCGGGGTCCAGGATGGCGAACCGGCTGGCCGTCATAGCCATGGAATATCGCCCGCCGTTCAGGCCGGGAGCAATTCCCCCGGGTTCCGGTAGAGCCAACCCGCCCCGGTGTTGAACACAACCACCCGGTCCTCCGGAGTCAGCCGCCCGCGCCGCAGCAGGGTCCTGACGGCCGCGAGCCCAGCACCGCCCTCGGGGGAGAAATCGACCCCCTCCTCCGCCGACCCCAGCACCGCCTCTCTCTCCAGCTCCTCGTCGGGCACGGCAACCGCGTCTCCCCCGCTTTCCCGCAGTGCCCGCAGGATCAGCCGGTCGCCGAGCGGGGCGGGTACCCTCAGGCCGCTGGCAGTGGTCCACGGATCCGGCCATGGCTCGGCGTGATTTGCGCCGGCCTCGAAGGCCCGGACGATGGGGGCACATCCGGTCGACTGCACGGTGTACATGCGTGGCGGGGGGTCGGTCACCCAACCGGCATCGCGGAGCTCGGCGAATGCCTTCCACATGCCGATGAGTCCGGTGCCGCCTCCGGTCGGGTACACGATGGCTTGGGGCAGACTCCAGCCGTACTGCATCGCCAGCTCGAGTCCCAGGGTCTTCTTCCCTTCGATCCGGTACGGCTCCCGCAGAGTGGAGAGATCCATCGCTCCCGACTCGGCAGCCCAGGCCCTCGCGGCCTTCCCGCAATCCCCAATGTGCCCGTCCAGGAGGCGCAGGTCGGCACCGAAGGTGACGATCTGGGCCAGGATCGCTTTCGGTGTGGTCCGTGGGGCATATACCCGTACCGCGACCCCGGCACGGGCAGCGTAGGCCGCGGCGGAGACGCCCGCGTTGCCGGCGGTGGGGATCACGAAGCTGGTGACGCCGGCGGCTGCCGCCCGGGTGACAGCCGCGCTCAACCCCCGGGCCTTGAACGAGCCGGTGGGGTTGGCGGCTTCGTCCTTGATCCAAAGGTCGGGCGTACCGAGCCTCGTCCCCAACCGGGGGCACAACAGAAGCGGGGTGTCTCCCTCACCCAGGGTGACCGGCGACTCCGCAGGCGAAAGCGGGAGAAAGGGCCGGAACCGCCACATCCCCTGCCCCCGCCGCACCTCGGCTCGGGCGGTGAGACTGGGCGGCGGCCGATCGGGATATCGGACCAGCCAGGGCTGGCCGCAGGCCTCGCACACGGTAGGTAGGCCATCCGGGCCGCGGCGGGCACCGCAGGCGGAGCACTCGAGGCGCCAGTCCATTCTGAGTGAGAAGTGAGGAGTGGGACGTGAAAAGTGAGAAGGGCGGCGGGCGGCGGGCTCAGCCGCTGGAGCGTACGTTCAGGAATCGCTCGGCGAGCTGTTCCAATCGATCGTCGCTGCGGGATCTGGCGTACGCGAGAATCTGTTCCACCTCATGCCGGAGAGCGAGATCACCCCAGCGGAAACCGGTCGCGGCTTCCGCCCCGAGCGAGTCACCCCGGTTGGCACCCTCGATCAAGGCCCACGCGGCGGCCTGGGGAAATGCGGGATCATCCCGAGGCGGGAGCTCGTACCGCTCGGGGACCTCGTCACGATCCTCACGGACAAATGCACGGGACATGGGCACTAAGATAGCCGTAGGGAACGCTGGGAGTCAGCAGTAAGCCGTCAGCCGTCAGCCGTGACTGACGGATGGGTCGATTCATTCCGGCCGCCGACGGCTGATGACTGATGGCTGATGGCTGATGGCTCACTTCTCCGCCAGAATCCCGAGAATCCGCTCCGCCAGTCTGCTCGAGAACCCGGGCAGGCTGGCAATCTCGGCCGCGGTAGCCGATTTCACCCCGGCCAGACTGCCGAACCGTTCCAGCAGGACTCGGCGACGATTGGGCCCGACGCCCGGGATGTCCAGCAGCGCGGATGTGATGGTCCGCTGGGTGCGGCGCTTTCGGTTGTAAGCCACCCCGAAGCGGTGGGCCTCGTCCCGAATGCGCTGGAGCAGTCGCAGAGAAGGACTCCGACGCGACAGCCGGATGCTGTCGGCCCGACCGGGGAGGAACACCTCCTCTTCCTTCTTGGCCAGGCTGATGATCGGGATCCCGGGCATCCCCGCCGCAGTCGCGGCATCAACCGCAGCGCTCAACTGCCCCTTGCCGCCGTCGATCACGATCAGATCGGGGAGCGGCTTCCGCTCTTCGCGCCGACGGGTGAGGAATCGGGTCACCACCTCGTGCACCGCCGCAAAGTCATCCTGCTGTCCCGGCCCCTTGATCTTGAACTTGCGGTATTCGCCCTTGCGTGGGCGCCCCGCCTCGAACCAGACCAGCGAGCCGACGGTGTCGCGCCCCTGATTGGTGGAGATGTCCACGCAGATCATGCTGCGGGGTACGACGTTGAGGCCGAGGTCCCGGCCGAGGGCGTAGACCGGATCTCCGGCCCGCTCATCGGTCTCAAACGACTCGATCCTCAGGCTCTCCATCAGGTGACGGGCGTTCTGGTCGGCCAGGTCGAGCCACCGTCGCGCCGTCCCGCGGTGCGGCACGTTCCACTCCGTTTCGGGCAGAATCTCCTGCAGCAGGTCGACGTCGGCCGGGGGGAACGGCAGGACCAGGCGGCGCACCCGCCCCTGCATGGGGACATAGGACCGCACCAGCAGAAACTCGAGGATCTGGTCGTCCGATTCCTCGGCCAGGTTCTCCAGGAAGGCGTGCTCGCGGGCGATGACCCGACCGTCGCGCACCCTCAGGAAGACGCCTACGGCGTCATCGCCATCCCGGGCGTAGCCCACCACATCCGCATCGCCGGTGCCGACAACCTCGACGCCGGCCGGGGTGTCGACCTGTTCCAGCCACTTGAGCTGGTCGCGCAGCAGACCCGCCCGCTCGTAGTCCTGCCGCCCGCTGGCGGCGAGCATTGCCTCCCTCACCTTGCCCCGCACGTCCACCGTGCGGCCCTCGAGGAAGTCCACCACCTCCGCGATCATCCCGCGGTATTCCTCGACCGCTTGCCACCCGACGCAGGGTGCGCGGCAGCGACCGATGTGATAGTCGAGGCAGGGCCGCTCGCGCTGCTCCCGGGGCAAGTCGTCGTGGCAGCTGCGGACGGTGTAGAGCCGCCGCACGATCGCCAGTGTCTTCCTGAGCAGCGTGACGTCGGTGTACGGCCCGAAGTAGCGCGCACCCGGCAGGTCGAGGCGGCGGG
The DNA here is from genome assembly GCA_041499215.1 of Gemmatimonadota bacterium. Classification (GTDB taxonomy): domain Bacteria; phylum Gemmatimonadota; class Gemmatimonadetes; order Gemmatimonadales; family GWC2-71-9; genus JADJOM01. The sequence goes on along the minus strand of JBGQJV010000006.1, from coordinate 31,336 downwards.
TAACCAGGACCCGCGGGAAGGGTTCCCCCAGGGTGACCGCGATGGATGGATAGCTCTTGTCGTCCTTGAGCCGGACGTTGAACCGGGGCTGGTACTCCTTGATGAGATTGTTCTCCAGCAGCAGCGACTGGGCCTCACTGTTCACCACAATCGTCTCGACGTCCGCGATGTGGCGCAACAGGTACTGGTTCTTGACGCTGGTGGCGGAGTCGCCAGCGAAGTAGCTCCGCACCCGGCTCTTCAACCGCTTGGCCTTGCCCACATACAACACGTTTCCCTGGGCATCCTTCCAGAGATAGACCCCGGGGGCGTCCGACAGGGTGTCCAGTTTGCGCTGCAGGGATTCGGGCAGGGCGTCCGGCATGCTGAGGACTACCATGAACGGTAGACGGTGAACGGTGAACGGTGAACGGTGAACGGTGAACGGTGAACGGTGAACGGTGAACCGGAAGGTAAGCAACAAGTCAACTGGGAGTGGGTCAGTTCCGGCGTCTCAGACGGCCGAGCAGCGCCCGGGCCTCAGGGAGGCCGAAGCCGAAGGTGAGAATCAGATAGCCGGCACCGAATGGAGTCAGCACCGCGACGGCCCGCAGAATGGGACCCAGCGTCGGGGTGGCCGCATAGAGGGCATAGCCTGCCGCGGCACCGCCGGCAGCGGCGGTCCACAGGAGCGCGAGGTAGCGGGCCGGAGCGCCGGACGACCCGATGCGCCGATTGAGTCCCCGTTGGAGCAGCAGAAACTCGACCCAGCCGGCAATTCCCGCCGAGGCGGTCAGGCCGGCTGCTCCCCAGCGCGGCTCCAGGCCGAGAAGCGGCGGCAGGGGGATGGCGCAGAGGTAGCCCAGCACGGTGGTGAGCAGAACCCGGAGCACCGCGAAGCGGAGTGGGGTCCGGGTATCGCGCAGGGCGTAGTACGCGGAGCTGTAAAGCCGGCCCATGGTAGCGGCGAGCAGGCCCACGGCCGAACCTGCGAGAATGGCCCACACGTACTGGCTGTCCGCCGCGGTGAACCGGCCGGTCTGGAACAGCGCCCCGGCGATGATTTCACCGAATGCCAGAAACGCCGCCGCGGAGGGAACCACGAAATACGCGATCCGCCTGAGACCGGCATCGAGCCTGGCCCGAAGCGCCTGGGCGATCTCGGTGTCGCTCCCGGTGGCACTCGACATCGCGGGGAGTTCGGCCGCCGATACCGACATCCCGAACAGGCTCACCGGCAGGGTGTAGAGCACCTGGGCCATGCCGAGCGCCGCGACCGGCCCGTTGCCGAGGAAGCTCGCGAGGATGGTGTCCACGAAGGCACTGATCTGCACCACGCCGCGGCTCACGAATACCGGCGTGAAGCTCCGGAGCACCGTGCGGACGCCCTCGGATGCGGTATCGAGCGTGGGATGGATCCGGTGAAGGAGGCCCACTACGGTGGGGATCTGCACGCCGAATTGCAGCGCGCTCCCGATCACCGAGCCGAGGGCAGCGGCGACCGCAGCGCTGGCCTCATCGTGCCGGCCCGTGGCGAACATCACCGTCAGGATGATCGCGAGATTCCAGACCACCGGCGCCGCATAGGACAGGAAGAACTTCCGATGGCTATTGAGTACCCCGAGACACCAGGCGGACAGCACGAGCAACCCTGCCCCGGGGAAGAGCACCCGCACGAGCCGGATGGTGAGCGCCCGCTTCTCCCCCTCGAACCCGCCGGTGATGAGATCGGTGAGCGGAGCGGCCAGCAGCATGCCCGCCAGCACAATGAGCGCGGTAACCAGCGCAAGCAGCCCGAAGATGGCGTTGGCCAGTCGCTCGGCCTCGTCGCCCCTTCCCTCGGCACGGAGCCGGGCGTAGACCGGGATGAACGAAGCGGAAAGCACCCCCTCGCCCAACAGGTTCTGCAGCAAATTGGGGATCCGGAATGCGGCGCCGAAGGCGTCACTCGCCCATGAGAGGCCGAGGTAATGCGCCAGCACCCGCTGCCGCACCAGCCCGAAGATGCGGCTTAGAAAGATGCCCGCGGCGACCAGCAACGCGTGAGAGCCGCCGTGGGCGGATCCCTGCCCGTGCGTCGGGTCGGTCGACCGGCCGGGGGGTGTGGTCAGGGTTTGGGGGGCGGCGGCAGCGAGGACCGGGGATTGTCCTCGAGCAGCCGCTGCAGAAACTGGTTCTCTTCCTGCAGCACCTGCACGCTGCGCTGCAGGTCATCGACCTCACCCTCGAGGAGTTCCACCTTCCGGACCAGATCAGCCAGGGTGGAGGGGAGCTGCTCGGGACCTTCCATCCGGCGGGCAATGGCCCGCCCGATAGGCGAGTCGATCACGATCCCGACGATCGGGATCATGAGAGCCACCAGCAGGAGGATGCCGAGAAACATCATGAGACGAGTCTATGCCGGAACACCGGGGGCTTCAAGCCCCGAGCGATACCAGTTCTCGATGGTAGCCTCAAGGTCGGCAAGCAGCGACGGGCCGTAGCGGGCCAGCCAGGGTGCGACCGTGTGTACCCGCTCCTGGGGCTTGCCGAGCGGCAGCACCAGCTCACGCGCGCGCGCGATCTGCTGGGTCTCGGTGAGCTGCCGCTTCTTGAGGTGGTTCACCAGCCTCTTTTCCGCTTCCTGGATGCCGGCAAGGGCCTGGCTGGAGAGGGTCTGAATCGGTTTCTCGATGGTAGGATCGATCGCGGAGGCAGTCCTGGCGAGTACCTCGTATCCCCGGGCGATCGCGCCACGCAAGTTGGTCAGCGCCTCACGCGCCTCGGCGGGAAGCTGCTCCCGGATCACCCGGGCCTCCAGCTTCTGGCCCGGTTCGGTCAACTCCTCGAGGGTGGCCTTGAACTTCACCAGCACCCGGTCCACCCTGGCGTCGACCAGGAGGCCCGACCATCGCGGCAGCGGCGTCTGCCGTGGAATGCGGAGCACCGGGTACACCGCTTCGGCCAGGGCCAGATAGCGCAGCTCGCCGGGACCGGCGAGGTAGGCGACCGTGGGCAACAGGGCGCTTTCGATCGCCGGGCGGAGCAGGACGTTGGGCGAGAACCGGCCGGGCTCCCGCGCGGCAAGGCGTTCGACCTCGGCCAGGGAGAGCTGCTCCTGGCTCCGCCGGGTCTGGAACCCGGGTGAACGCGCCACCAGCCGGTCGCGCCCCTGCTCCCCCTCGAACATCACCAGGGTCGCATCATCACCGACCGTAACGCCGGGATCATGGCCCGCGGCAGTCAGCCGGGCGTGTCGCTCCACCAGGAGTCGGTCGAGCGGCTCCGCCCGCTCCAGCGCGGCCAGTAAATGGGGCATCTGAGCGCGCTTCGCCGCCGGGTGGGTTGCGTCGAAGACCAGCACGCCGAACGGGGCCAGCAGCTCCGCGAGGACATGAGCGCAGCTCTCCGCGAGATTTGCCTCGGGTGTGTACCAGCGGCGGAACAGGGCCAGCACCTGGTCGCCGAACTCGGTCTGGGCCAGATCCTGCGCCAGCCGATCGAGCACGGGGATGATCTCGGGACCCACTGGTTCCCGGTACAGCGGGGTCAGCGGGGCATCGGGGGAGCGGTCCCGGAGGGTCATCGTGACGGTGGTGCCGTCCGCCCCGATCCAGGAGGCGTGACTGCCCTCGGCGAAGTCGTGATCCCCGCCGGCGGCCCAGAAGACCGGCACCACCGGGTGTCGCCAGCGTGCCTCGCAGATCCGGGCCAGCGCCACGGCCGACAGGGCCTTGTGAATGGTGTAGAGCGGACCGGTGAGCAGCCCGGGCTGCTGCCCGGTTGTGACCACGAGAGTGGCCGGGTCACGCAGCCGGTTGAGCGAGCCGGCAGTGCCGTTCGCGGCAACGAAGGCCTCGAGCAGGCCCGGATCGACGCCGCCGGTGCGGGCTTCGGGCCAGGCGAGAGACGCGGACAGCGGAGTAGTGACGATGCGAAGGCTCACGCTGCGACCTGGGCCGTGAGAATGGTCCGGTTCCCTCCCGGGAGGGGCGTGCCCGCGTAGTCGCCGTAGCGCCCGGTGATCACGGCTCCGTGGGCCACGATCATCCGTTCCAGCTCGTCCGGACCGAGCAGGCGTACCCGCTCCTCGAAGCAACGGCCATCCGCGAGGGAGATAGTCTTGCGGACGAAGCGGCGATCCGGGGTAATTTCCCGCCGCACCTCCGCCCGCAGAGCGCCAAACATGGTGGTCTCACTCGGTACCAGCGACGCCCGTACGTGCTCGGCGTTCAGGAAATCGATCACGAACCAGCCCCGGGGACGGACCGTCGAGAGCATCTGACCGAGGGCGTCGGTATGCTCCTCGTCGGCGGCGAAGTAGCCAAAGCTGGTAAACAGATTGACGGCGAGGTCCATCGAACGTGGCCGGAAGGGGAGACTACGCATGTCGGCCCGGACCAGTGGCCGGGAGGTGATCTGGCCGGCGCGGCGCAGCAGTGCCGGTGACAGGTCGAAGCCGAACGGCATCGCCCCGGCACGCTCCAGCGCGGCGAGGTGCCTGCCCGCGCCGCAGGCCACGTCCAGCACCCGCCAGCCCCGTTGCCAGGGAAGCACCCTGGTCAGCAGCCGCACCGCCCGCTCGGCATCGGCGTCGTCACGGTGAGGATAGAGGCGGAGGTACTCCTCGCCGAACCACTCTTCGAACCACTCAGCCATGGGCCGCTTAGCCGTTAGCCGTTAGCGATTGGCCGTTGGCCATTGGCCATTGGCTGAGAATCATGATCCGGCTATCCCTGCAGCGAACCGCCAACGGCCGAAAGCCGACGGCCAACGGCCCTACTTGTGATACGGCTCCCCCCGCAGAATCGTCCAGGCCCGATAGAGTTGCTCGTAGGCCACGACGCGAGCCAACTCGTGCGGCAGCGTCGGCGGGCCAAGACTCCACCGCGCCCGCGCTTCCCGCAATAACTCGCCATCCAGACCGTGGGAGCCACCCACCAGCACCACCACCGACCGGCCCTCGTCCCGCCACTGCCCGACCCGGGTCGCCAGAACCATGCTGGACCAGGCGTCACCTTCCCGATCCAGCGCAAGCACGTACGAGCCTGACGGGATTTTGCCCCGGAGGCGCTCACCCTCCTGCCGCAACGCCTCTGCAGGGGTCGGCGCCTTCCCTGCCTCCCGAACCTCCAGCTCCTCCGCCGGGCCATACCGCTGCAACCGGTGGAGGTATTGGTCGGCGACTTCGCGGAAGGCGGGACGGAGCTTGCCGACGGCGATCACCGTGAGGTGCAGGGCCACGTCTATGGGCGGACCGGCGGACCGGCGGACCGGCGGTCGAGGCCCACGAACCTGGCCACGTCCCCAAACGTCGGTCCGCTCGCCCGCCCGTCCGCCGGTCCGCTCACGCGTACATTCCGCGCAGCCGGTGCACCGCCGCGACCCGGTCGATCGCCAGCATGTAGGCACCGATGCGGCTGGACACGCCGTGCTTGTCGACCATGGCGGTGACCTCTTCGAACGAGCGGACCATGATCCGCTCCAGCCGGTTGTTGACCGTCTCCTCGTCCCAGAAGTAGCCGCCCCGGTCCTGGACCCACTCGAAGTAGCTCACCGTGACGCCTCCGGCGTTGGCCAGGATGTCCGGGATGACGAAGGTGCCCTTGCGATTGAGGATCTCGTCCGCCGCCGCGGTGGTGGGTCCGTTGGCGCCCTCGCAGATGATCCGGGCCTTGATCTGGCCCGCGTTCTCGTCGTGGATGACGTTTTCGAGCGCCGCGGGAACCAGCACGTCACAATCCAGGGTCAGCAATTCGTCGTTGCTGATCTGCTGGGCGTTCTTGTAGGCGTTGAGGAGTTTCTTGCTGCGGACGTGCTCGAACACTTCCGGGAGATTCAGCCCCTTGAGATTGTAGATCCCGCCGGACTTGTCGCTGACCGCGACGACGGTCATTCCCTCCTTCGCCATCAGGTCCGCCGCCACCGATCCGACGTTGCCGAAGCCCTGCACCACCACCCGGGTGCCCTTCACCGGCAGCTTGAGGCGCTTGAGCGCCTCACGGGTGACGAACATACATCCCCGCCCCGTCGCCTCCCGGCGCCCGAGCGAGCCGCCCATTTCGATCGGCTTGCCGGTGACCACCGCGGTGACGGTGTGCCGCTTGTGCATCGAGTAGGTGTCCATCACCCAGGCCATCACCCGCTCGTTGGTGTTGACGTCGGGGGCGGGCACGTCGGAATCCGGGCCCAGAGTGTCGATGATGCCTGAGGTGTATCTGCGGGTGAGCCGCTCGATCTCACCGTTGGACATGATCGAGGGGTCGCACACCACTCCACCCTTGGACCCGCCGAATGGCAGATTCACGACGGCGCACTTCCAGGTCATCCACGCAGCCAGGGCCTTCACCTCCTCCTGGGTCACCTGCAGGTCGAAGCGGATGCCGCCCTTGGCCGGTCCGCGCGAGGTGTTGTAGATGACCCGGTAGCCGGTGTACACCTCCACCTCTCCGTTGTCCAGCCGGACCGGCACCGCCACGGTGATCTGCTTCTCCGGCATCCGCAGAATCTTGTAGAGGCCGGGCTCGAGGCCCAGCCGCTTCGCCGCGTCGTCGAAGCGGGACATCATCTCCTCGAACGGATTCTCCGCCTCGAGGAATTGGTCCTTGTCGGGCCGGATGACGGTCTGGCTGGGGCGCGGACTGGTCGAAGTCATAGCTTCTCCGTTAGACGTTACAGGCCCTCGGGCGGTGTCACCACCGCATCGAGGGCCACGGCGATGGCGTCGCCGCCCTCCTCCCACGTGAGATCCAGCACGGCCACCAGCGGCTCGGGTGCGTCGCTCGGCCAGTGGTCCCTGAGCTTCACCGCGTCCTTCTCGGTGATGACCACGTGATCGGCCCGCCGGGCCGCATGGGCCAGCCAGGCGATGTCCTCCTGGCGGTATTCGTGATGATCCTTCCAGGTCGCCACCTGCACGGCGGCGCCGGTCGCCTTGGTCTGGGCCACGAAGGCCTCCGGATCCGCGATCGCCGAGGCCGCGACCACCCGTCGGCCGAAGAGCGCGGACGGAGCCAGCGGGCGCGCCGAGACCAGACCTTCGAACCGCGCCAGCGCGAGGTAGGCCACCGCCACCGGACCGCGGACCTTCGAACGGAGCTCGGCGGCGAGACCCTCCGCCGCCTCCCGGGAGGCCCGCTTCCGGGTGACGATCACCGCGTCGGCGCGATCCAGTGCGTCCCACCCCTCGCGCCACGGTCCGGCGGGGAGCGGCCAGCCCACCGCCCTCGTGGTCTCGGCGCTCACCACCAGCACATTGAGATCGGGCCGCAGATCCAGCCGCTGATAGGCGTCATCCAGCACCAGCACCATGGCGCCGCGCGCCAGCGCCCGTTCGGCGGCCGCTACCCGATCCGGATCCGCCACCACGTGGGCAGCGGGCAGGCTCTGGGCGTGCACCTTGCCCTCGTCGCCCCCACCGTAGCCCCGCAGCAGGATTCCAGGGATGAATCCGCGCTCGGCATAGTACCGCGCGATCCACATGGCGATCGGGGTCTTGCCCGATCCCCCAACAGTCAGGTTTCCGACCGCCACCGCCGGAAGCGGCAGATCGTGCACCGGGAACCAGCCGCGGGCGTATGCCGTCCGCCGGCCGCGCATCCAGGTCCACCACAACGCGGACACCGGCAACAGCGCCGTGCGCGCAAGACGAGCGTCGATCCGCCGGCTGGTCCACAGCCAGCGGATCAGCCGGTGGGTGTCGCCGCGACGTCGGGCCATGCCGCCAACCTCGTGGCTGCCTCGAGTTCCCGGGTTACGCGTGCGAGCCCGGCCTGGCGCTCCTCCGCGTCCCGCTCCAGCGCGAACGGTTCCCCGTAGGCCAGGCGCACCCGCGCAAACGGTGGCGGCACGAGGAACCGGTCCCACGACTTCACTCGCCAGGCCGGCCTGGCCTCGGCATGCACCGGCATGATCAGCGCTCCACCCCGGCCAGCCGCCGCCACTACTCCCGGCTTTACCACCCTGCGGGGTCCGCGCGGCCCGTCCGGGGTCAGGCCGATCGGCACGCCGTCCTCCAGCGCGCGGATGGCCCCACGCAGCGCGCGAATGCCGCCACGAGTGCTCGAGCCCGGGATCAGCCGATACCCCAGCAGCCGGGCAAGCCCGGCCAGATACCGGCCATCGCGGGCCTCGCTCACCAGAGCCGCGATTCCCAGCCTTCGGTGATGCCAGAGCACCGGCAACAGCGCCTCATGCCAGCTCAACAGCACGTAGGGGCGCCGGGCGGCCAGCATTCCGGACCACCGGTCGGGTCGGACCACCTCGATCCGCCAAGTCCAAGCCAGGCACCGGATGACCGTCGGCCCGAGGCTCGCAGCCAGCCACCGGCGCAACCATTTCATCCGATGAGCTCTCCCGCCAGCTCGGCGACTCGCTCCGCGGCTCCTGGAACGCCGAGCCGCTGCCGCACCAGCGCCAGGCCCTCCTGCTGGGCGACAGATTCCGGACCGGACGGATCAAGCAGGGGCCGGAGCGCGGCGGCCATCGCTTCGGCCGACACCGGGAGGCGCCAGAACTCCGGCACCACGTCCCGCTCGGCTACCAGGTTGACCAGACTGATCCGGTCCACGGTCATCAGTTGCCGCGCAATCGCATAGGTCAACCAGCTGCTTCGGTAGCCCACGATCATCGGCGTACGGGCGAGGGCCGCCTCGAGCGTCGCGGTCCCAGACTTGACCAGCGCCGCCGTCGCGGCCGCCAACACCGTCTCCGGGACTCCCCGGAACACACGGATATTCCCCGGGTCCGGGTAGTACCCCCCGGCGGTCCCGGCAACGATGGCCGAGGTGCATCGCCCCTCGGCCATCATCCGATTGGCCACCTCTCGGAATAGGGGCCAGTTCCGGTCGATTTCCCGCGCTCGGCTGCCGGGAAAGATACCCAGAACCCGGCTCTGTGGCGGGAGTTGCAGCGCCTGCCGGGCCGCCTCCCTGCCCGGCCGGGGCTGATCCAACAGGGGGTGCCCTACAAACCGGCAGTCCAAGCCTCGGCTCTGGAACCACCCGGCCTCAAATGGCAGGATCACCGCCAGCCGGTCTGCCGCCCGTCTGAGGCTCCTGATCCTCCCGGGCCGCCAGGCCCACAACTGCGGCGCGATGTAGTACAACACGGGAACCCCGGCCCGGCGGAGCGCCTGGCCGAGTCGCAGATGGAATCCGGGATAGTCGATCAGGAGTGCCAGCCGATAGCGGCCCGCTCGCGCGGCGGCGACGAGCCGCCTGAGGAGCTTCCAATGCCGGGGGACCGCCCTGGCCGCTTCCACGAAGCCCATCGTGGAGAGCCGGTCAATGCCGGTGTGGATGTGGAGCCCCGCGGCGGCCATCCTGGGACCACCACATCCTTCGAGGGGCACAGCGGGGAATCTGGCCTTGATCGCGGCAATCACCGGTGCGCCGTGCAGGTCGCCGGAAGGCTCACCGGCAGAGACCAGGATCCCCCGGCTGTCTTCCCCGCTCACAGGTCCGGGTGCGGGGCGAGCGCCGCCTGCCGGATCGCGTCGGTGACCTGCAGTGCCAGCCGCAGCGCGGCGCGCCCTTCCCTGCCGGTCACGACCGCCTCCCGCTCACCGCGCACCGCATGCAGGAAACTGACCAGCTCGAGACCCAGGGCATCGGCCGCGGACCCTTCGAGTGGTATCCGTTCCGCGACCTCTTCCAGCCTCGCGTCGGCTCCCGGCAGCCACCCGTGCCTGAGTCGGAGGAATTCTCCCCGGCCGGTGGCAAGATCGAGGGAGAGGTACCCCTCCGACTGGTAGACCCGGAGCCGGCGGACCCGCTCCCGCGCGATGCGCGACGCGGTCACGTTCGCCACGGCGCCGGAGGCGAACTCGACCCGGGCACTGGCCACATCGAGGTGGGACGAGAGCACGGACGCTCCGTTGGCCCGGACGTCGCATGCCTCCACCCCGCCGGTGAGGTGCAGAATCAGGTCGAGATCGTGGATCATCAGATCCAGGACAACCGGCACGTCGGTGCCGCGCGGCTGGAAGGGTGCCAGCCGCTCGCCCTCGATGAACAGGGGCCGGTCGAGGAACGGGGCCGCGGCGCGAAGCGCCCGGTTGAAACGTTCGATGTGCCCCACCTGCAGCAGCACTCCGCGTGCCTCGGCCATAGCCAGCATGGCGTCGGCCTCGGGCAGGGTCGTGGCCAGCGGCTTTTCCATCAGCACCGCCACACCGGCCTCCAGCGCGGCAGTGCCGACTTCCGCGTGCGCGGGGGTCGGCACCGCCACCGTGACCGCCCGGGCACGCTGCAGCAGTTCTTCCCGCGAGCGGCAGGCAATCGTGCCGACGGCCTGAGCGACCTGCCGGGCTCGCTCCGGCTTGATGTCGTAGACGCCGACCAGATCGGCCTCGGGCATGGTCGCGAGGTGGCGCGCGTGGTGCCAGCCGAGCGCCCCAACCCCGATCACTCCAGTGGGGACGGGCCGCCTCACGCCGGCACCCCGCGGCGGGCGCTGCTCACGAATTCAACCAGCCGGCGCACTTCGGGGGAGGTCGCCGTCTCCTCCGCGAGCGCGGTGATCGCTTCGGGCCTCGGCAGCTCCGAGTTGAACAGCAGGCGGTAGGCGCGCTTGAGCCGGTGGACTGTTTCCGGGGAGAATCCGGCACGCTGGAGCCCGACGGTGTTCAGACCGAAGAGCTCGACCGGGTTGCCGACCGCCTTGACGTAGGGAGGAATATCCTGATTCACCCGGGAGGCACCGCCGACGAAGGCATGACAGCCGATGGTGACGAACTGGTGCACCGCGATGAGCCCGCTCAGGGTCACCCGATCCTCCACGGTAATGTGGCCCGAGAGCTGGGTAGCATTGGCGATAGTGACCCCGTCGCCGATCCGGCAGTCATGGGCGACGTGGACGTAGGTCATGAGGTAGCAGTCCGCGCCGATGGCGGTGAGCCCGGTCACGGTGCTCCCCCGGTTGACCGTGCTGTGCTCCCGGATGACGGTCCGCGGTCCAACCTCGACGAAGGTCTCCTCGCCGCGATACTTGACGTCCTGTGGCGGGCTCCCCAGCACAGAGGCGGCTCCGATGGTCACCCCTTCGCCGAGGCGCACGTTACGCTCCAACACCACGTGCGGCCCCAGACGGCAGCCGTCGCCCAGCTCCACACCGGGCCCGACGACCGCGAAGGGGCCGATCTCCACCCCCTCTCCGACATCCGCCCCCGGGTCCACCACGGCGGTGGGGTGAATCGTGCGGCTCACCGGTCGACGACGCCCGCCAGCATCTCGGCCTCGGCCACGACCTTGCCGTCCACCAGGGAGGTGCCTTTCATCCGGGCGACTTTGCCCCGGAACTGCAGCATTTCCACTTCCATGCGCAGTTGATCACCGGGAACGACCGGTTTGCGGAATTTGACGTTGTCGAGCGACATGAAGTACACCACCTTGGACGCCCGGTCGGGAATCTGATCCATCAGCAGGAGGCCGCCGGTCTGGGCCATGGCTTCGATGATCAGCACGCCGGGCATGATCGGATGGCCCGGGAAGTGGCCCTGGAAGAACGGTTCGTTGAAGGTGACGTTCTTGAGCCCGACGATCTTCGTGGTGCCCTCGACCTCGAGCACCCGGTCCACGAGCAGAAACGGGTAGCGGTGCGGCAGGAGCTCCAGGATCTTCTCGACATCCAGCATTACCCCTCCACGATACGCGCGGCGCGCGCCAGGGCACGCCCGCAGGTCAGGTTGCCACGATGGCTGGGCCGCTCCGCCACCACCCGGAGGTTGAGCCGTGCACCCAGCAGCGCAAAGTCGCCGATCAGGTCGCCCAGTTTGTGTCGGGCGAATTCGTCCGGCCAGCGGAGCGAGGTGTTGAGGACGGCCACCGGCGAAAGTACGATGGCGGCGTCCTCGCTCGCCCCCACCAGCAGCCCGCGCTTCCTCAGGGGAGCGACCTCGGCCAGAAACCCGAAGGTGCGGGCCGGCGCAATCTCGCGGGCAAAGCTCTCGGCCGTGACCACCCAGCTGGTCCGCTGCCGGCCGATGACTGGTTCGATATAGTCCAGGGTCAGGTCGACCGCGAGCCCCTCACCCGGTTCGATGGTGTACCTGGCATCTCCTTCCTGCACCTCCAGGACGCGGTCCAGGCGCAACTCGGCCGGGCCACCGGGCGCCTCCGCCTGGCCGGCGTCCGCGAGCAGCTCCACGAACGGGGCGAACGAGCCGTCAAGGATCGGCACCTCGGGCCCATCCAGCACGACGGCCAGGTCGTCGACACCCGCGGCGTACACCGCTGCAAGGAGGTGCTCGACCGTTTCCACCCGGTCCGCCCCTATCCGGAGCGCGGTGCGCCGATCGCTGAGTCCAACCGCCTCGAGCCGGGCCGGAATCACCCTGTTGCCCAGGTCGCTCCGCTGGAACGCGATCCCCCGGCCCGGGAGAGCTGGTTCCAGACGGACGCTCACCTCGGCGCCGGTGTGGAGCCCGGTGCCACGCAGCTCAACCGTGCGGGCGATGGTCCGTCGGGGCATCGGCACGCCGCTCAGCCACGAGCGTCTCCAGGTCGTCGATCAACGCCGGCAGGCGGAACAGCGCAGCCTGGGCGCGGAGAAATGCCCGATGGGGGCGGGCGGGATAACCCGAGACCACCGCGCCGGCCGGGACCCGTCCGATGACCACGCTCTTGGCCCCCAGCACCGCTCGATCCCCGATAATGACATGGTCAGCCACGCCGACACCACCCGCGATGACCACATCGTCTCCTATCCGGCAACTGCCCGCGATCCCGGTGGTGGCCATGACCAGGCAGCGGGCGCCGAGCCGGACGCCATGCCCGACCTGCACCAGGTTGTCGATCTTGGTGCCCTGGCCGATCACAGTATCCTCGAATGAACCGCGGTCGATGCAGGTGCCGGAACCGATTTCAACGTCGTCCTCCAGCACGCAGGCACCCAGGTGCGGCACCAGCTGGTGGCCCTCGGCTCCCCGCAGGAAGCCGAAGCCCGTACCGCCGACCACCGCGCCCGCCTTGAGCCGCACCCGCCGCCCCAGCCGCGCGCCGGAATAACATACGGCGTTGGGGCCAATGAGGCAGTCGTCGCCCACCACCACGCCCTCCCCAAGCCAGGCGCCTGCCTCCACCACAACCCGCTGGCCGAGCCGAACCCGGGGGCCAAGGACGGCAAATGGACCGATCGTCACATCAGCCGGGACCTCGGCATCGGGGGCCACGCGCGCTGCGGGATCCACCCCCGGCGCCGGTCTGGCCTCAGGATGGAGCATCTCGGCGACCCGGCGGAGTGCCTGGTCCGGCTCGGCGACGATGATGGTGGTGGAGGGGCCGCCGGGTGCGCCCGCGAGGGGCAGAGCCACCAGCGCGGCGCCTGCGGCGGTATTGCGGTATTCGGGGAGGTAGGTCGACGAAACCAGGAAGCTGAGAGCATCCGGGCCCGCCCGGTCGAGCGGGGCCAACCGGTGGAGCAGAAGGTCCCCATTCCCCTCCAGGCGGCCTCCGACCAGGTCGGCGACCGCCCGGGCTGTCAGGGGGGAGGGACCGGGACCGGGGCTCAGGGTTTCGCCTTCACCTTGTCGATCACCTTCTGGGTGAGGTCCAGCGACTTGTCGGCGGTGACGATCAACCCGTCGTTTGCGCTCACGTCGAAGATCATCGCGTAACCGCCATCGGCGCGGATCCCCTCGATGGCGTCATTGACCCGAGAATGGATCGGTGCGATCAGCTCCTGCTCCCGCTGGGCCGCCTTGTCGCGCAGCTCCTGGGCCCGCTGCTCCAGCTTGGCGCGCCGGTCATCCAGCTCCTTGCGCTTGGCCGTCTTCGCGGTGGCCGAGAGCATCACCGACTTCTGCTCGAAATCCGCGGCCATCGAGTCGAGCGAGCCCTGCAGCTTGTCCACCTCGGCGCGGAACTCCGCCAGCTCCTTGTTGTAGGTCGACTCGGCCTGGGCGTAGCCCGGCGTGGCCAGCAGGACCGCACGGGAGTTGATGAAGGCGAGCTTCGTCCCCTGCTGGGCGGACAGCGCTGCGGGTACGGCCAGAGCCAAGAACAGGAGAAGACACCGGCCGAACGAGCGACGGAACATCGAGAACTCCCTGCTGGTGGTTGTCGCCGGGCGGCTAGAAGAAATTGCCCAGCTTGAAGTGGAGCTTCCATCCCGGGTCCGGCTTGCCCAGCCGGGTCACCCGGTCGAAGCCGTACCCGAGATCGATCCCGATCGGCCCGAGCGGTGAGAGCACCGCCACGCCGAACCCGGCTCCGCGGAAGAGCCGGCTGGGGTCGTACTGCGCCGCGGTCCGGTACACGTTGCCCGCGTCAAGGAAGGTGCTGAAGTAGAGCGACTGGCTGACCCGCGCGCCGGCCTCGACCGTGAACGCGGCGTAGGACTTGCCAAACGCATCCACGCTGGCCGCGGAATTTCCGCCGGCGGAAGGATCGAAGCCGTTCGGGGTGATGGAGAATTCGTCGTAGCCGCGCAGCGGGATCCCGAACTGGGTGCCGCCCAGCGAATACAGCTCGGTGAAGAACGGACCCGCGTCACCGAAGATGAACCCGCTCTTGGCCGTCAGCCCCAGCACGAACTGCACCCCACTCCCCAGCTGCTCGTTGCCACCGAGCTGCCCCAGCGGCGCGTAGTAGCGGCCCTCGAAGTCCAGCTTCTGGTAGTTGCCGGTGCCGCCCAGCACGCCGCCGTTGAACTCGAGCGAGACGTTGGTGAGGGCACCGCCGGTGGCGAATGGGAGGCCGAAGCGGGTATCCCGGACCAGGCTGCCGCCCAGGGTGGAGCGGGTGCAGTTGGAGCAGCGGAAGCGCGCCCGGAGATCCTCCGAGCCGCCGGTGAACTTGACCTGCTGCAGGCCGTAGGAGGCGAACACCCGGGTGAACCGGGAGCCCATGAAGGGGAAGCCCAGCTGCACGCTGCCGCCGACCTGGCGCCGCCGGCCGAGATCGCCCACCGTGAATCGCTGCCGGGAATTGAACAACGAGATGGTGCCCGAGGTCCGGGTCTCGCGGATGGCGGGATCGGTGTAGCTCAGGGTGAAGTCGTTGATGTTCCGCCCGAACTGCCACAGCAGCTTGCCGCGCTTCCCCCGGCCGAACAGGTTCGGTTCCTCGAGCCCGAGGAACCCGCCCAGACCGGTCCCCTGCCCCAGCGAGGCGCCGAAGTTGATGTTGCCGGTGCGGCGTTCCTCCACCCGGAAGGTGATATCGACGTCCACCCCGTTGTCGATGGTCTTTACGTCCGGCGCGGCCATCGGCTGCTGGAAGAAGCCGAGGTTGGCGATGTTGCGGTAGCTCTGGATGAGGCGGTCGCGGTTGAACAGCTCGCCGGGAGCCAGCACGATCGCCTCACGCACGACCCGTTCGTGGGTGACGTCATTCCCCACGATGTTGATCCTGTTGATCGTGGCCGGCTGGCCTTCGTGAATGGTCCAGCGCAGGTCGATCAGCGGCTCGCCGTTGGCGCCGGTGCGCCGGACCTCCTCCGGCGTTACCTGGGCGTAGATGTAGCCATTATTGCTGTAGAGCGTGGTGACGTTCTCGGTGGCGCCTTCCCACTCGGTACTGTTGAAGGGCAGTCCGACCCCTCCATCCGCCCCGAACGGGTATAGCGCGGTAAGGTCCTCGGTGCTGAACCGCCGGTTTCCGGTGACCTGGAACCCGCCGATATGGTACGACTGTCCCTCCGAGACCCCGAGATGCAGCACCGCCTTCCCGGTGGTGGAATCCACCGAGATCGAGTCGCCGGTGACCTGGAAGTCGATGTAGCCGCCGCTACCGTACCAGTTGGGCAGCCGCTCCCGCAGGTCCTGCTGCAGCTTGTCATCCTCGTACTTGCCCTTCTCCCACCAGAAGAATCCCTCCGGCTTCGTGGCCATGTGCTTGACCAGGGCCTTGTCGGGGAACTTCTCGTTCCCCTCGACCTGCACCTGGCTGATGGCCACCCGGTTGCCCTCGGTGATATCGAAGATGATCCCCGCCTGGCCCGGCGCCGGGTTGGTCTCGATCACCTTGACGCTGGCGGCGTAATAGCCCTGGGCTCTGTAGGTCGAGTCCATGGCGCCGCGAGCCCGTTCCACCGCGGCCCGGTCCAGCGGTCGGCCATCCGCCAGCTTGATCTTCTCCTTGAGGGTGCGCCCTGGGATCTGCTCCGCTCCCTTGATGGCCCAGCGCTGCAGGATCGGTCGTTCCTTCACCCGGATCACCAGCATCACCCGGCCGGTGGAGTCGTCCCCCTGGCTGATCGCCACGTCGTCGAACTGCCCGGTCTTGAACAGGGCCGAAATGGCACGCTGCAGGTCGCGGTAGTTGGTGGGCTGGCCGGTGACCAGGCCGGAGGTGCCCAGCACCTGCTGGGCGGTAAGCCGGCTGTTGCCACTCACCGCGATACTGTCGACCACGGGCAACACCGGGGCCTGGCCCTGCTGGTCCTGAGCCCGGATCATCGGGGGAAGGAGGCAGCCGAGCGACAGGGCCAGCGCGAGGAGACGCGAACGGAACATGCGGATGGGAGTCCGGCGGCCCCGGAGGGCCGCCGGCCGGGGTGGCAGGGTCAGGCCTTGGTGCCGGTTAGGGCGCGGAAGCTCAGGCGTTCCCCGTCGGGGGCCACGTCGACCTCGATCTCGTCCGTGCGGCTGAACTCGCCTAGCAGGATCTTCTCGCTGAGCGGGTCCTCGATGTACTTCTGGATCGCCCGCTTGAGTGGCCGGGCGCCATAGTTCTGGTCGTAGCCGTGCTCCACCAGGAAGTCGGTGGCGGCCTGGGTGAGGTGGATGATCTCCTCCCCGACCCGACGCTGGACCTCGCGCACCAGGATAGTCACGATCTGGGCGATGTGCTCCTTGGCCAGCGGGTGGAACACGATCACGTCGTCGACCCGGTTCAGGAATTCCGGATTGAACACCTTCTGGATCTCGTCCCGGATCTTCTCCTGCATCTTGTCGAACGAGGTCTTGAAGTCCTGCCCGTGGAAGCCCAGCGTCTTCCCCTGCATGATGTCGCGGGCGCCCACATTCGAGGTCATGATCACGACCGTGTTCTTGAAATCGATCAGCCGGCCGTAGTTGTCGGTCAGGTGCCCCTCGTCCAGCACCTGCAGCAGGATGTTGAACACATCCGGGTGCGCCTTCTCGATTTCGTCCAGCAGCACCACGGAGTAGGGCTTACGGCGGATCGCCTTGGTGAGCGTGCCGCTGTCTTCGTACCCGACGTACCCCGGGGGCGCGCCGATCAGGCGGCTGACCGAGAACTTTTCCATGTACTCCGACATGTCCACCCGGATCAGGGCGGCGGGGTCGGCGAACAGGAACTTGGCCAGCGCGCGGGCCAGCTCGGTCTTGCCCACCCCGGTGGGCCCGGAGAAGATGAACGACCCGATGGGGTGCTTGGGATCCTTGAGGCCGGCGCGAGAGCGGCGGATAGCCCGGGAGATCGCCTGGATGGCCTCGTCCTGGCCCACCACGCTCAGGTGCAGCTCTTCCTCCATCCGGAGCAGCCTGGCGGCCTCGGCCTCCTGCAGCCGGGTGACCGGGATGCCGGTCCAGCGCGACACGATGAACGCGACGTCCTCCTCGCTGATCACCGGGCGGCGGGTCTGCCGCTCGCGCTCCCACTCCTCCTGCTTGAGCCGGATCTGGTTCTGCAGGTCGCGCTCCTTGTCCCGCAGGGCGGCGGCCCGCTCGAAGTTCTGATCCCGGACCGCGTCCTCCTTGTCCAGGTTCACCTTCTCCAGCTCCGCCTTCAGATTGGCCACCTCGGCCGGCGGCACCTGCGACGCCAGCCGGGCGCGCGCGCCGGCCTCGTCGATCACGTCGATCGCCTTATCCGGCAGGAACCGGTCGGTGATGTAGCGCTCCGAGAGCTTGGCCGCGTCCTGCAGGGTCTCGTCGGGGATCACCACCCGGTGGTGGTCCTCGTATTTCTTCCGGAGCCCCTTCAGGATCTCGATCGTCTCATCGATGGTCGGCGGATCCACCAGGACGGTCTGGAACCGCCGCTCCAGCGCGCCGTCCTTCTCGATGTACTTGCGGTACTCGTTCAGGGTCGAGGCGCCGACGCACTGCAGCTCGCCCCGGGCCAGCGCGGGCTTGAGCATGTTGGAGGCGTCGATCGCCCCCTCGGCCGCGCCCGCACCCACCAGGGTGTGCAGCTCGTCGATGAACAGGATGATCTGCTTGTTCTGGGCGATCTCGTTCATGACCGCCTTGAGCCGCTCCTCGAACTGCCCGCGGTACTTGGTCCCGGCGATCACCGCGGCCATGTCCAGCGACAGCACCCGGTGATCCTTGAGCACGTCGGGGCAGAGCCCGTTCGCGATCATCAGGGCCAGCCCCTCGACGATCGCGGTCTTGCCCACACCGGGCTCGCCGATCAGGACCGGGTTGTTCTTCTTGCGGCGGGCAAGGATCTCCATGACCCGCTCGATCTCCTTGGCCCGTCCGATGGTCGGGTCCAGCTGGCCTTCGGCGGCGAGCTGGGTGAGGTCCCGGCAGAAGTGATCCAGGGCGGGGGTCTTGGACTTCTTCTCCGACTTGGGCGCGGCCGCCGGCGCGGGTGAGCTGCTCGAGGCCTGGGCCTGGGGCATGTCGCTCCCCAGCAGCCGCAGCGTCTCGGCCCGGCTCTGCTCCAGGTTCACTCCGGCATCGGTCAGCACCTGCGCGGCGATCCCCTTCTCCTCCCGCAGCAGGCCGAGCAGCAGGTGCTCGGTGCCCACGTAGCTGTGGTTCAACTCGCGGGCCTCGGTCATCGCCAGCTCCAGCACCTTCTTCGCGCGGGAGGTGTACGGCAGATCGGGACCGGTGGCCGCGGCCGCCTTCCCCTTCTTGACCGTCTCTTCGATCTTCTGCTGGATCTCCTCGAGATCGACGTTCAGGTTCTGCAGCACCGCCGCGGCAACGCCCTCACCCTCGCGGATGAGACCGAGGAGAATGTGCTCGGTTCCCACGTACTCGTGGTGCAGGCGGGCCGCCTCTTCGCGGGCCATCTGCAGGACCTTCCGCACACGGTCGGTAAAGTTGTACCCGTTCATCGTGACCTACCCTCGGCGTCCAGCTTCGTCTTCCAGCAGCGCCCGCACGTAGCGCGCGCGGCGAACACTCAAATCGGGGTCGTCCGGATGCACCGCCTCGAGCACAGCGAGATGCGCCGGCTGGGTGTGCACCAGGAGCTTGTTCAGGGCGTACAGTCCCACGCGGTTGATCAGCGAGAGTCCTACGCCCAGCCGGACCCCCGAGAGGAGATTCATGGTCTCCTCGAACGACAGCGTCCGGGCGTGCCGCAGCAGCCCGTACGCCCGCCATACCTTGTCCTCGATGATCGTCGGAACATCGCGAAGCAGTACCTGCCGGGCCTGCTCTTCGTACTCCATCACCTGGCGGACCATCTTGGCGAGGTGGTCCAGCAGCTCGCGCTCCGACTTGCCCAGCGTAGTCTGATTCGAGAGCTGGAAGAAGTTTCCGACGACTTCACTGCCCTCGCCGTACAGTCCCCGGAAGGTCAGACCGACCTGGGCGAGTCCCTGCAGGACCTTCGAGATTTCCTTGGTCAACACCAAGCCCGGCAAGTGGATAAGCACCGAGGCCCGGAGACCCGTCCCTACGTTGGTTGGACACGAGGTAAGGTAACCAAACTCGGGGTGAAATGCGAAAGGAAGTCGTTGTCCCAGTTCGGAGTCCAGCCGGTCGACCTCCTGGTAGGTCGCCTCCAGATCGAATCCCGACCGGAGCCCCTGCAACCGCAGGTGATCCTCCTCGTTGAGCATCACCCCCACCCGGTCCTGCACCAGCAGCGCCGCCCCCGGCCGGACGACCGCCCGGTCGTCCAGTCCGGCCAGTTCCTTGCTCACCAGATGCCGCTCGTGCAGCAGCTGCCGGTCCGTCCGCTCCAGCTGGTCCAGCCGGAACATCAGCGCATTCCTGAGGGAGACGGTCTCCCGCCGGGCCGCCAGCACTTCCTGCAGCACCGCCTCCCGGTCCGCCAGGGTGGATCGGGGGCTGAAGTGGTGGTCCGCCAGGTTCCGGGCCAGCCGGATACGGGTGGAGAGCACCAGGTGACTGCCGGGGCCGCTGGCGTCCAGCCAGGCCATTCCGCCGTCGGGCAGCAGGCTCAAATCGATCATCAGCGACCCTCCTCCAGCGCCCGCAGCCGATCCCGCAACTCGGCCGCGAGCTCGAAGCTCTCCGTCTCCACCGCCAGCTTGAGCTGCTCCCGAAGCCGCTCGGTGGTGGGCGGCTCCTCCACCTGCTCCTCGCCCGGCGCGGCGTAGCGTTCACCCAGGTGACGGCTGGACCCGTGCAAGCGCCGCAGCAGATCCCGGAGCGGCGCCTCGAAGGTCCGGTAGCAGTCGGCACAGCCCAGCCGGCCGGATTCCCGGAAGTCGGTAAGCGACGCGCCGCAGGTGGGGCAGACGCCGGATTGGGTCACCCCCGGGAGCGCCGCAATTGCCTCCGGCCCCTTGCCCAGCGCCGCCACGAAGCTGCCGACCGGGATCTTGCCGAAGCTCGCGGCCGTCTCGATGCCCTTCTCGCCGGCACACTTCTCACACAGATGCACCTCGACCTTCTGGTCGTCGGCGATCTGGGTGAGGTTTACCACCGCCTCGCGCTCGTGACAGTTATCGCACCGCATCAGCCCGCAACCTCCACCCGGTCGACCGGCACCAGCCGGCCCCCCTCCATCGCCAGCACCCGATCGGCCCGGCCCGCCAGCTGCCGGTTGTGGGTCACCACCACCAGCGCGGTCTCGAAGTCCCGCGCCAGCGTCGCGAGCAAATCATGCAGCCGCTCCGCCTGAGCCAGGTCCAGGTTGCCCGAAGGCTCGTCCGCCAGCACCACCCGGGGATCGTTGGCCAGCGCCCGAGCGACCGCCACCCGCTGCTGCTCCCCGCCGGAGAGCTGCTGGGGCCGGTGGGTGAGCCGCTCCCCCAGCCCCACCTGGCGAAGCAGCCCCTCCGCCCGGACCCGGGCGGCAGCCTCCTCCTGCCCGCCAATGCGAAGTGGCATCATCACGTTCTCGAGCGCGGTAAAGTCCCGTAGCAGGTGGTGAAACTGGAACACAAAGCCGATGCGCTGGTTGCGCAACACGTCCAGCTCGGCCGGCGTGGCGGCGCCGTAGTCGGAGCCGTCCAGCGAGATGGTGCCGGCGGTTGGCCGGTCGAGGGCGCCCAGCAGGTGCAGCAGGGTGCTCTTGCCGGCGCCGCTCTCGCCCACGATGGCCACGAACTCCCCGCTCGATACCTCGAGGCTCACGCCAGTGAGGATTTCTAGCGGCCGGCCGTCGCCACCCTGGTAGACCTTGCGCAGGTCCCGCGCGACCAGCATCGCCGTCATTCGTAGCGGATGGCGTCGACCGGCTCGAGCCGGGAAGCCCCGCGGGAGGGAGGCACGGTGGCCGCGATGGCGAGCAGCAGGCTTCCGAGAATCACGACCGCCACGTCCAGCGGCTCGATCTTGATCGGCAGGTGGTCTATGAAATACACGCTCGGGTCGATCCGGATCCATCGCCCGCGGTCCACCGCGAACCCGATGGCCAGGCCGGAGACCAGCCCCACGACCATGCCGGTGAGCCCGATGATCGCCCCCTGCGCGAGGAACACCCGGGCGATCGAGCCCGAACCCAGACCCATAGCCTTGAGGATGCCGATCTCGCGCGTCTTCTCGGCCACTACCATGGTCAGGGTGCCAACGATGTTGAACGCCGCAACCACCATTATGAAAAAGATAATGAGCCCCATGGCCAGTTTCTCCAGCTCCAGGGCGCTGAACAGGGTCGCATTCTGCTGTTGCCAGTCCAGAGCCCGGTAGGGATACCCGAGCCTGGTCTCCAGCCGCCGGCCGATGACCGGGGCCTGCCATGGGTCCGCCAGCCGGACATCGATGCCACTGACCGCGTTTCCCAGTCCGGTGAACCGCTGGGCCACCTCCCGCGAGATCACCACGAACTGATTGTCGTACAGGAACATGCCGGTATTGAATGTGCCCGTCACCTCGAACCGCCAGTACCTGGGGACGCCGACCCCGAGGGCGCGATTCACCTCAGGCGGTTTGGCCGCGACCAGCGTGACGATGTCGCCCGGATAGACCGTCAGGCGCTCCGCCAGCCTGCTGCCCAGGATGATCGCCCCATCCACTCCCTCCCGCGTGGTCCGGAAACCCAGGTCACCCCGGGTGATGGCCTGGGGCAGCGAGGTGACCGAACGGCTGCCGGTGTCGGGATCGAACCCGAGGACATTCACCCCCTCGGCGTAGTCCGCACCGGCTGAGATCACCGACTGGCTCAACACCTCCGGCGCCACCGCTACTACCCCCGGCTCCTCTTTCACCTGGTTGAGGATCTCCCGCCAGTTCTCCAGCCGGAGCCCGTTGCCGTAGGTCAGGATCCGGAGATGCGGGTTGGCCACCAGGATCCGCTCCCGCAGATCGTTGCGGAGGCCGTTCATCACCCCCAGCACCACGATCAGTGCCGCCACGCCGACTGCTACTCCACCGATGGCAATACCGGTGATGAGCGACAATCTCCCGGAGGCCCGCCGGCTTCGGAGGTAGCGGCGCGCCAGATCCCGCTCCAGCGAGCTCGGCAGCCGGAACAGGTCCCGGAACCGCGCTCCCGGGTTGGCGTTCCCGTTCCTCACCCGGCCCACGAGGGCAGCCATCACTCCTCCGGCCGCATGGCGGGATAGAGAATCACATCCCGGATCGAGGGCTGGCCGAGCAGCAGCATGAGGACACGGTCCACGCCGATTCCCATGCCGCCGGTCGGCGGCATGCCGTACTCCAGCGCGCGGACATAGTCGGCGTCATACGGCTGTGCCTCGTCGTTTCCCGCCTGCCGCTGGCGGCCCTGGTCCTCGAACCGGGCCCGCTGGTCGTCGGGATCGTTGAGTTCGCTGAAGGCGTTGGCCAGTTCCCTGCCCTGCACGAACAGCTCGAACCGCTCGGTGACCCCAGCATCCCTCCGGTGTACCTTGGCGAGCGGCGAGATGGCCTTGGGATAGTCGACCACGAACGTCGGCTGCAGCAGCGCGGGTTCGAGAAAGGCGGAGAACATCTCGTCCAGCAGCTTGCCGCCGGCGAAGGTCTGCACCTCCTCGCGCGGGCGTCCGGTCCGGACCAACCGGGCTCGCATCTCCTCCTCGGCTGCGCTGAGCACATCCACCCCGCTCCGTTCGCGGATCCCGTCCACGAATGACACCCGCCTGAACGGCGGGGTGAAGTCCAGCCGGACACTCTCCCTCTCCAGCTGCAGCGAACCGCCGCTCACCTCCCGCACCAGGTCTGCAAACAGGGCCTCGGCCAGCGCCATCATGTCGCCGTAGTCGGCGTAGGCCTGGTACAGCTCCAGCATGGTGAACTCCGGATTGTGGGTCCGGTCCATCCCTTCGTTGCGGAAGTCGTGGCCGATCTCGTACACCCGCTCCAGCCCGCCCACAATCAGCCGCTTGAGATAGAGCTCGTCCGCGATGCGCAGATAGAGCGGCATGTCGAGCGCGTTATGGTGGGTGACGAACGGCCGCGCCGACGCCCCGCCATACAGCGGCTGCAGCACCGGGGTTTCCACTTCGAGGAACCCCCGGGCATCGAGAAACGCCCGGATCCGGGTGATGATCCTGGACCGGAGCCGGAAGACCTCCCGCACCTCGGGATGCACCGCGAGATCGGCGTAGCGCTGGCGGTAACGGAGTTCCGGGTCGGCCACCCCGCCATAGGTCCTGGTGCTGCCGTCCTCCAGCACTTCCACCTTGGGCCGGGGGAGCGGCTTGACCGACTTGGCCAGCAGGCTGACTTCGGCGGCCTTCACGGTCACCTCCCCCGAGCGGGTCTTCATGAGGTGCCCGCGCACGCCGATGTGATCGTCGAGGTCCAGCAGCTTCACCAGCTCGAAGGCCGGGCCCAGATCGTCACCCCGGAGATACACCTGGATCCGCCCGCTGCCGTCTTCCAGGTGCCCGAAGATCACCTTGCCCTTGGGCCGCCACGCCTGGACCCGCCCGGCCACGGCGACCGTAGGTCCCTGGTCCCCGTGGGCATCCTGGTACAGCGCCAGCGCCTCCCGGGCGGTATGGCTGCGGTCGAATCCATAGGCGAACGGCTCCGCGCCCATGGCCCGAAGAGCCACCAGCTTCTCACGCCGGTGGCGCTCCGGCTGGCTCAGGTCTGCCTCGGTCACGCCGCTTTGCTCCCGAACCGCTTGAGGTAGGCCTCGATGAACGCGTCGAGGTCGCCGTCCATGACCCGCTGGACATCCCCGACCTTGAGCTCGGTGCGGTGGTCGTTCACCATCGTGTACGGCTGGAAGACGTACGACCGAATCTGGTTGCCCCAGGAGTTGTCGGTCTTGGTCGCCTCCAGTTTGGCGCGCTCCGCCTCCTGCTCCTCCAGCTTCTTCTGGTAGATCGCCGCCCGGAGCATCTTCATCGCCGTCGCCTTGTTCTTGCCCTGGCTGCGCTCCTGCTGGCAGGCCACCACGAGCCCGGTCGGAATGTGGGTGAGCCGCACGGCGGAGGAGGTCTTGTTCACATGCTGGCCGCCCGCGCCCGACGCGCGGTATACGTCCATCCTGATGTCCTCCTCCCGGAGATCCACCTCGATGGTGTCGTCAATGTCGGGGTAGACGAATACCGAGGCGAACGACGTATGACGCCGCGCCTGGGAGTCGAAGGGCGAGATCCGTACCAGCCGGTGGACCCCCTTCTCCGCCTTGAGAAAGCCGTAGGCGTACTGTCCCTTGATCTCGATCGACACCGACTTGATCCCGGCCTCTTCGCCATCGACCCGGTCGAGGATGGAGACCTCGAACCCGCGGCGCTCCGCCCAGCGGACATACATCCGCATCAGCATCTCGGCCCAGTCCTGCGACTCGGTGCCGCCCGCGCCGGGATGCACCGTCAGGATGGCGTCCCGGCCGTCGTCCGCTCCCTGCAGCATGGTCTGCAGCTCGAACGTTTCGACGGCGTGCCCCAGCAGGTCGACCTCCTGTCGCAGCTCAGCGGACAGCTCCGCGTCGGGCTCCGCCTCCAGCAGCTCGACCATGGCCCGAGCATCCCCCAGACGGCGGGCGATATCCGCCTCGGGCGTGATCCAGGTCTTCAGCTCCTTGACCTCCTGCACGACCTGCCGGGCCTCATCCGCCTTGGACCAGAACGCGGGATCGGTCTGGCGCGCCTCCAGTTGGGTCAGCCGCTTGCGCTTCTCGTCCAGGTCAAAGAAACCCTCGGATCTGGGAGACACGCTGATCCAGGTCATCCAGCCGTTCGATGAGGTCCTTCATTGGCACTGATCCAGGTTGAATGAGGATAAAGGAAGTATAGATGGGAGGCGAACTGGACGGACAGACGGACAGACGGACGAACAGGGCGCTGGCGCCCCATCCGTCCGTCAGCCCGTCCGTCCGCCTGTCCGTCTAAAAGACCTTCTTCCCGCCGGCGAGAATCTCGTTGAGCGCGTCGTTGAAGTAGGTGGTGGACTCCGCCAGCTCTTTGCCGACCTGGTCGGTGAACTCCTCCCAGCTCTTCTGAATCTCCTCCTGGAACAGCTGCTTGAGCGTCCCCTGAGCCAAGCCTTCCTTGCGCCGGTCTGGGTAGTACACCGCGAGATCGCTGATCAGCGCCCGGGCCAGCCGTCGGGCCTTCTGGGACGGATCCTGGGTCAGAAACGGGTTCACCGGCCGTCCGGCCGGCCGCGCCGGGGCGCTTGGCCCAGCCGCCACCGGAGCGGCAGCAGGCATCTTCGGCGGTCCCGGCGGCACCAGCGGCGGCGGTCCTGGGGGAGTGAGCGGCGGCGCCGGGGGCGCGACCCCAGTGCCCCGTACCGCTGGAGGCGGCATGGCTTGCCCGCGTGAGGCCGGACCGGCAGGCGGCGGGAACTGGCGAGGAGCCGTTGGCCGAGGGCCACCGGGAACCGCTGGGGGAGGTGCCGTTCCAGCTCGGCCAAGGGCAGGTGGTGGCAATACTGGCGGCCTGGCCGGAATGGTCGCGGCCGAGGGCACCAGTGGATCGGCCGCGGGCCGCCGGGCGGTCTCATCCAGGTCCGGGGGCATCGAGGTCCGTTTGGCGGTGGTGTCCACTCCGCCGTCGGCACCGACTGGGGCGGCCGGCTCGAAATCGCCCGGCACGCCGGGTCGTGGGCCCGTCTCCTCGAGCTCGCCCGGTACTACCGGCGGCCGTGGCGCGGTCGCGTCCAGGTCCGCCGGCAGCGACGGGCGCCGCGCGGTCTGGTCGAGGTCCGGGGCAATCGCCGGGCGCCGCACCGTCGCGTCTATGTCCGCTGCCACCGGCGGCGTGATCGCCGGATGCTTGATCGTGGCGTCGAGATCGGCGACCGGAGGCCGCGGCATCACCGCCGGATGCTTGATCGTGGCGTCGAGATCGGCGACCGGAGGCCGCGGCATCACCGCCGGCCGCTTGGTGGTCGCATCGAGATCTGCTATGGCCGCGAGCGGGTCGATCGCCGGACGGCGAATGGTCGCGTCCACATCGGCCGCCCCGGCGGCGGGCGCAGCCACCGTCTTGGTCACCGGGAAGATCGCCGAGCACACCTTGCAGCGTGCCCGGACTCCGGCCTCAGGGACCTTGGCCGGATCGACCCGGTAGACGGTGGTGCACGACGGGCAAGTGACGTTCATGCGTCCCCCTAACGGCCTGAGCCCGTCGGCTCGTCCGCGTCGGACTGCTGCCGCCGGTCCACCACGAAGACCGATCCCGGCAGGGTCTTGGCGTAGCTCTTCATCTCGGTTGCGAGCTCGCTCACCTGGGCCGGGTGGGTGAACTTCCGGCTCCGGTTGGACACGATCCCGATCGAAAGCGTCATCAGTGGCACCCGATGCAACTGGCCCCGGCGGTCTTTGCCGAAGAAGTACCCGGCCCGCCGGTCCTGATCGTTGTACTGCAGCGGAACCAGTGTGTCGAACACCGAAATGATCTCGGTGCACACCTCGTTCACGTCGGAGAGCGGAATCACGAAGATGAAATCGTCGCCGCCGATGTGTCCCACGAACCCCTGCACCCCGAGCAGCCCCTTGACCACGTCGTGCAGGATCCGGGACAGAATGTAGATGACCCGGTCGCCGTCGTAGTAGCTGTAGCGGTCGTTGAATTCCTTGAAGTGATCGAGGTCGGCGTAGCAGACCGCGAACTCGCCCCCGGCATCGAGGTTCCGCCGGATCGCCCGCTCGATTTCGGTGGTCCCCGGAAGCCGGGTCGACGGGTGTACTGACACATCCCGCTCGGTCCGGTTCAAGATCGCGTCGATCCGCGCCCGCTGTTCGGCCGGCGAGAACAACCCGCTCACCACTTCATCCGCCCCGGCCGCGAACCACCCCTCCACCTGGGCCGGATCATGCCGGGCGGACAGGATCACCGCCGGCACGATCGCCGTGAAGGGATCGCGCTTCAGCGCTCGCACCAGCTCTACGCCTGCCGCGCCGGTTCCGTCGAAATCCACGAACAGAAACGCCGGAAACCCGCGCAGGACGATCGCGTGCACCTCCTCCGGATCCGGCAGTACCAGCAGCGGGAACTCCCGAGTGTCCGCCCAGTGCCCCACCAGCTCGGGCACAGGGCGCCCTGGCGGCGCGTGGTAGAGGACCGTCGGGCGAGTGCGCAGCCTAGGGCTCCCGGGCGATGCGTAAGAGGTTCAGTACAAGCAACTTAGGAGCCTTCGAAGTCGCTGTCAATTCGGAAGCTGGTCTACCCGCGGCCAGAGCACAAGATCAGATGAAGAAGACCGCGATCGCTACCATGGCGTACAGGGCCAGCAGCTGCACCCCCTCGAACCAGTGGGACTCTCCGTCCAGGGTGACAATCGCGGCCAGCAGGGTCGACAGCCCCACCGCCACCACCTCGATGGGGCTGAACACCAGGTTCATGTAGACCCCCGAGGAGCTGGGTCCGAGGATCGCGCCGATGAACACCAGGAGCGGGGCGACGAACAGCGCCACCTGGGCGCTCGACCCCATCGCGACCTGGAGCGCCAGATCCATCTTCCCCTTCCGGGCCACCACCACCGCGGTGGCGTGTTCCGCCGCGTTGCCAATGATCGGGATGACGATCAGGCCCAGGAAGGTCTGGGAGATCCACGAGTTGCCGGCGGTCAGACCCTCCACCGCGTGGACCAGGATTTCCGACTCCACCGCGACGGCGACCGTCGCGGCGGCCAGCACTCCGATGGCCGCCGGGATGCCCCAGGGCGCCGCTTCCGTGGGATGCGGCTCGGCGCACAGCACCGGCTTGTGGGTCTTCAAAGAAAACACCAGCGAGCCGATGTAGGTCAGCGCCAGCACCACCGCGACCGCCTCCGACAGATGCAGCTCCACCAGCGAGGCGTTCGCTCCCGAGTGGGTCACGTGGAACAAAGCCGGAAAGATGAGCCCGGTGACCGCCAGTGCCATCATCCCGGCGCTCATGCCGGCCGTGGTGCGGCTGAAGCGGACGATCGGCTTGTCCAGTCCCCCGGCGACGAGCGAAAGCCCGAGGATCAGCAACAGGTTGCCCAGGATGCTGCCGGTAATCGAAGCCTTGACCAGCTCCACTAGCCCGGCCTGCAGCGCCACGATGGCGATGATCAGCTCGGCGGCGTTGCCGAAGGTGGCATTCAGGAAGCCGCCCAGAGTCGGACCAGTGCGGGTGGCGATGTGTTCGGTCGCCTCGCCCATGTATCCCGCAAGCGGCAACACCGCAAGACAGGCGGTCAGGAAGACCAGCCAGGCGGGGAACTGGCCGCCCCACGCGAAGTACAGGCTGAGCGGAATGGCCAGCAGCGGGATCTTGCGCCCGGTGAAGAATGGCTCGTGCACCGGGGCAATCCGGAGGGGTGCGCTGGGCGTCGGCTCCGCGGGTCCGCGGTCCCGTTCGCGGCGTTCGTTCTTCGGCCGGTCGGTCCGCTCCGGGCGCTCCGGCTTCTCCCGCCGGTCATTCCGATCCGGCCGGTCGCGCCGTTCCCCCTTCTCCACCCGCGCGGACCGATCACCCCGCTCACCCCGATCGGTCCGCTCCGTCCGCTCCGGCGCCTCGCGCGCCGCCGGGGCCGGGGACGGCTTCTCCGCCTTCTCGGGCCGTGGCTGGCGCTCGGGCTTCTCCGGCTTCTCGGCCGGCACAATTCCGAGCGCTTCCCGCACCTTGGCAACGGGGATGCCCAGATCACCCAGACTGGAGGCCACTACCCCTTTGCCGTCGCTCAGGAGCGCCTGCAGGAAATGCTGCGGGCCTGGCTCGGCCCCACCCGCCGCGGCTCGCGCCTGATCAAGGGCGCGCTTGGCCCCGGAACGGAGCGCGATCGACTCGGGGTTTTCCGGAGCCCCACGCCCTTGGGGGCTCCGCTTCTCCAGCCGCTCGCGGAGCGCCTCTGGGGTGGCATCGAAGGCGGTAAGGATGGTGACGAGGGAAGAGTCGTCGCGCGAGAGCAGCGCGAGAAAGAGATGCTCGGTGCCGACGTAGTCGTGCTGCAGCCGGGTAGCCTCGGCGCGCGCGGCGGCAAGGAGGTCGCTCAAAGCGGCTTGGCCTCGTCGATCAGCATGATGGGGATACCGTCCTCCACGGCGTAGACCAGACGGCAGGCCTGGCATACCAGGACTTCGGGCTCCAGGCGGTACTCCAGGTCCCCCTTGCACTTGGGGCAGACCAGGATCTCGAGCAGTTCGGGGGCGAGGGGCATGGGCGTCAGCGAATAGGCGTCAGAGACCAGGCGTCGGGCGTCAGGCCGTTGCGGCCCGGCGAGCAGGAGCGACAGTGATCACTCAGGACCTGCATTGGAACCTCCCGACGGCTGACGCCTGTGGCCTGACGCCTCCGTCGGGAACCCCAGCCGATCCAGCGACGCCGCACTCCGTCTCCAGTTGGGCAGCACCTTGACCCAGCAGTCCAGATAGACCGGTTCGCCCAGCAGCGCCTCGAGGCGCGCGCGCGCCTGCTGGCCGATTGCCTTGAGGGTCCGGCCCCCGCGCCCGATCACGATGCCCTTCTGGGAGTCACGCTCGACCAGCAGCGTGACTCGAATGTACACCGGCCGCGTGTGCTCGCGGAACTCCTCCACCTCCGCCGCGACTCCGTACGGCACCTCGTCCTCCAGGTGGTCGAACGCCGCCTCCCGGACATACTCGGTGGCGAAGAACCGCAGGGGCTGGGTGCCCACATCGGCGGGGTCGTACTCGAATTCGCGTTCCGGAAGGTGGGCACGGATGAGCTGGAGCAGCTCCTCTACCCCCGCCCCGGTTTCGGCGGAAACCAGCCGCTCTCCCTCTGCCAGCCTGGTCTTCAGGCTACCTCCGGCCGGCAGGAGGTCGGCCTTGGTATACACGGTGATGAGCGGTGTGCCGAGGGGGCCCGCCAACCCGGCCAGGGGGCCGAACGGGGGCGCCGGGGCCTCCGCCGCGGGATGCAGGTGCAGCACCAGGTGGACCCGTTCGAGCGCGCCCAGCGCGGCGGCGCGCATGCGGGCGTGCAGGAGGTACTGCGGGTCGAGCAGGCCGGGGAGGTCATGGAAGACGAACTGGGTGTCGCCCTCGGTGAGCAGGCCGGTGACCGGGAGCCTGGTGGACTGGGCCTTGGGGCTGACGATCGCGAGATGGCTGCCGACCAGCCGGTTGAGCAGCGAGGACTTGCCCACGTTCGGGGCGCCCGCGATGGCGATGTGGCCTGTGCGGCGGGGTTGGGGCATGGGGAAGACTAATCAGACGGCCGGGACGGTCGCGACGGTCAGGATGGACAATGGGTTGATCGTCGCGTCCGTCTCGTCCGTCTCGACCGTCGGCAGAACAAAAGCCCAGCCCTCCGAGGAGGACTGGGCTCATGGGGTGGCTGGCGACGGCCTACTCTCCCACGCCCTCGCGAGCGAAGTACCATCGGCGCTGCAGGTCTTAACTACCGGGTTCGGAATGGGACCGGGTGTGGCCCCTGCGCGCTAGTCGTCAGCCATTCGGATTGTCGGTGCCGCACAGCTGTGCGGCACCGACCAGCAGTGGCAACCGAAGGAACGGATGTGTTTGGGGAATCCCCGTAGTAAAAAACCGGGAGAGATCAAACTGCACGGGCGATTAGTACGGCTCGGCTGAAGAGGTCACCCTCCGTGCACCTGCCGCCTATCAACCTGGTAGTCTTCCAGGGCCCTTTAGGGAGCTTAAGCTCCAGGAGCGTTCATCTCGGGAAGAGTTTCCCACTTAGATGCTTTCAGCGGTTATCTCCGCGTGACATCGCTACCGGGCGCTGCCCCTGGCGGGACAGCCCGTACACGAGCGGTCACTTCGTCTCGGTCCTCTCGTACTAGAGACGACGTCCCTCAACGCTCCCACGCCCACGACGGATACAGACCGAACTGTCTCACGACGTTCTGAACCCAGCTCATGTGCCACTTTAACCGGCGAACAGCCGGACCCTTGGGACCTTCTCCAGCCCCAGGATGTGACAAGCCGACATCGAGGTGCCAAACCGCGCCGTCGAT
>JBGQJV010000005.1:0-46735 GCA_041499215.1 Gemmatimonadota bacterium | reverse complement strand
GTTCCGCGTTTCGCGTTTCGCGTTTCGCCCCGATGGGGGCCGAAACGGCTCGGATTGTCCATCTCGAACGCGGCACGCGGAACGGGGAACGCGGAACGCTTATATTCCGGCATGCGTCAATCACGGATCAGAAACTTCTGCATCGTCGCCCATATCGACCACGGCAAGAGCACCCTGGCCGACCGGCTGATCGAGGCGACCGGGGCGGTCGAGAAGCGACTCATGCGGGAACAGCTGCTCGACACCATGGACCTCGAGCGCGAGCGCGGCATCACCATCAAGCTCAATGCCGTCCGCATGTCGTACCCCGCCCGGGACGGCCAGGAGTACGAGCTCAACCTGATCGACACGCCGGGTCACGTGGACTTCACCTACGAGGTGTCCCGCTCCCTCGCCGCTTGTGAGGGGGCGATCCTGGTGGTGGACTCGTCGCAGGGGGTGCAGGCCCAGACCCTCTCCAATCTCTTCCTGGCGATGGACGCCGGCCTGGAGATCATCCCGGTGCTCAACAAGATCGACCTGCCGGGCGCGGAGCCGGAGCGCCGCGCCAAGGAGATCATGGACCTCATCGGGGCACGCCGGGAAGAGATTCTCGCCGTCTCCGCCAAGGAAGGCACCGGGGTCCCGGAGCTCCTGGAGGCGGTGGTGCAGCGAGTACCTGCCCCGAGAGGCAAACCCGACGCCCCGCTCCGGGCGCTGATCTTCGACTCGTATTTCGACCGGTACCGCGGGGCCATCCCCAGCGTGCGGGTGGTGGACGGCACCCTCCGGCAGGGCATGGAGGTCGCCTTTGGCGCCCACCCCGACGACGTGTACACCGTCGACGAGGTCGGCTACCTGCAGCTGGGCCAGCGCCCCACCGCGTTCCTCGAGGCGGGCGAGGTGGGCTACGTCGTGGCCAACACCCGGAGCGTGGGAGACACCCGCGCCGGCGACACCATCCTCGATGCCCAGGACCGCGCGGCCGAGCTGCTCCCCGGCTATCGCGAAGTGAAACCGATGGTCTTTGCCGGACTGTATCCGACCGATTCGGAGCAGTACGAGGCGCTGCGCGACGCGCTGGCCAAGCTCAAGCTCAACGACGCGAGTCTGCAGTACGAGCCGGAGACCAGCACCGCGCTCGGCTTCGGTTTCCGTTGCGGCTACCTGGGGCTGCTGCACATGGAGATCGTGGGTGAGCGCCTGGAGCGCGAATTCAACCTGGATCTCATCACCACGGTCCCGACGGTGGAGTATTGCGTGTACCTCACCGACGGCAGCATGATGCTGCTGGAGAACCCCACCAAGCTCCCCGATCCGGCCACTATCGCCCGGATCGAAGAGCCGTACGTGAAGGCGCGGCTGATGGCGCCGGCCGAATACATCGGCGGCATCATGAAGCTGGGCACCGATCGGCGCGGGGTATACCACGGGATGAAGTACCTCGACACCAGCCGGGTGGAGTTCGACTTCGACTTCCCGCTGGGCGAGATCGTGCTCGACTTCTACGACAAGCTCAAGGGCATCTCCCGCGGCTACGCCGCCATGGACTACGAGCTGGCAGGCTATCGCGAATCCGATCTGGTCCGGCTCGACATGCTGATCAACGGCGAGACGGTGGACGCCTTCAGCGTCATCATCCACCGGGACAAGTCGTACGAGTACGGCCGGAAGATCACCGAGAAGCTGAAGGAGCTCATCCCCCGGCAGCTGTTCGTGGTCGCCATCCAGGCGGCGATCGGCAACAAGATCATCGCCCGCGAGACCATCTCCGCGCTCAGGAAGGACGTGCTGGCCAAGTGCTACGGTGGCGACATCACCCGTAAGCGCAAGCTGCTGGAGAAGCAGAAGGAAGGAAAGAAGAAGATGAAGCAGCTGGGCCAGGTGGAAATTCCGCAGGAGGCGTTTCTCGCGGTGCTGCAGGTAGAGTAGTTCCGCGTTCCACGTTCCGAGTTCCGCGTTCTTCAGGGAGAGCCGGTCAATCCTCGCTGAGTCTGTGACCGCCGCCGAGCCACACGGAACGCGGAACGCGGAACGCGGAACGCTTGTAGTCCAGACCGCCTACCTCGGCGACCTGGTCCTCACCCTTCCGCTGCTGCAGCGGCTCGCGGCCCGGTTCGGCCCGGTGGATGTGGTCACCACTCCGGTCGCGGCGCCGCTCCTCGCCGGCGAGCCGGCCGTGCGCCGGGTGATTCCCTACGACAAGCGCGGCACCGATCGCGGCGTCCTTGGCCTCCTCCGTCTGGCGGCCCGGCTCCGGGCCGAGGGCTATGCCCGCGCCTTTCTGCCGCACCGCTCGCTCCGCACTGCCTTGCTCGCCCGCCTGGCCGGAATCCCCGAGCGGACCGGATTCACGGGCGGGTTGGCCGGACGGTGGCACACCGCCCGCGTCGAACGCCCCGCCGCGGGCCATGAGTCGTCCCGGCTGGCGGCGCTCGCGGGCCCGGCGGCCCCGCCGGCCGCTCCCTGGCTCACGCTCACCCGGGAGAGCCGCCGGACCGCTCAGGCCTGGCTCGATGCGCATGGCATCGGCTCGGAGTTCATCATCCTGGCGCCCGGTGCACGGTGGGCGACCAAGCGATGGCCCTACTTCCCTGAGCTCGCCTCGACCCTCGCCCTGCCCGTGGTCGTGATCGGCGGCCCCGAGGACCGGGAGGTGGGGGCCGCGGTGGTGCGGGCCGCGCCCGACCGCAGCCGGAACGCCGCCGGCGATCTCACCCTCCCCGAATCCGCCGCGGTCATCGACCGCGCCGCACTGGTGGTGAGCAACGATTCCGTGGCGCTCCACCTCGCGGGCGCACTTGCCCGGCCGGTCGTGGTCGTGGCCGGACCGACCGGCCCGGCATCGGGGTTCGCACCGCTCTCCCCCGCCGACCCGGTGGTGGCACTTCCTGGTCTTGCCTGCCGTCCCTGCTCGCTCCACGGCCAGGATCGCTGCCCGCTGGGACACCACCGCTGCATGGTCGAGCTCGGAGTCGATCGAGTCGCGGCCGCCGTGGTGGCCCGCCTGGCCGCGATCCGTACGGGCCCACCGCGGAACGCGGCAGGCGGAACGGGGAGCCCGGCCCTGCAGTAGTCGGAATCACCCCGCCTTTCTATCATTCCCCTGGTTCGCCGTTCCCGGTTCTCTTGCCCCCAGAGCCATGCGTTTCATCGTCGGCATCGACCTCGGTGGCACCAACATCGTGTCAGGCTGCGTGGCCGAGGATGGCTCCGCCCTGCACGGCGTGCGGAGCGTGGCCACCGGGGCGGAAGAAGGGTCGGATGCCGTCGTGCGCCGGATCATCGCCGCGGCAAAGGAAAGCATGGCGGAGACGCTCCGCGCGGTGCCCGGCGCGGAGCTGGTGGGAATCGGAGTCGGTGCGCCGGGGCCACTCGACACCCGGTCGGGCATCGTGCTGCTCACGCCCAACCTGGGCTGGGTCAACATGCCGCTCCGGGCCCGGCTGCACGAGGGGCTGGGCCTCAATACCGCGCTCGATAACGACGCCAATTGCGCCATCCTGGGCGAGTGGTGGCGGGGCGCCGCGCGCAACACCCGGAATGCCATCGGTCTCACCATCGGGACCGGGATCGGCGGCGGCATCATCATCGATGGGCGGCTCTATCACGGCTCCTCCGACATCGCCGGCGAGTTCGGGCACATGACGATCGACGCCAACGGCCGGCGCTGCAAGTGTGGCAACTACGGCTGCATCGAGGCCTATGCCTCGGGGCCCAACATCGCGCTGCGCGCGGTGGAGGCGCTGGAGAGCGGGGCGGAGTCGTCGTTGCCGTCCCACGTCGGGGGCGATCTGCGCCAGATTACGGCGCAGACCGTCTACCAGGCCGCCCACGCCGGCGACCAGCTGGCCCTCGAGGTGGTGCGCGACACCGCCAAGTTCCTCGGCGCCGCCGTCGCCTCCCTGATCAACATCTTCAACCCCGAGGCGGTCGTCATCGTCGGCGGCGTTACCCTTGCCGGCGAGAGTCTGTTCGAGCCGCTCTCCCGGGAAGTCTCCCGCCGGGCCTTCAAGCCGGCCGTCGCGGTCTGCCGCATCGTCCCCGGCACATTGACCGGGGTCGCGGGCGTGTACGGCGCGGCGCGGGCGTTTCTCGAGCAAGTCGAGGCGGGGATCGTATGAGTTCCGCGTTCCGCGTTCCATGTTCCGCGTTGGGCTGCCGAGAGCACGGCGTCGGGTCGCACGCCGTCTCTGGCCATGCGAAACGTGGAACTCGGAACGCGGAACTCGGAACTTCCCGCGATGCCTAAACTGGGCGTCGTTGGTTCGCTCGTCTGGGACGTCATTCATGGCCGCGATCCGGCGGCCCCACCGGTCGAGGAGTGGGGCGGGATCGCCTATGCGCTGGGCGGGCTGGAGGCGGGGCTGGCCCCCGCCTGGCAGCTCGTGCCTCTGATCAAGGTGGGCAGCGATCTGCGGGAGGAGGCAGCCGCCCTGCTCCGGTCTCTCACCCACCTGGTGCCGGGCGGACGCTGTGTCGAGGTGCCGGTCGCCAACAACCGGGTGACCCTGCGCTACCAGTCGGCGGAACGGCGTTGCGAACGCATGTCGGGCGGTGTGCCCGGCTGGACCTGGGCCGAGCTCGGACCGATGGTGCGAGACCTCGACGCGCTCTATCTGAACTTCATTTCGGGGTTCGAGCTCGAGCTGGGCACCGCGCAGGCATTGCGGCAGGCCTTCCACGGCCCCATCTATGCCGATCTTCACAGCCTGCTCTTCGGCATGCCACAGGACGGCGTGCGCATGCTGCGGCCGCTCGCCGACCCCACCGCCTGGCTCAGCTGCTTCGACGTGGTGCAGATGAACGAAGACGAGATGGCCCAGTTCGCCCCCGACCCGCTGGCGATGGCCGCGATGGCGATGGCCGCGGGGGTGAAACTGCTGGTCGTGACTCTGGGACCGCGCGGGGCAGTGTACTTCGCGGCTCCCGGGTTTGATGGCTGGGCGGAATGGCGGGCCTTCCCGTCTTCCCGCCCTCCCGCGACCGAGCCCCTTGGGAGCGCGCAAGCGCGGCCCGGGGCGAGCAAGTCCTTTAGGGCCTTCCCGCCCGATAGCGGCCCGATCCGCACGGCCCTCCTCCCCGCGCCGGCCGTGGAGGCCATCGATCCCACCGGGTGCGGCGACGTGTT
Organism: Gemmatimonadota bacterium; assembly: GCA_041499215.1. GTDB lineage: Bacteria > Gemmatimonadota > Gemmatimonadetes > Gemmatimonadales > GWC2-71-9 > JADJOM01. Next base: position 41,625 of record JBGQJV010000005.1, on the reverse strand, counting down.
CGGCGCCGCGCTCTGCGCCCGGCTGGTTGCCGGCGACCCGGTCGAGACCGCCATCAATGCCGCGCAGGGCTTCGCGGCGCGGAACGCCACTCTCCGCGGCGCGACGACGCTGGGCCGGCTGCTCCGGGGCCAGCTCGCCATCGCGGGGGCGCCGGCGTGAGCCGGGTGGTCGAGGTCCCCGCATCGTTCGACGACCGGAGCTTCGAACAGTTTGCCGCATCGTTTTCGGCCGGACCAATCGCCGACCGGATGGTGTTCGACGCCCGGCCCGCCCAGTGGGCCTCACCCTTCGGCCTCGTGGGCATGCTGACCGCGGGCCAGGCCATCCGGGAGGCCGGTGGTCCCCGGCCCGACTTCACCGTGCCGGCGGCCGACGAGGTCCGGCGCTACTGGGCCCGGACCGGATTCTTCCAGCATGCCGCCGAACTGTTCGACCTGCACGGCAAGGTGCCCCGGCTCAAGCCGGACGAGCAGTCGGATGTGCTGCTGGACGTGACGCCGGTGCGCGCCTCCGAGGACGTGCACGCGGTGGTCGGGAAAATCCAGGCGGGCGCGGCCCGCATCCTGACCCACGAGCTGGGGATCGACGTAAAGGCGACCATGGGATTCGCCATGGCACTTTCGGAGGCGTGTCAGAATATTGTGGAACATGCCGGAACCGGCGGGTGGGCGGCGGTGCACGCGTATACCTTTCGCCGCCGGCTCGGCCGCCGGGTGGTTGTGATCGCGGTCAGCGACGCGGGGGTCGGGTTCCGCCGCTCCCTGGAAGTCACCCAGGCGCGCCGCTTCGGTGACCGATGGGGTGACGGCGCCGCGCTGGAAGCGGCGGTCATCCAGAACGTGAGCCGCTTCCGCGACCCGGGTCGGGGCCAGGGCATCGCCGGCATCAAGCGCTACCTCGGCCGGTGGAACGGCAAGCTCTCGATCCGCAGCGGCACCGCCCGCATCGCCATCGTGCCCGAATGGGACGACGACGTCCCGATGACCGAGCATCTCGCCGCGTTCCCCGGCGCCCAGCTCCAGATCGTAATCCCAGCTCAGGAGAGCACCGGCGGATGACACAGACCATCCGGGTTGACCAGCTGCTCCGCGAGACCGTGCAGGGTCCCTACTGCGACCTGGTCACCCGCGCCACCGGGCGCGCGGTCCGCACCAGCATCCAGCAGCGGCTCAGCTCCCGGCCCGGCTCACTGGCCCTGATCGACTTCTCCGAGGTCGGGCTGGTCGATTTCAGCTGCGCCGATGAGGTCATCGCCAAGCTGCTGCTCGACCCGCTCACCGAGACCATCATCGTGCTGCAGGGCCTGCGCGAGGAGCAGCTCGAGGCGATCGAGCACGTGCTGGAGCACCACGACCTCGCGGCGCTGGTGCACGACGCGGCCAGCGGCGTGGCCCGCATGGTGGGCCGGGTGAGTCCCGACCTGCGCACCGCCTTCTTCACTCTGCAGCGCACCGGCCCGGCCACTGTGCAGACGCTGGCCGAGCAGATCGGGTGGGCCGCAGAGCGGGCCGAAGCGGCGCTGCTCGCGCTGGTACGCCTCCGGCTTGCCCGGACCGGCAGCGAAGGGTTCGTGGTCCCGCTCGCCCCGGAGCCCCTCTCCCCCTGACGGACGCCTGATGAAGCGGAAGCTCGGCCTCTCCACCGTCGCCATCCACGGCGCGCCCGCGCGCCAGGGCGACTGGTCTCCCGTCATCGCTCCGGTCTATCAGAGCAGCACCTTCACCAACCCCGTCGGTTCCGGCGAGGAGGTGATGTACTCCCGCTACGGGAACAATCCCAACCAGGTGGCCCTCGGCGCCAAGTATGCGCTGTTGGAGGGCTCCGAGGCGGCGATCTTCGTCGCCAGCGGAATGGGGGCGACGGCGCTGGCCCACCTCGCGGTGCTCCGTCCCGGCGACCACCTGCTCACCAGCGGCTGGATCTACGGCGGCACCCGGCGGCTGTTCGACGAGGAGTTTACCCGGCTCGGCATCGAGGTTACCTACGTCCACCCGGACCAGCCGCGGCAGTGGCGCCGCTCGGTCCGGAAGAGTACCCGCGCCATCTTCGTCGAGACCCCGACCAACCCGGTCATGCGGATCGTGGACCTCACCCCCATGGCGCAGATCGCCCGCGACGGCGGACTGGCGTTACTGGTGGATGCCACCTTCGCCAGCCCGATCAACTTCCGGCCGCTGGAACACGGGGCCGACATCGTGATCACCAGCGCCACCAAGTACCTCAACGGCCACAGCGACGTGATCGCCGGGGCCGTGGCGGGCAGCGTCTCGATCATCGAGGAGGTGACCCGGCTCATGATGCTGTGGGGCCAGGCGATCGATCCCCACGCCGCCTGGCTGGTGGAGCGGGGCATGCGGACGCTGGACGTGCGGATGCAGCGGCACAACGTGAACGGCATGGCGGTGGCGCGCTGGGCCGAGACCCGCGACCAGATCGTGCGGGTGCATTACCCGGGACTCCCTTCCCATCCCGACCACGCCTACGCCGCGTCGGTGCTGGACGGCTTCAGCGGCATGGTGGGTCTCGAGCTCAAGGGCGGGGCCCGGGCCGCGGAGAAGTTTCTGAAGAAACTCAAGCTGGTCACCCACGCCCCGAGCCTCGCCGGGGTCGAGAGTCTGATTTCCGAACCGCGGCTGACCTCGCACCGCCGGATGACCGAGGAGCAGCGGGCCCGCCAGGGCATTCCGGACGGCTTCGTGCGGCTGTCCTGCGGACTGGAGAACGCGGAAGACATCATTGCCGACCTGGAGCAGGCGCTGGCGTGACGAGCCGTCAGCCATGAGCCGTCAGCCGTGAGCCCAGCGTCCAACCGCAAGAGCCCGCGACCCTCGACCGCCGACTCCAGACTGCTGACGGCTGACGGCTGACGGCTGTCGGCCGACGGCCACTCGCTTTACTCCCCTCAGAGCCGGACCTATCTTCCCCTCGTGATACGCTTCCACCACGTCAGCAAGGACTATCCCAAGGGCGTCGCCCTCAAGGACGTGTCCCTCCACATCGCGAAGGGCGAATTCGTCTTCCTCACCGGTCACTCCGGGGCGGGGAAATCGACCATGCTCAAGCTGATGTACGGAGCGCTCCGGCCGACGGTGGGAGACGTGCGGGTGTCCGGCTTCAACATCGGCACGCTGACGCCCTCCGAGATCCCGCGGCTCAGGCGCCGGCTGGGGATCGTGTTCCAGGACTTCCGGCTGCTGGAGGATCGCACCGCGGAGGAGAACATCGCCTTCGCCCTGGAAGTGACCGGCGCCCGCGCCGACGCCATTCCCGCCAGGGTCATGCGGGCGCTGACCCAGGTCGGTCTCGCTGCCAAGGCCCATGCCTACCCGCAGGAGCTCTCCGGCGGTGAGCAGCAGCGGGTAGCCATCGCCCGGGCGCTGATCAACGACCCCACCATCCTGCTGGCCGACGAGCCCACCGGCAATCTGGACGAGCGGGCCACCCGCGGCGTCTTCCAGCTGATCCGGGAGATCAACGCCACCGGCACCTGCGTGGTGATGGCCACCCACGACCTCGACCTGGTCAAGCAGACCACTTACCGCACCGTGGAGATACGGGATGGCTCGGTGGTGTTCGACAGCGGTCAGGACGACGCCGATGCTGAGGAGGAGATGGCATGAGGCTGCTGCTTCGCGAGGCCTTCATGACGTTCCGCCGGGCCCCGCTCCTGTCGGCCCTTTCCATTACTACCATCGGCTTCTCGCTGTACGCCGTGGGACTGTTCGCCCTGGTCGCGGTGAATCTGCGCGAGGCGCTGCGGATCGTGGAGCAGCGGGTGGAAGTGGTGGCCTACCTGCTCCGCGGCACGCCCGCCGAGACCATCGCCCAGGCCTCACAGGACATCGCGGCGTTCCCCGAGGTGCAGCGGGTGACCTTCGTAAGCGAGGACGAGGCGCTCAAGCGGGCCCGGGCCGAGCTGGTGGAGTTCCGCGACGCCTACCGTGACCTGTCAGTCAATCCGCTCCCCGCCTCCCTCGAGATCCAGCTCAAGGACGGGTTCCGCGACGCGCAGCACACCGCCGCGGTGGCGGACCGGCTCCGGGGCTACGGCTTCATCGACGATATCCGCTACGGGCGGGAGTGGATCGAGAAGCTCGACCGGCTGCGGAACATCGCCGGAGTGGTGGGACTCACTATCGGGCTCGCCTTTGCCGCCGTGGCCGTGGTGATCATCGGCGTCACCATCCGCATCACGGTGCTGCAACGGGCCAGCGAGATCAGCATCATGCGGCTGGTGGGCGCCACCAACGGCTTCATCCGCGGACCCTTCCTCGTCGAGGGCGCCATCAAGGGCCTCCTGGGCGGGATGGTTGCGATCCTGCTGAGCTACGGCACCTATCTCCTCTTCCGCGGCCAGATCGAGCTCGCCACCTCGGGCATCGTGTTCCTCAAGTCGGCGCAACTCGCCCTGGGCATCGTCTTCGGCGTGGCCATCGGGCTGGGGGGAAGTCTGGTGAGCGTGGGGAGGCATCTGCGGAATGTGTAAGGCGGGCGGGGCGGGCGAGGCGGGCGCGACGGCCGGGACCGTCGGCAGAGCACCTGTCCGTCTCGTCCGTCTCGTCCGTCTCGCGCTCGGGCCCGGATTCGTTGCCGCAAGTCTGCTCTCGTATCCCGATTCCAGCCTTCACGCCCAGGCCGATCTCGACGACTCCCGCCGCCGGCTCGAGGAGGTCCGCCGCGAACGGGCCCGGCTGGAGCAGGAGCGCACCCGGCTGCAGGGTCAGGTGCACGATCTCGGTGCCGAGGTGGAGAACCTGGAGCGGCAGCGGCAGACCACCAACCGCATCGTCAACGAGCTGGAGAGCCAGATCGGCGGGCTCAACGGGCACGTGGACCAGTCCAGCGCGGACCTGGTCCTCACCCAGGACAACCTGGCGGAGAAGCGGGCCGTGCTCACCCGCCGCCTGGCCGAGATCTACAAGCGCGGCACGCTCTACACCTTCGAGGTGCTGGTCGCGGCCCAGTCCTTCGGCGACCTGCTCTCCCGCTACAAGTACCTCTATCTCCAGTCCCGGCAGGACAAGGCGCTGGTGGACGACGTGGAGAAGCTCGCCCGCCAGGTGGAGCGGCGTCGGCGGGAGATCCTCCAGATCCGTTCGCAGCTGGACCGCAGCAAGGAGGAGCGGGAGGCGGAGCTCAAGCGCTACGGCCGGCTGGTGGAGGAGCGCGGCGCCCGGCTGCGCGAGGCCCGCCGCTCCGCCCGTACCACCGAGCAGCAGCTCTCCGCGGTGCAGCGGGACGAGACCCGGCTCAACGATCTGCTCGCCACCCTCGAGGCCCGGGCCCGCGCCCGGCAGCCGGCCGGCCGGGCAGCGCCCAGCGGGCCGGGAACCCTCACGACCGCGGATATCGGCAAGCTCGACTGGCCCGTGGACGGGCCCATCATCTATGGCTTCGGCCCTGAGCGGCTGGCCTCCGGTGCCACCATCCGGCGCAATGGCATCGCGATCGGCGCGGACGTCGGTACCCCGGTCAAGGCGGTCGAGGCCGGCACGGTGGAGCTGGTGCAGAACCTGGGGACCTATGGCCTCACCCTGATCGTGGCCCACGGCAACGGCTACCGGTCGGTGTACACCAACCTGAACGAGGCGAAGTTGGCGCTGGGCGCGCAGGTCACCAAGGGTCAGGTGATCGGGACGGTGGGAGGAGAGAACACCGACGAAGGCGCCCATCTGTACTTCGAGATCCGCGGCGAACGGGGGATCGCGCTGGATCCGGCGGACTGGCTGAAGCGACGGCGGTAGGGCGGGCAGGGCGGGCAAGGCGGAGAAGGCGGACAAGGCACGCGAGGGTCGAGGTGGTCCCGGTGCGGGCGTTGGTTCGCCCTTCCCCACCGTGATCCTTCCCTACACGCGAATAAGAGCCCGCGGAGGGACCACCTTGACCCGAGCGCACCCCACTGGAAGCGCCGAGGGCACTGCCTTGGCGGCCCTCACCCATCACGCCGCTACCGACTCCGCCGTCCCGATCCGGCCATCGGTCTGCGCCTTGCCCCGGAGCAGAGCCGCCTCGACCAGGGCGAACAGGTCCTGACTGTCGCTGGCGGCCGGATGCGGGAAAGTGACGATCCCGGCCGAGAGGGTAGGCCGGTCGGCGGTGGCGAGGTCGGGGAACTCGTGGCCCTCCACCCGGGCCCTGACCCGCCCGATCGACGCCCGGGCGCCGGGAATGTCGGTTTCCGGCAGGACCAGGGCAAACTCGTCTCCGCCGTAGCGGCCCACGTAGTCCGGTGCACGGATCTCCCGCTGCAGCAATCGTCCCAGCTCGGCCATCACCCGGTCGCCCATCGCGTTTCCGAAGCGCTCGTTGTACCCTCTGAGCCGGTCGACGTCGAGCAGTACCACGCTGAAGGTCAGGGCGTAGCGCCGCGCCCGGTGGAACTCCTCCTGGACCCGACGGTCCAGCGCGTCGAGGGTGCCGACCCCCGTCAGTACGTCGGTGACGACCGCGCTGGCCTGGCGCCGCGCCGCGCCCGCCCGGCGCTCCTCGTTCTCCAGCATCCGGGCGGCGGCTCGCAGCAGCCGTTCGGCGAACTGCAGCTGGTCCTGGCTGAGAGGCGGATCCTCCCGCCCGGTGCGGAGCAGGAACACCCCCGCCGGCCTGCCGTGCAGATTCACCGGAATTACCGCCACGCTGCGGACGTCGGCGCTGACACCAAGGTCCTTCCACAGGGGGCGCAGCTCCTCGAAGAAGGGATGGCTCTCAAGGTCGGGGATGAACACGGTCTTTTCGGTGCGGAGCGCCTCGCGGATCTCGGGATAGCGGTACAGGTCCACCCGGAGGTCGCGGGTAGACGGTTTCTCCAGCACCGCCACCACCCGGCCGTAGCGCTCCCACGGCGAGGCCAGCAGGAAGGAACAGCGGGACAGCTCGAGGGCCAGGCCCACCCGCCGCACCAGCGTCTCCACGATGCTCTCGGAACGCAGGGCGGCGGACAGTTCCTCGAGGATGTCGAACATCAGCTCCTGCCGCCAGACGGCCTCGCGGTCCGCGGTATCGATGGGAGGGCGTCGCAGCCTGGCGCCGATCCGGGCAATGAGCTCCGGCAGGTGCACCGGCGCGGGCATCGCGTCGTCGGCGCCCATGGTCAGCGCCTTGTAGGGACCGTCGCTGTCCCGGGCGCCCAGCACCACCAGACGGGGGATGGCGCGCCAGGCCTCGCCGGAGAGTGCGTTGAGTGCCTGCTCCAGCCGCTCGTCGGCTCGCGCGGCGGCGACCAGAACCAGGTCCGGCGGGGCCGCCGCGTGGTGTTCCACGGAAAGCCCCTCGACCTCCAGCAGATGGTATCCGCCCCGCGCCAGGGCGCGCTCCAGCCCCGCCGGGCGAGCGGCGGGGTCGCCGAGCAGCAGGATTCGGCGCGGGGTGGTCAGGTCAGTCACGACAATCGGGATTCCAGCGGAGCGGCCGGGAACGTACCCGGGACCCGCGTCCTGTCAAGGAAATCGGCATGGAACTGCTCGGAGCGCACGTCTCGACACAAGGCGGGGTCCACACGGCACCGGCCCGGGCGGAGGCGATTGGCGCCACCGCCCTGCAGCTGTTCACCAAGACCCCGAATCAGTGGCGCGAACCTTCGATCGACGACGAGACCCGGGAGGCGTTCCGCCTGGAGATGCAGCGAACCGGGATGAGGGTGGCGATAACGCACGATTCGTACCTGATTAACCTCGCGTCCCCGGACAAGACCCTAAGTAACCGCTCCATCAAGTCTTTCACCGCCGAGCTCAACCGCGCCGAGAGTCTCGGTATTCCCTTCGTGGTGTCGCATCCAGGCAACTACATGGATGACCGGGACCGCGGTTTGGCCCGGAACGCCGCCAACTACGCCCGCTGTCTGGAGGCGGTGCCTGGCAGGGTCATGGTGCTGCTGGAGACCACCGCCGGCACCGGCACGGCGCTGGGTCGAAGCTTCGAGGAACTCGCCGCTCTCCGGGATGCCATGCCCGCCGCGGTTCGCTCGCGAGTGGGCTTCTGCGCCGACACCTGTCACCTCTTCTCGGCCGGCTACGACCTGATCCACCGGTTCGACCAGGTCTGGGAGGAGTGGGAGCGGACCCTCGGACTCGCCCAGCTCCGCTGTCTCCACCTCAACGACTCCAAGACGCCCTTCGCCTCCCACAAGGACCGACACGAGCTCATCGCCGAGGGAAGTCTCGGGCCCACGCCCTTCCGTCGGCTGATGAGCGACCCCCGGTTCGATCACGTCGCGAAGATCATCGAGACTCCCAAAGGCGATGACGACGTCACCTTCGACCGCAAGATGCTGCGCCGGCTCCGTGCGTATGCCCGGGGCGGCAGGCGTCCCCAACGTTGACCCTGGCCCACTGCCGACGGCATCATTCACTCCATGCGACTGCTTACCACGACTCTGGCCCTGGCGGCCCTTCTCCCCACCGCCCTCGCCGGCCAGGCCCGCTACTCGGCCTCGTTCGGTCTGACCGGCGGTACCAAGCTCGCCCAGGATCGGATCTTCCAGGATATCCAGATCACTCAGCGGCTGGCCCCCACCGTCACCCTCGGCGCCTCCCTGCCGGTCTCCCCCCGCGAGCGGGCCGGCCTCGAGATCGCGCTTGGCTTCGGCAAGACCCAGGTGAAGGAGGCGGGCTTCCCGACCGTCGATGGGCCGTCCTATAAGACCCTCGGCTTCACCGCGGGGGTCGACGGGCCGCTGCTCGGTCCACTGCGCTATCGGTTCGGCGCCGGCCTGGTCAAGTATCTGGCCTCGCACGAGGGAATCTTCCGCCAGGGGGCGCCGCTGCTCCTGACCCTTACTCTGGGCACTGACTGCCACATCTATACCGCCGGCAAGGTCGGTGTGGCGGCACGCCTGCGGTACGACTACCAGCGTTTCTCCACTGACGAGCTCCGCTCGGCCGGCTTCGCGCGCACCCAGGACGTGCACCGGGTCGGCCTCGGTCTAGCAATCGAGTATACCCGATGACCCGCCCGAACCTCCTCGCCCTTGCCGCCGCTCTGGCGGCGATCACCGGCGTCGCCTGCAGCGATATCGTCTCTCCCAGCCGCACCCAACGGTACGACTGGCGACTCGTGGTCAACTACGACAGCGCGGGCCTGCCACTGGCCGATACCCTGAGCTTTCACTGGCCGCGCACCCACCTTCCGGTGAAGATCTGGGTGGAGGACCAGTTCGGCGTCCCCGATCACATCCGCGAAGGAATCCGGCTGTGGCGTACCGCCTTTCTCTATGGCGAATGGGACGGGGTGGTGGTGAGCGATTCGAACACCGCCGACGTCATCGTTCGGACGGTGCAGCCCCCGCCCCTGACCATTCCCGCGTCGGTGCCCTCCTGCGTCGGCGCTACCGATGTGGACACCGTCACCACCCGGTTCCAGCTGCGGGTCCCGATTCGGGTGTACGTCTTTCCCAGCATCCCGGGAGCGCCCGATCTCGACCAATGCCTCCGCACCGTGTCCGCCCACGAGCTGGGCCACTCCCTGGGCCTGTTCCAGCATTCCACCGACTCGACCGACCTGATGTACGGCGTACCCAGGATCGACGCGCTGTCCGACCGGGATGTCGGGGCCGCGCTCAACGCCTATCACTTCAAGGCGGACATGGTGCCGGTCAGGCCATAGGCAGCGCGCCGAAGGCTCGATAAGACGAATGAGTGTCATCCCGAGCGCAGCGAGGGATCTCCGAGTCTGGGCCCACCGCGGGGCAATTCGGAGATCCCTCGGTCGCTTTGCTCCCTCGGGATGACATTACCCTTCCTTCTCTACGGCCTGCATAATCATTCAACTTTCTGGAAACCCGTTGCTTCGGGCCGCCCCGCTGCCGAAATTTCCGGCCCCACGCGGATCGCCCCGCCGGCCCCCGGCGGCGATCCGCGGCCATTCAACGGAGTCTCACGAATGACCGTCACCGCCGAGCCGCGGGCGTTGTCACCAGACTGCCCATCCTGGGTGACCAATCCCCGTCTCAAGGCCTGGGTCGCGGAGATCGCGGCCCTGACCGTACCCTCCGCCATTCACTGGTGTGACGGCTCCGCCGCGGAGACCGATGCGCTGCTGGAGCAGATGGTGGCGTCGGGCACGCTCCGGCGGCTGAATCCGGCCAAACGGCCCAACAGCTTCCTGGCGCTGTCCGATCCGGGCGACGTGGCCCGGGTGGAGGATCGGACCTTCATCTGCAGCCAGCGCCGCCAGGATGCCGGCCCCACAAACAACTGGATCGACCCGCGAGAGATGCGTGCGACGCTCAAGCGGGTGTTCACCGGGTCCATGCGCGGACGCACGATGTATGTGGTCCCCTTCAGCATGGGGCCGCTGGGTTCTCCGCTGTCGCAGATCGGCGTGGAAGTGACCGATTCGCCCTATGTGGTCGTGAACATGCGGATCATGACCCGCATGGGCCGGGCGGCGCTCGAGGCGCTGGGCGACGGCGAGTTCGTGCCCTGCGTCCACTCCGTTGGCAAGCCGCTGGCTCCGGGCCAGCCGGACGTGCCGTGGCCCTGCAACCGGGACGAGAAGTACATCGTCCACTTCCCCGAAGAGCGGAGCATCTGGTCGTACGGCAGCGGCTACGGCGGCAACGCGCTGCTGGGCAAGAAGTGCCTCGCGCTTCGCATCGCCTCGGTCATGGCGCGCGATGAAGGCTGGATGGCGGAACACATGCTCATCCTCGGACTCAAGAGCCCCGAGGGCGAGAAGCGCTACGTGGCGGCCGGCTTCCCCAGCGCCTGCGGCAAGACCAACCTCGCCATGCTCCTGCCGCCCAAGGGGTGCGAGGGCTGGACCGTCACCACCGTGGGCGACGACATCGCCTGGATCCGCCCGTCGGCCGATGGCCGCCTGCACGCCATCAATCCCGAGGCGGGGTTCTTCGGCGTGGCGCCCGGCACCTCGACGAAGACCAACCCCACGGCAATGGCCACGATCCGGGCCAACACCATCTTCACCAACGTGGCGCTCACACCCGATGGTGACGTCTGGTGGGAGGGGATGACCGACCATCCGCCCTCGGAGCTCACCGACTGGCAGGGCCAGCACTGGACCCCGGCCTGCGGCCGCAAGGCGGCCCATCCCAACGCCCGGTTCACCGCGCCGGCGGCGCAATGCCCTTCGATGGACCCGGAGTGGGAGGATCCCGAAGGCGTGCCGATCAGCGCCTTCATCTTCGGGGGACGGCGGGCCTCCCTGGTGCCGCTGGTTTACCAGGCGGTGAACTGGAATTTCGGCGTCTACCTCGCCGCCACCATCGGCTCGGAGACCACCGCCGCCGCCACCGGGGCGGTGGGCCAGGTGCGCCGGGACCCCATGTCGATGCTGCCGTTCTGCGGTTACCACATGGGTGACTACTTCAATCACTGGCTGCAGATGGGCCGTCAGATCGCGGATCCGCCGCGGATCTTCTGCGTCAACTGGTTTCGCAAGGACGCCGACGGCAACTTCATCTGGCCCGGCTACAGCCAGAACCTCCGGGTGCTCAAGTGGATCTTCAACCGGGTCCGCGGCCGGGCAGGCGCCACCGAGAGCCCACTCGGCTGGATGCCGAAGTACGAGGAGATGGACTGGACGGGTATGGAAGACTTCGGACCGGAGACCTTCCGCGATCTGATGTCGGTTCCGCGCGAGGCGTGGAAGTCCGAGGTCCTCTCCCATCAGGAGCTGTTCGAGCGGTTGTACGACCGCATCCCCAAGGAGTTCATCCTCATGCGCGAGCTGGTGCTCTCCAGCCTCTGGCGGTCAGGAGAGGAGTGGAAGCTGGCCCACGAGACCGAGGAGGGCTGATCTAGGCGGACAGGGCGGGCAGGGCGGACAGGGCGGACAGGGCGGACAGGGCGGACAGGGCGGACCAGTGTAGGCGGAGGGCGAGCCCGGGAACAGCCCCGCGGGCTCGCCCATCGTTTTGTTGTCCGCCCTGCCCGCCTCGTCCGCCCCGTCCGCCTTTTCATCGTACCTCCCCTAAGCCATACTTTGCCATGGGCGACTTCGAAGTCATCCGCGATCCGCTGTGGGACAACATCCGGCTCGACGGTGCCGCGAGCACCCTGCTCGACACCGCGCCCATGCAGCGGCTTCGCTACGTGCGCCAGCTGGGGCACGCGTTCCTGGTCTATCCCGGCGCGACTCACACCCGCTTCGAGCACGCACTCGGCGCCTATCACCTCACCCGGCGCGCGCTGGCGGCGCTGGAGGAACGCGGTGAGCTCGGCCCGGTTCCGGAAGAAGACCGGTTGGCCGCCCGGCTCGCCGCGCTGCTGCATGACATCGGCCACTACCCCTTCTCTCACGCCCTCGAGGAAGCCGGATTTCCCCATCACGAGCGGCTCGGAGTGGCCCGCCTGGGCCGCGAGCCGCTGCTCGGCGAGCTCGCCCGGGTGGGAGTGCCCGGCCTCGGCGAGCGGGTCGGCCGGTTCATTACCGGCCAGAGTCACAGCCCCCTCAAGGGGCTGATCTCGGGCTCGCTCGACCTCGACAAGATCGACTACCTGAGCCGGGACGCCCGGATGTGCGGGGTACCTTACGGCGCGGTCGACGTCGACCGTCTGCTCGCCTCGCTCACCCTGATCGAGGTCGCGCCCGGACGGCTCGAGCTCGGGGTCCAGGAGAAGGGGATCAGCGCGCTCGAGTCGCTGCTCTTCTCCAAGTACCAGATGTACCGCAACGTCTACTGGCACCACGCGGTGCGGAGCGCCACCTGCATGTTCAAGCGCGCGGTGCGGGCGGCGATCGCTACCCGCGCGCTCACCGCCGAGGCGCTGGCCGACGCCACCGACGACGCGCTCACGGAGCGGCTGTTCGCCGCCGACCCGACCGGGCTCGCCCGCGCGGTGCACGGCCGCCGGCTGTTCAAGCGCGCCCTGGATCTCCCCGCCAGCGAGGTCCCTCCGGAGCACGACTCGTGGATCCGGAACCGGGCCGACCTGCTGGAGCTGGTGGAAGACCGGCTCGCCCGCGAGAGCGGACTGGAACCGGGAGAATTGCTGCTCGACTTTCCCAGCAACCCCTCCATGCTGGCGGTGGATCTGCCGCTCCGTACCAGGAGCGGCACGGTGGAGCGACTCACCGGCCAGGGCCGTGCCGGCCAGTTCGGGCTGCCCCGCGTGGCCGAGGAGCTGTATCAGAGTGCCCGACGGCTGCGGGTGTTCACGTCCCGGCCCGTGACCGTCGACCTCACCCCCGCCCGCGAGCTGGTGGCGCTCTCTCCTTCCGAACTCGAGGCGCGCCTGGCGGAGGGGCGGGGACTGCTCTGAACTGAGTGAGCATGACCACCTATCGCCTCAGCTCCTCCAGTCGCGCCCGGGCCGCGGCCACCGCCGGCTGAAACTCGGGGTCGGCCTCGTGCCACAGATCGATGAAACGGACATAGTGCTCGATCGCCTCGGTACGCCGGCCGAGCCGCTCGTAGATCTCGGCCTGGTGGAGATGGGATGGACCGAGGAAGATGAGTTCGAATGGCGAAAGCTCCCCCAACGAAGCGTGCCAGGCCAGCGCTTCGTCGTCGCGGCCCAGCTCACGTAGCAGCTCGGCCCGGAGATAGCGCTCCAGCGCCACGGCGTGGAACGGCGATTGGGAAACCTCCTCCCGCCTGGCCGGTCGTTGAATCCGCTCCAGCAGTCGGAGGGCGGCTACCGGGTCCCCTTGGCTTCGTGCGACCAGAGCACGCACGCCCAACGCTAGCGCCTGCGCCAGACTGTCCGCCGGGGTCGCGGCCTGCGCGCGCTCGAGGCTCGCCGCTCTCTGCGCCGCCCCTGCCAGATCGCCGAGCCGAACACTCACCGTGCCGAGCAGGTAGTCGCGCAGCAGCGGCGCCGCGGCACCGAGCAGTGATTGCACCGACGCGCCCTCCGGATCGACCGGCGTGGCGCGAGGATGCCACGCCGTCAGCTCGTCCCGCAGCTGAACCAGCTGTGCCTCCCGCAGGGACACGAAGGGGAGTGAAGCGAAGTAGGCGCGAAAGGTGAGCGTGATGCCGTCATACGATCGCGCTCCGGTTTGAAGCTGAGCCTCGGTCCGGCGCCGCATCCCCCGCGCGAGATCCAGATGCGCCAGGATGAGATGCCCGCTCACGTCATGCCGATCAAACTCGAGGAGGAGGCGACCGAGCCGCTCGGAGCCGGCGAGATCGCGAGACCAAGTGGCCAGTTGCCAGATCACGTTCTGCTGCGTGAGGCCATTGGACCGCCGCAGAACCTCGCTGACGCGATCCTCTTCCGACCGGGCGTGCAGGACCAGGGCACGCCATCCGGCCAGCTCCAGCTCTCGGCGGTCGCCGTTCGGCTCCAGGTTCGAGATGGGCTTCACCAGCGCGACGAGTCGGGTAGTATCCTCCTGCGACGCCGCAATCCGGGCGAGGTGCAACACCGCGAAGCGGTTGCCCGGTTCGAGCGCGAGAACCCGCTCCCACGCCTCCCGCGCTTCCGCGATGGAGCGACCGCGCAGTGGGTTGGCGTGGAACAGCACTTCGCCGAGCTGAAACCATCCTTCCAGGTCGTCGGGATAGTGACCAGCGACCGCACGGTAGTGGTACTCCGCGGTGCTCGCGTCGCCTCGCCGCCACGCCAGGAGTGCCTCGACCAGCCAGGCATGGTGCCCCGAGAGTCGTCCGCCCAACCGGGCGGCCTGCTCCGCGGCGCGCTCCGAGAGCGCACTCCGCGCATCCCACTCGGCGGCCACGGCCAGCCGGTAGTAGGCGAGCGCGAACGTGGTATCCGCCGCGATCGCGCTTTGAAAGGCCTCGACGGCGGGACCAAACGCCCCTTCCCGGAGCCGCCGCTCACCCTCCAGGTATGCCTTGAGCGCCGGGACCGATGCGGTCGTCGCCACGGCGAGCCGCGTGAGCCCTTCGGCGGGGCCCTTGCGACGACCGGCCAGGAGCTGCCTCGCGATCTCGTCCACCGCGCGGTGAATGTCAGCTTCGCTATCCGCACTCGCCCGGGCCACGGTCTGGAGCCTGCCCTGGGCATCGTAGAGATACGCCGCCACCTGAACCCGACCACCCGCCTCGACGATGTCGCCCAACACATAGAGTCCGGCGCCCATGCGCGCGGCGACCGACCTGCCGCGGGTTGGATCCCGGACGCTGGTGGAGTCTCGTGACACCAGGGTGAGCAGTGCGCGCGGGTCGATGCTTCTGAGCCCGCCCAGGCCGTCCAGATCCGCACTGAGGAGGTCGACCATCCCCTCGCCGAGGTAGGAGTACTGGGCACCCTCCCGCACCTCGAACGGCAGGACGGCGATGACGGTGGGCGAGGCCGAAGACGGCGCCCGGCGCTGAAGCAGGCGGAGACCGCCGATCCCGAGGGCCACCGCACCGGCGGCCAGTACCCACCGGCGGGTCCACCGCCAGACCGGCGTCTCGCCGGCCCGCGATCGGTGGTGCTCGAGCGCGGCCTGTCGGGTGGAGTCTCGGGCCGGCCGTCGCCGGAGGATCCGATATACCCGGCGATGCAGCTCGCGCCGCCGGAGCGGTGGCAGTCCCTCATACACCGCCCGGCGGCCCGCCTCATGGGCAAACTCGAGCCCGGCCAATCCGTCCGCTACCACGCGGAGGAGCCGGTGTTCCACGGCCTCGTCCACCGCCGCGTCGAAGGGCACCGGGTCCAGACCGGTCAGGTCGCGCAACAGGTCGACCTCCGCCTCACGGCCGAGCACTGCGGCCGCTCCAAGCACGCGGATCGCGTCGGGCGACAGCTGCCCCAGCCGGGCGAGCATGGCTTCTCGCAGTGAAGACGGAAGCGGCAACGGTGCCTCGCCGAGGGCCCGAATGGCCCAGCGGCCGTCCGGGCCGGGTGTGATCGTGCCCTGAGCGGCCAGCGTGGCGAGCAGTTCGACGACCGCCAGTGGGTTCCCCCCACTCTCGACGTGGAGCCGCCCCGCCAGCACCCTTCGATCCCCGGGCCCGAACTCCGCCATGCCCGCGATGACTCGCTCCACCTCTCCGGCGGTGAGGGGGTCGAGCCGCACTCGAGCCAACGCCTCGGCTGTCTCGCCCCGTCGCTCCAGGTCGGCCAGCGCCTGCAGCTGTTCGGGAAGCGCGCTCAGCAGAACGAGGACCCCGGCCACCGGCCGGCGACACAACCCTTCCAGCAGCTCGAGGCTCTCCGGATCGGCCAGGTCGGCATCATCTACCGCGACCACGACCGGCGACTCGGCCGCCACGTCGGCGAGAACCCGGACCACCGCGTCCGAGAGAGGGGCGATAGGAATCTCCGCCGGGAGGCCGGGAAACCGCTCGGCCATTTCCGGCACCAGCGCCGCGAGCGCCTTGAGCGCGCCCGCCGGGGCCGCGGTCACACCCGGCGCCGCGGTAAGCGATCGCAACAGGTGGCGCGCCAGCCCCCAGCTTCGGTCGCGCTCGGCCTCAAACGCCCTGGCGCGCAGGACCACGGTGCGGGGCTGGTGCTGGACCACCCAGCGGAGGAACTCTTCGATCAGCCGACTCTTACCGAGGCCTTCCTCGCCCTCGATAAGGACCAGTCCGGGTGCTCCGCGCTGAACCGACTCCCACGCGCGGGTGAGTACGTCAAACGCCGCCTCGCGCCCGATGAGGTCGGGAGAGAGCAGCGCACGGCCACCCGGCGTCCCGGACCGACCGGCGCTGCTTTCCTCCTGCGCGGCGGCAAGGTGCTGGAATTCCGCCGATGGCTCGAGGCCCATTTCCCGACGCAAGCGTTCGCTGAACGCCACCCGCCAGGCACCGGCTTCGGCGAGTCGTCCCGCCAACACGAGCAGCCGGGCATGGCGCAGGTGGGCGCGCTCATCATATCGAAGGGTCTCACACCAGCGTGCGGTCACCGCCAGGCCGGCAACCCACGCTCCGCGGCGTTCGGCTTCAGTGGCCAGCGCTTCAGCGGCGAACGCGAACCATTTCCTGAGCCCCTGGCGTTCGGTCTCCAGCCAGGCGCAAAGATTCTCGCCGGCCACCTCCTCCAGGCCAGCCAGGAACTCTCCCCCCCAGAGGTCCACGGCCCGCTGGTATTGCCCGCGGGACACGGCGGCTTCGAGCAGCGAGGCGTCTAGCTCGAGCGATCCGACGGCGATTCCAACCGTGTCATGCTGGTCCTGCAGCGCTGGGCCCACCGCGCGCCGAAGCTCGGTCAGCGCCTGTCGCACCGAGCGTCGGGCACGCACCTCGTCCTCGACTGGCCAGAACAGCTCCGCGAGCTGCGCCCGCGACACCGGTCCCCGGGCGCGGGCAAGGTAAACCAGTACCGAGAGGAGCTTACGGCGACCCTGCAGGAGGGAGGCGCCTTCGACGATGAGGTCGAGGCGCCCGAGGGAGGTCAATTGCATCATGGTGCCAAACGCCTGCGCTGGAGAGGTTTGGCGCCGCGCTGGCGGCGCATTGGCAGGCTCCGCCTAATGTGTTGCTCGTATGGGAGACGCGCAACCGCCAGGCGAGTCAGCGGACTCCGGCCCCCACCGCTTGGGCTACTTCATCGTGCGGGTCAAGAGTCCGGCGACCCACGGGTCGGGCGAGTGCGCCGGCCTGGTGGAACGGTTGAGCACCGGTGAGAAACGGACGTTCCGGACCAGCGATGAGCTGGCACGGGTGGTGGAGGAGTGGTCGAGGTAAGTCCGCCGAGCGGTGTCCGTTTGAGCTGGTTGCGAACGAGGGAGACACATGCTGGAAGTGGCCGTGCCGGCTCTGGGCGGAGGGTGGCTACCCCTGTTCTGGGTCCTGACTACACCGGCTGCCGGTTCGAGCCAGGCTCCCCTGACAGTCACCGCCGGCTTTGACGCCGCGCTCTGGCGCGCCCCCGACGCACCGATCGAACTGCGACTGAGCCGCGCGCTCGAGAGTGGCGAGGGGCGCATCGCCGTTCTTGTTGGCCTGGTCGACCTCAGCCCCCTCTTCACGGTGACCGAGGACCGGCTGAGCTATCCCCAGGGCGCCGTCCCACTCCCGTCAGGTGACAACGAGCTGGCGGTCTACTCGGTCTCGCCGAACGGAGCGTGGCAGGAGATCGGTCGGGTGCCGCTCCGGGTGCTGAGGCCCACCGGTTTCGAGCAGGCGGAGCTGCGACCCAAGCTCACGCTGAACAGCAAGGGGCAGGTCCTCGAGGGCCATCAGCCGGCGGGGAATCGGCCGCCGCGCTCGGAGTTCCAGGACTTCAGCCTGAACCTGGGGCTGCAGTCGCTCCACGTTCGGAATGGGTGGACGGTCCGTACCCAGTCCAACTTCCTCGGAGTGACCAACCGCCCAGAGGCGTTGCGGTTCGGGGAACGAGCCGACCAGGCGCCGCGCTTCGACCTTTCCGACTACCTGGCGACGGTCGAGCACGGTGGCGCCCTGATCTCCGCCGGCAACCTCTCCTACGGGAGCCACCGCCATATCATCAGCGGGTTCGAGGGTCGGGGCTTGAGCACCGTGCTGCGCGCGGGCACCGCCGTTTCTCTCACGCTCGCCGGCATGAGCGGCAGCAAGCTGGTGGGCTGGAGCAATCCGCTGGGCCTGGGTGTCGCTGGTCACCGTCTCTTCGGCGCAACCCTTGGCCTCGATCCGTTTCCCCGCCGGCCCGGCACGTTTCGGCTCGAGGTCTCATGGTTCAACGGCAACGTCCTGCCGCAGGCAGGATTCAGCCAGGGCGCGGTGATCGAGGCGGAGCACAGCCGGAGTGCAGGCGTCCGTTTGAACGTGGGCGATCCGTCTCGGCGGATTGCGCTCGAAGCGGGCTACGCCCGGACGCGGTTCACCAACCCCTCCGACCCAACGCTGGCGCAAGGCGACACCCTGGTTCGGGTGGAGCCAGTCACTCGTGGTGCTCGCTACTTCGATCTGACCTACAACCTCCTTCGTTCGCTCCAGCTCACGCCGTCACTCTCGGCGAATCTCGCCGTCTCTGTGCGCCACGAGCGGGTTGATCCGCTCTACCGCAGTGTGGCCGCGCCGCAGGCACAGGCGGACCTGGAGCAGAACGGACTCCAGATCACGGGCGCTGTCGGGGCAGTGAGCGCGCAAGTGACGCACACGCGTGGGCGTGACAACCTCGAAGGGATCCCGACCATTCTGACGACGCTCAGCCGGTCGACCGCGGCGAACGTCGCCGTGCCGCTCGGCTCGCTCTTTGGTCCCCGGCAGTCATCATGGCTGCCCCTGCTCAGTTACGGTTTTTCCCGAATCCACCAGTTCGGCGAGAGCGTCCCCACCCTCGGTGGCTTTACCCCCACCTTCGTGCCCGACCAGGTCAGCACCAACCACACCCTGTCTGTCGCCTGGCAGGCCGCCCGTTGGCGGGCGGGCTATCAGCTCAACCGCTCCTCGCAGGACAACCGGCAGGAAGGCCGGGAGCGGTCTGACATGGTGAACCTGACCAACAACCTCTCGGTGGGCTTGTCGCCGGTGGCCGCGCTCGACATCGCGGTCGACGCAGCGCTGGAGGGAACGGAGAACCGGGAGTTCTCGCAGCGGACCTCCACCTGGCGGCTGGGAACGCTGATGACGTGGCGGTTCACGCAGATGAGTGCATTGGTGGCTGGCGTGTCACGCACTCGCACCGCGGACGAGCCGCGCACCAACCAGCAGTCGAACACCGAGGTCCAGCTCGAGCTCTCGCAGCGTCTGAATCTGTTCCGCACCGGTTCGACCCGCTCCCGGGCCCAGCTCTTCCTGCGCTACACGCGCCTGATGGCGGACCGGCTGGTGCCGTTGGGACCAAATGACCTCCGGCGGAACTGGGGCCTCAACACGGGCTTCACCCTCACCGCGTTCTGAAGGAGCCACCCCATGGGTACCCGATCCGCTGTCGGCATGCTGAGCGCGCTATTCGCGGCGGCGTCCGTCGCGACTGCGCAGATCCGGGTGAACCCGACCGGTGTCGATGTGAACGGCCAGGGCGCGACCACCGTCTTCCTCACCTTCGGCCCACTCACCGACTACTCGCCGGCGGAGTCGTTCTGGTGCGGCGAACTGGTGCCGGCGACGCCCGACCTCGGGAACCGGTGCGACCCGGCCACGCTGTTCGGCAGCTTGCCCGCCCGCAACGATCTCTCTCGCCTGAGCGGCACCGGCGGGTTCACCGACATCATGTCCATCCCGCCTTCGGTGACTCGGCGGGCCTACCAGGCCGCGGCGGCAGGTGCGGTGGCGCCGTTCTTCTATGTCCGCCGGTTCATCAGCACAACGGGCGGTCCCGACCAGTACGTCGCCGTCACCTGCCGCCTGACCGGCGGTGGCGCGCGTGTACCGCTCTCGCTGACCGACGTGACCCTCGCGTTCGCGGTCGAGACCCCGGTGATGTACCTCGCGGCCGGCCAATCACCGCCGTCGTTCGCGGCCCAGATCGTCTATACCGGGACCGGCCGGCTGGTGGGCCGCTGGGAAGTGGTCCAGCCGGGCGAAGAGCTGCCCGAGCCGCGCGATCTGCTGACCGAGGCCACGCTCCCGCTCGAGGAGCGCGGCACCCAGCGCCGCTACACCGAGCTCCAGCGCTTCAATCTGTTCCTGCCGCCTGGCGGCCGCGTCACGCTCCCCGGTCCCGACCCGTCCCGTCTGCCAGTCGACGTCGACGGCACCTACCTGGTCCTGCTGCGGGTCGAAGCCAGCGACGACAAGGAAGGGGACTCGAACCTGGCCGCTGTCGCTGCGGGCCAGGGCGTGGTGCACAGCGGAGCGGTAGCCGGCTTTCCGCTTCCCACGCTGCGCTACCTGGTGGGCGGTGGTGGCAGCGACCTGTCTCCCTCGCGTTCCACCGAATCGCTCCGGCCGCTCCTGCCCGCGGAGGGCGCCAGACTCTCGCCCGGCCAACCGATCCGATTCTCGTGGACTGAAGACCCGCGAGCCAGCCTGTACCGGCTCGAGATCCAAACCGTCGATGGCGACGCCATCCTGGCCGCCCTCGCCCAACGCAGCCGACCGACGTACGACGCACCGCCCTGGCTTGCCGAGCGCGCCGCGGGACGGAGCCTGCGCTGGCGGGTGGTGGCACTCGATGCCAAGGGCTCCCTGCTTCGCGGCGGGCCGTGGCGACGCCTGACACCAGCGCCGGCACCGTGATTCACTATGCCGTTCTCTACCATCGATGCTCCGCACCCGAAGTCACCGGAGGCAGTCATGAGTTCGTGGATCCTTCCCCTCTCGGCCGTGAGCCTGACGGTCCTCGTGCTCGGCGGGTCCGAGATTGGGCGGGCGCAGGCTCCCACATCATTGACCCTGAGCCCGACAAGCCTCACCGGAGGCGAACACTTGACCGCGCAAGTGACGCTCAGTGCGCCCGTCGCGCAGGGCTTCACCGTTCAGCTCTCGAGTGACAACCTGGCCGCGGCTGTCCGACCCTCCGTTCCCGTCCCGCCCGGAGCAACGGCGGTGTCCTTCGACGTCACGACTAATCCGGTGGCGCAGTCCGTCGTCGTCACGATCGGCGCCACGGCCGGTGGGTCGACCAGGACCGCCCAGCTGACCGTGTCGGCCCCGGTCCCAGCTTCCGTCACCACCTTCCAGGGTGTTACCGGTGGCCTGGGTACCGGTGGGCAGGTGACCCTCACCGGCGATGCGCCGAAAGTGGCTGGCTTCACTGTCCAACTCTCGAGTAGCAACCCGGCGGTGGCCACGGTCCCGGCGTCCGCCACCGTCCGGAGCCTGGAGAAGGCGACGGGCTTTCCAATCGCAACCTCTCCAGTCGTGCAGACCACCGCGGTGACAATCACCGCCACTGCCGGCGGCGTGAGCAAGACCGCCCAGTTGGCCGTCCTGGTCTCCGCCGTATCCTCCCTCACCTTTGCGCCGGCCCCCGTCACTGGCGGCCAAAGCTCAACCGGGCACCTGACCCTCACCGGCCCGGCACCCGCTGGCGGGCTCGTCGCCTCGCTCTCAAGCAGCAATTCCTCAGCGATCACGCTTCCAGCAACCGTCCCGTTCGCGGCAGGCGCAACCACGGCGAGCTTCGTCGTCCCAACCACTTGGGTAGGGCAGTCCATCGCGCACAACATCTCCGCAACGCTCGGTGGGGTAACCAAATCGGCCCAGCTGACCGTGCTGCCCCTCGTCCCAACCTCCCTCACCATCGCGACGCCGACCACGGGCGGACAGACCTCAACGGGGCAGGTGACGCTCAGTGGCACCGCCCCGAAGGGGGGCGTCGCCGTCACCCTCTCGAGCTCCGCCCCGGCGGAGGTGGCTGTGGTCCCTGCATTGGTCACCGTCCCGGCCGGCGCGACGACGAAGACCTTCCTGGTCCAGACCGGTCCGGTTCCGAACCTGGTCAGTCTCACGATTACCGCAGCGGTTGGTGGGACGACCCAGACCGCCCAGCTCATGATCGCGCCTCCGGTTCCATCCGCCGTTACCCTGTCGCCAAGCACGATCCACGGCCTCGGTGCGTCGTCAACCGGGCAGGTGACGATCAATGCCCCGGCGGCCACGGGCGGCCTCAGCATCCAGCTCTCGAGCAGCAAGCCGGGCTCGGTCGCCGTCCCAGCGTCCGTCATGGTCCCGGCCGGGCAGAGCACCGCGAGTTTCCCCATCACGGCCCAGCCGGTGGCGGCGTCCACGACCGTGACGATCACCGCCACTCGCGGTGGGGTGTCAACGACAGCCGTGCTGACGGTCGCCCCGTGATGACCACTGCTGCCGAGCCCACGCCGGGGTGCTGGACCCCCAGAGTGACTTAGGAGGATCACATGCCTCACCGGCCATCGACCATCACCACGCTCCCCGTCCTGCTCACGGGTCTCCTTCTCGGCGTCCCAGTGATCGCGCGGGCGCAGGACCTCTTCGAGTCAGCGTCGCTAACCCCGACCACCGTCACGGGGGGTGCCACTTCACGCGGACTGGTGCGCCTCAGTAGTGGGCCCGTCGAGCGCGGCTTCACCGTCCGACTCTCGAGCAGCAACCCGGCGGTGGCCTTCGTCCCACCGTCCGTTCCGGTCGCGCCCGGGGTAACCCTGGTGTTCTTTGACGTTGCGACCGGTGCCGTAGCGCAGTCAGAGGACGTCTTTATCACCATCAGCGTCGGCCAGTACACGGAGGGGTCAGTCCGGCTGACCGTTTTGCGCCCCGTACCATCCAACCTCACCTTCACGCCGTTTAGCGTCGTCGGCGGCAACAGTACGGCTGGGGACGTGACTTTGAGTGGCCCGGCGCCGTCGGGCGGGGTTCTCGTCGATATCGATGCGAACGGCCCGGCGCTCCCGTACGAACAGCGCCCCCATTCCGTCACCGTCCCGGCTGGGGCGAGCAGGGCAAGCTTTCTTATCGGGACCCTTCCGGTCGCCCGGACTACCACGCTCACCATGTCCGTCAGGGCTGGCGACGTGACCCGGACCGTCCAGATGAATGTTGGGCCTCCCTATCCATCCTCCGTCACCTTCCAGGGGAGCAACTTCGTCGGCGGCCAGGTTCGAACCGGGGCTGTGGGCCTCGTGGCGCCCGCTCCCGCGGGCGGTCTCGTCGTCGCGCTCTCGAGCAGCAGCACGGTGGTCGTGGTCCCGGCTTCGGTCCAAGTCCCGGCAGGAGCGACGACGGCGAGCTTCACGTTCACCACCGCTTCAGTCTTACTGCCCACCGCCGTCAGCATCACCGCCACTGCGAACAGCGGGAGCAAGACTGCCCAGCTAACGGTCAATCCGTTACGACCGCCAGCGTGAGCCAGGCAACCACACCGGTCACCATCGATGCTCTCGCACCGACGTCACAGGAGGCAGGCATGAGTATGAGTCCTCGGATCCTTCATTGGTCGGCCCTGATGATTCTGGCGCCGCTCGGTTTGGCCAGCGCGCCGGCCGCGCGGGCGCAGAACCAGCCCGCGCTGGTCATCAATGACGTCACCGTGCCCTTCGAGACCAACGGAGGCTCCAGCCTTGCCACGTTCACCGTCACCTTCGCAGACACGACGGTTACTCACGGACCGGTGACGGTCTCCTTCTCGACGACTGGCGGCACGGCGACCGCCGGTACCTCCTGCGGCGGTGCAGGCGTCGACTACGTCGGCGCGAACAGCTTCACGCTCGCCTTCGGTTCCGCGGAAAACCGGAAGCAAATCCCTATCACGGTGTGCGGCGATACCCGGGACGAGCAGGATGAGACGTTCTCCATCAACCTGTTCGGCGCCAATGGCGCCGGAATCCAGGATGCCCAGGGCCAGGCCACCCTCATCGACGACGATCCTCCACCGTCGCTCCGGGTCAACGACGTCACGGTCACCGAAGGCGCTGCTGGAACAGTCGCCAACGCGGTGTTCACGGTCACCGTCACGGGCTCGACTCAGAATACCATCACGGTCTCGTACGCGACGGCGAACCGTACCGCCACGGCGGGGAGCTGTGGCACGGCCGGCGTGGACTACGCGACGACATCTGCCGCGCTCACGTTCGCACCCAACCAGGCCACCCAGACGTTCACGATCCCGGTGTGCGGCGATGGGGTCCGCGAAGGGGGCGAGCAATTCGAGGTTCGGTTCTCCGGCGGGACCGGGACCGTGACCATCCAGGATGGAACCGGGGTGGGCACGATCACGGATGATGACCCGCTGCCCACGCTCAGCATCGTCCCGGCGGTCCAGGCCGACGAGGCGGCCAGCGCGGTGTTCACAGTCGCGCTGGGCGGTACGCCGACCACCCAGACCGTCTCGGTCACCTTTGCGACCGCACCGGGGACCGCTAAGGCGGGGGTCATGTGCCTCGTCCTGGTCGGGCATGCCGTTCCCCCTGACTATGCCACCCAGACCGGCACGCTCTCCTTCGCCCCGGGGGTAACCACCCAACAGATCGGGGTGCCGGTTTGCTCCGACCGCGTCAGCGATCCGAACGAGACCTTCACCGTCAGTTTGTCCGGAGCGTTCAACGCCCAGATCATCCAGGCCGTGAGCACCGCGACCATCCGCTGATCGGATTCGTGGGCCCTGCGGAAAGCCTCGGCTCGCACCTGCGCGATCATCACGACCGCGCATGGAGGGTTACAGAGCGGGAAATCGCCGAAAGTGTTCAGCCCCCTCGGCGTCGATTGAAAACCGGGGGAAATGCTCCGCACTCGCACTGGCCGCAATTCACCGGATGCGCCCGATCGGTGCGTGGCGCACCACCGGACAGGAGGCAGCATGAGTCGTCGCATCCTTCGCTCTCTCGTGGTCATGGGTCTGGCGCTGCTCGGCCCGACCGGTACAGCCAACCTCCCGGCCCAGAATCAGCCGGGCCTGGTGATCAACGACGTGACCGTCGCCGAGACCAACGGCGGCTCCGTGGTCGCCACCTTCACGGTGTCGTTTGCCGATACGACCGGGCACGGGCCAGCCTTCGTGTCGATCACGACCACCGCCGGGACGGCCACAACTGGCAGCCAGTGCGGTGGGTCCGGGGTGGACTTCATCGGCGTGAGCGGCCAGTTGCTGGTGACCTTGAGTGCCGCGGAGCGCAGCAAACAGATCAACATCACGGTCTGCGGCGATACCCGGGACGAGCCGGACCAGACGTTCTTCGTCAACATCACCGCGAGGGGCGCGGCGGTGCAGGATGGACAAGGGTTGGGCACCATCATCGACGACGATCCCCCGCCGGTGCTCAGCATCAGCGACGGCACACGCGGGGAAAGCCCCACAGCTCTCTTCATTGCGTTCGGCGTGTCGCTTGTCGGATCGACAGAAAATGTCGTGAGCGTGAGATACGCGACGGCAGATCGCTCGGCCATCGGGGGTGTCTGCGGCATCCACGGTGTGGACTATGAGAAAACCTCTTCCTCGATCACCCTGCCCAGCAATTTCATCCCGGGCAGCGCGGCCGCAACGCCCGTCCGGATTTGTGGCGACAGCGTGAGCGAAGGGGACCAGCAGTTCGAGATCCATCTGTCCAATGCGATCAATGCGACCATCCAGGACGCAACCGGAGTCGTCACCATCACCGACGATGAGCCGCTCCCCACGCTCAGCATCACCCCGTCAGTCATGGTAAACGAACCCGGTGCCCTGGTGCCGCAGGCGCAAGCCGTGTTTACGGTGACCCTCACCGGCCCTCCGACCGAACAACCGGTATCGGTACAGTACGCCACCGCACCGGGGACGGCGATCGGGGGTCAAGCATGCCCTGGAAGCACCCTCCAAGGCGCCGACTACATCACCCAGACCGGCACGCTGACGTTCACGGCAGCGAAGAGCACCCAGGAGATCCAGGTGCCCATCTGCTCCGACTCGACGACGAACGAGCTGAGCGAGACGTTCTCCGTCACGCTGATGCGAGCGGCGAACGCCGCGATCACCCAGGCCGTGGGCATTGCGACCATCCAATGAGCGGAGCCGTGGCCGCTGCAGGGCGGCTCGTCTGAGAAGTGAGAAGCGGGGGGCGGGCAGCATGTCATCCCGAGCGGAGCGAGGGATCTCCGAGCCGGCCGCCTCGGAGATCCCTCGGTCGCTGCGCTTCCTCGGGATGACAGCACCCGCCCCGCACCGTTCACGGTTCACCGCTCAATGCTCACCGTTCCCTGCTCAGCCTTCACCGCTCGCTGTTCACCGTTCACTGCTCACCGCTCACTGCTCACCGTCACCGTCACTTCCCGGCCGCACTTGCCTGTCGACCTCTCCGGCCCCACCATGTAAGGACCCCTGGTGAGGGTCTGCGATGCTCTCCGATTGCTTCTTCTGTAACGCTCCGCTCGACCAGAACGAGGACATCGAGTGCTGTCCCGTTGGCCGTCGCCTGGCCTTCGATCCCCTGCAAGGCCGGCTCTGGGTTGTGTGCGGCGCCTGCGCGCGGTGGAACCTCACTCCTGCCGACGAACGCTGGGAAGCGATCGAAGACTGCGAGCGCCGGTTTCGCGGCTGCAGGGTCCGGCTGTGCACCGCGGAGATCGGCCTGGCGCGATTGCCGAGCGGCCTGGACCTGGTGCGGATCGGCCGCCCGGTCCTGCCGGAGTTCGCCGCCTGGCGGTACGGTGATCAGCTGCTCCGTCGCCGGGCCTGGAGTGGTCCGCGCAAGGCCGCCCGGGCGCTCGCCTTCCCGGGAGCGGTCGCGGCCGGCACGGTCATCGCCGCCTCATTCGGCACCGGGGGCGCGCTCGCCTGGGCCTGCACCGCCGCGCTGTTGATGCACCGGCATCGCCGCCGGCCGGCGGTCTCCATCCCGCTCGAGCGGGGCGGGACCCTCACGCTGGCCCGCGAGCAGGTCCACTCCGCCGAGTTGATCCGGGCGGAGGACGAGTCGGAGCAATGGGCGATGTGGGTGGGATGTGAGCCTGACCAGGCCCCGCCGGACGCGCGCGTGGAATTCACCGCCGCCGGCGAGCCCCGTGCCCTGCTCATCGGCGGAGATGGTC
Source organism: Gemmatimonadota bacterium (assembly GCA_041499215.1). Classification (GTDB taxonomy): domain Bacteria; phylum Gemmatimonadota; class Gemmatimonadetes; order Gemmatimonadales; family GWC2-71-9; genus JADJOM01. The sequence goes on along the minus strand of JBGQJV010000005.1, from coordinate 14,422 downwards.
GCACTGCCGCCGCCCTGATCCTGCCATCGCTCAATCCCCTCGGCGGCGACGCTCACATGGTGCAGGCCGCGGTGGGCTGGCTGCAGGCAGTGGGTGGCCCATACCAGGCGCTCCATGCCTTCGCCCGCTCCCGCCTGGTTCGGGCCCCGCTCGACAACATCGGCCGGACCCTGGTCAGCCTCCATCCAGAGGCCCGCCTGGCGCTGGAAATGGCGCTGCATGAGGAGGAGGAGCAGCGGGCGCTTCGTGGCGAGCTGACGATCCTGCGGTGGGCCTGGCAGCGGGAGGAAATGGTCGCTGCCATCGCGGACGGGTTCTAGGTGAGAAGTGAGAAGTAAGAAGTGAGAAGTGAGAAGTGAGAAGTAAGAAGTGAGAAGTAAGAAGGAGGGTGAGCAGTAAGCAGTGAGGACTGAGAAGCTTGACGCCAGCCGTTCGGCGATCCTCTCCGCCTTTCCGCGTCCTGCTGGTCCGCCTCTCCGCCGCTACTCGTGCCGGATCGCGTCGATGGGCGACAGACGCGCTGCCCGGAGCGCTGGGTACATCCCGAAGGTGATGCCAACCATCAGGGCCGCCAGCGCCGAAACGGCGAGGGTCCCCCAGCTGAAGGCGGCATATACCCTGGCCTCCGATTGCTGCCGGATCAGCGCCGTGATGCCGAACGCGCCAGCCAGCCCCAGCACAGCACCCAGCAGACTGCCCAGCCCGGAGATGGCCACCGACTCCGAGAGAAACTGAACCATGACATCCCGGCTGCGAGCCCCGATCGCCTTGCGGATCCCGATTTCCCGGGTGCGTTCGGTCACCGAGGCCAGCAATACGTTCATGATGCCGATTCCACCCACCAGGAGCGAGATCCCGGTGATCGCCCCCATGAAGCCCTTGAACACCAGGATCGCCTGGGAGGCCTGAGCCACTCTGGCCTGGTTGGCCGTCACCCGGGCAATCCGCTTCCAGTCGCCGTAACGCGCCGCCAGCCAGGCCTCGGCTCCACGCTGCACCGCGGCCACTGCTTCGACGCTCCGCGCCTGCAGCACCAGCTCGGGGGCGCGCGGCCGGGGCGTCGGCGCCAGTGCGTCCGTGACGGCTTCGAGCGGAACGTATGCTGTCCCACCCGTCTCGTTCTCGAGCCTGGCGCGCACTCCTACGACCCTCCGCTCCCGCCCCCTCAGTCGAACCGCGCTGCCGACGGCCGATTCGGCCGCCCCACCCGTGAGCCGCCCCGCCAGGCCGTGGCTCAGCACGATCACGGGCGCGTTCGATCGGGCCTCTTCGGCGGAGAAGTATCGGCCCGCGGCGAGCTTCATGTCGAACAGTTCGGCCGCGCTCGACAGCGTGGCGACGACCATCACGGAGACCGAGTCCGTCGCGAGCCCGCCGATCGGTGATTGACCGGTGAGAGTGATCGCGATCCCCCGGGACTCGGGTATCGCGTGCAGCAGGGAGTCGGCGTCGGCAGCACTGAACACCGGGTAGCCCTCGATCGGGAATGACTGGCCGTCGATGAACTGCGCGGTGCGGGGCTGGATGACCACCGACTGCAGATCCGTGGTCTGCTCCAGCTGCTGTCGGCCATATCGTTCCAGGCCGTCCCCCAGGGCCAGCACCGCCACCAGCGAAGCGGCCCCGATGATGATCCCGAGTGTGGACAGCACCGTTCTGAGCGGATTGGCCCGCAGGGTCTCGAGACCGATGCTCACGGATGAGATGGCAGCCAGATTCATGGCGGGAGTACGCCGGGCCGACAGGATGTGTTTCAGGACTGGACGGCGGAAGGGGCGGAAAAGGCGGGAATGCGGGAGCGAGTACGTGTCATCCCCGAGCGAAGCGATGGATCCCTCGGTCGACCTCAGGGAATCCCCCGTTCACCAGGCCACTCGGGATAATCCTCCTCCCTTCCGCCCTTCCCGCCCTTACCGCCTGGGCGACGCCGGCAGCGCCGGGTTGGTCACCTCGGCCGCTACCTCGGGCTCGATCCGGATGATGATCGCGGTGATGTTGTCGAGCCCGCCCCGCCGGTTCGCTTCGTTGATCAGCTTGTCCACCCAATTCTGCGGGCCGCCATCACCCCCAAGGATGCTAGCCAGCTGCTCGTCCTCCAGCATCCCGGTGAGGCCGTCCGAGGCCAGCAGCAGCACGTCCCCCGCCCGCAGATGTCCGAAGTAGATGTCCGGCACCACTTCGGCGTTGGCCCCGATGCAACGGGTGATCACGTTGCTGTAGGGATGGACCCGTGCCTGCTCCGGGGTGAGCAGGCCCAGGTCGACCTGCTCCTGTACGTAGGAGTGGTCCTTGGTGACCTGGAGGAACCGCCCGTCGCGCAGCAGGTAGGCCCGGCTGTCCCCCACCTGCCCGACCAGGTACCGGTGCGGCAGGAGGATGAGCACCGTCGTGGTGGTGCCCATGCCGCGCTTGTCGTGCTCGGTGAGAGTGCGGTCGAAGATCGCGGCGTTCGCCTCGATGATGGCGTGCCGCATCCGTTCGCCGGCCTGGTCGTCGGTGAGACCGCGCAGGGTTCCCAGCTCGCGGGAGATGATCCTGACTGCCATCTCGCTCGCTACCTCACCCGCCGCGTGCCCGCCCATTCCGTCGGCAACCACAAAAACGCCACGGTCGGCAAGCATCAGGTAGTTGTCTTCGTTCCCGGACCGGACGATGCCGGTGTCGGTGCGGGCCGCGCAGGAGAAACGCACGAGAGGCCGTTACCTCGTCAGCAGGATGGCGGCGGCCACCCCAAGAATGACAACCACCACCAGCGGGATGACCCATTTGGGCATGCCCTTCGGCTCCGGCGACGTAATGACCACCGGGCGTCGGGCCGACCGGGCGATCCCGTGGTCGTGCCCCATGATCGGGGGCTCCATTGCGGGCCGTGCCACCGCAGGCGTGGCCCCGCCGGAGTAGACCGGCTCGGAGAACGGTGGCAGTCCGGGCGAGGCAGGCGGTTTCTGGGGCGGCGCGGCGACCGGCTGGGGCGCGGCCGGCTTCATGGCACCCATCACCTTGGTGCCGGAGCCGGAGGCCGTGCCGAGGTGATCGTCGGTCGGCTCGAACATCGCCGAGATCTCGCCGAAGCGAACCACCGCCCCGGGACCCAGCATGGTCTCGCCGCTGACCCGCTCGCCATCGACCCAGGTCCCGTTGGTCGATTCGTTGTCGGTCAGTACCCAGACCCCCTCCCGACGCTGCAGCTTGGCGTGGGCCCCGCTTACGCTGTCGTCCGGCAGCACCAGATCGTTGTACTCCGCCCGACCGATGTTGACCACCGGAACCCGCACGGTGAGTCGCTGGCCCTTGAGCTGGCCGCTCCGCACCAGGAACGTGGCCAGAGCGGGGGTGCCGCTTGCGGGCCTCGCCCCAGGCCTGGCTGGCTGCGCCGGAGCAGGCGCCGGGGCCGGTGGCTGGGCGGGCGACGGCATGCCGTGCATGGTGTGCGAGAGTCGCTCCGCCGCACCCGCCGCGGCCGGCGGCAGCGCGGGTATCGGAGGCATCGGGGTGAACACCGGCGGCGCCGCGGCGGCGGGTGCGGGAGATGGAGCGGCAGGGGGAGCGAGCGGCGGAGCATTCACCAGCGAGGGGACATCGGGAATCCGGTCGGCGTAGAAGCGGAACTCGTGGTCTCCGATCCGGATCACGTCGGCCCGCGCCAGCACCCGTTGGGCCTCGACCCGCTCGGCGTTGACGAAGGTCCCGTTGGTGCTGCTGTCGACCAGCACGTACCCCTGTGGCGACGCGAAGATCTCCGCATGGCGCCGGGAAACGTCCTTATTGGGAACCACGATGTCGCAGCCCGCTTCCCGCCCGATCACCAGCGGCGTCGAGCCGATGGTGTACTCCCGTCCGTCCGTCAGGCAGACCAGTCGTCCCCCCGTAGCCGCGGTCGGCGGTTTGGGGCCGCCCCCAGGCTTGGCGGTCGCGGCCACCATGCGCGCCACATCCCCGGCACTCACGAATTGAGTACTTCCGCTGCGTCGCGGATCGTGGACAAAGAGCTCGTGACTCCCCACCTGGATCTTGTCACCATGCAACACCGGGGCGGGCTCCGCTCCGAGCCTCACCCCGTTCAAATACACTTCACTATCACCCACGCGGCGAACCGCGACAGAGCCTTCGCCGATACCGAGCACTACGGCGTGCGCGGCCGCGAGGCCGCTCAGCCGGAGTCCGCAGGACGGATCGGTCCCGATGACAAGCTCACCCGCCGGGATCGGCGTACGCTGTCCGGCAACTTCCAGTTCCATCATTCGCGGCGCCCTCGTTTAGGCCGGAATGCAAACGTATCCGAAGCCCCGTAAGCGCGCAAGCGATACGGGCTTACGCGCTCAACGACTGCGGCTGCTCCTGCCCCCCGACCTGCAACCGGTGCAGCCGCTCGTACAATCCGCCCTGAGCCAGAAGCTCCCGGTGGGTCCCCCGCTCCCGAATTTCGCCATGGTGGAGCACCAAGATCTCGTCCGCATGCAGGATAGTGCTCAGCCGGTGAGCCACCACCAGGCTGGTCCGGCCCCGCATCAGTTCTCCCACAGCCTCCTGGATCTGTGCCTCCGCCTCGGCGTCAACCGAGCTGGTCGCCTCGTCCAGCACCAGTATACGGGGGTCCCGTGCCAGTGCCCGGGCGAACGACAGCAATTGTCGCTCCCCCACGCTCAGGGACCGTCCCCGCTCCCCCAGCACGTGACCGTACCCATGCGGCAACCGCTGAATGAACCGGTCGGCGCCCACCCGCCGCGCCGCCTCCCGCGCCTGCTCCGGGGTGATCGCTGCATCCAGAATCAGGTTGTGATTGATGTCGCCGGTGAACAGGAACAGGTCCTGCTGCACGAACCCGATCAGCCCGCGGAGCTCATCCGGATCGAGGTCTCGGATATCGACCCCGTCCACCGTGATCCGTCCCCGCTCGGGATCGTAGAACCGGAGCAGCAGGCTGATGATGGTAGTCTTCCCCGCCCCGGTATGCCCCACCAGGGCGATGGTCTGGCCGGGACTCGCGCGGAACGAGACCCCGCGAAGTACCCAACCGTCGTCGCGCCGCTCGTTCCCCGTTCCCCGTTCCGCGCTCCGGGTTGGATCGCCTGAACTCGGAACTCGGAACTCGGAATTCGGGACGCTGTACCTGAACCACACATCCTCGAACACCACCTCGCCCCGCACCGGTTTTGCAAGGCGGAGCGGACGTGCCGCTGGTTTCACCGTCGGCTCCGTGTCGAGCAGCCGGAAGATCCGCTCCGAGGAGGCCATGGCGCTCTGCAGCAGGTTGTATTTCTCGGACAGGTCCTGCAGCGGCTGGAAGAACCGCCGGGTAAGCTGGATGAACGCCGCCAGCACCCCTACGGTAAGCGTCCCGTCGAGCACCCGCGCCCCACCGCGCCACAACAATAGCGCCAGCGCCACAGTGGTCAGGAACTCCACCACTGGAAAGAAGACCGCGTAGACCGTGATGGAGCGGAGATGGGCCTGCAGGTGCTCCCGGTTCACCTGGCCGAAGGCCCGCGACTCGGCCTCTTCCCGGCCGAACAGCTGGACCACCCGCACCCCGGTCAGGTGCTCCTGCAGGAACGCGTTCAGCCGCGCCAGCCTGACCCGGATGTCGCTGAACGACGACCGCACGTGCCGCCGGAAGGTGACCGCGGCAAGAATCATCAGCGGAATCACCGCGAACGCCACCAGCGCCAGGCGCCAGTCGACCACCAGCATCATCACCACGATGGCGGCCAGGGTGAACAGGTCGCCGAACACCGTCACCACGCCCGAGGAGAACAACTCGTTGAGAGTCTCGACATCCGAGGTGACGCGGGTCATCAGCCGCCCAACCGGGTGCCGGTCGAAGTAGGCCACGCTGAGCCGCTGCAGATGGGAGAACACCGTCAGACGCAGGTCCGCCATCACCCGCTGGCCCATCCACGCGGTCAGATATGCCTGACCGTAGTCGCACAGGAACTCGAGCAGCAGCGCGGCCAGGAACAGCAGCGCCAGCCGGCGCAGCATCGCGATGTCTCCGGCCGGGACCGCGACGTCCAGCGCCCGCTGAGTAAGGGCCGGGCCCACCAGGGTGAGCCCCGCGGTCCCCAGCAGCAGGAGGAGCGCCAGCACGGCCGTCCTGCGGTACGGGGCGACGTACCGCAGGAGCCGACGCATCAACGCCGCGTCGTATCCCTTCTCGTCCGATTCCAGCGCCGAGTCCGTGCTCACGCGCGCGCTCCCGCCCCCTCGTCCAGCAACTCCTCCTCGTCGAGTGCGCGCTGAGCCTTGAACCTGCCGTGCACCCAGCGCGAGAACACCACGAACCCGAACGCGAGCGTGAAATATGCCAGGATCGAGCGCCAGATGAGCGTGTATAGCGGGCCCAACTCGCGCGGCAGATACACCGAGGACATTACCGCGGTCGAAAGCAGTTCGGCGATCCCTGACGCCCCGGGCGTCGGGGCGAAGTACAGCAGAAAGGTGATGAGCGTCTGTACCAGGAGTACGTCGACGAAGTGGGCGTGGATTCCCACCGCCCGGAGCGCAACGTAGCCGGCCAGCAGCTTGTTCGCGTGGGAGGGTCCCGAAAGGACCGTGGCCCAGAACAGCGCCAGCCACCCTCTCGGGCTGTTGAAGGCGAGCACGCTCTTGTGCGCCTCGTCGATGCCCTGGGTGAGCCCCTCGATCCGGTCGGCCACCCGTTGGCTGCGGCGGGAGAGCCGGACCGCCACCCGGTGCAGCCAGTCCCGCGCCAGACCCGGAAAGACGATGACGACGACCAGCACCACCCCGATACTGACGAACAGGCCCAGACTGCCCAGGAACAGATCGTACAGCGTGAGTCCCAGGACGTTGCCGTGGTGGCCGAGTGACTTACCCGCACCCAGCGAAATGGCCAGGGGACCGGCGAGCGCGAAGAACAGCACCGTTGCGATGAACGACATCAGCGTGGTCGTGACCGCGACCGGCAGTGGCACACCGGCGCGCCGCATGGCGTAGATCATCATCGGGCCCGCGCCCGAGTTGAGCGGCGTGAGGTAGGCGGCCCAGGCCCCCATGCCGCCGGACAGGATCATCCCGCCGATCGGCGGGTTCGGGTGCACGTGGCGCACCAGCACCCAGTTGCGCATTCCCCCGCCGAACCAGTCCATCGAGGCGAGCCCGAGCCCCACCAGGATCCATTGCCAGTGGATGTGGCCCAGCGCATCAATGAATGCCGGAAGGTTGTCACCGTACAGCAGGACGCCCGCGTACCCCAGGATGGAAATACCAACGAAAACGAAGAAACCGCGGAGCAGGAGGCGGGGGGTGAGTACGGAAGCCATGACGGCGGGAATCTAACCTCCCGGGATGGCAGACCGACAGAGAGTTCCGCGTCCCAAGTTCCAGGTGTGGGGCCGCGCGGCTGTGCGGCCCCCGCGCGGAACGTGGAACGCGGAACGTTTATCTTCCCCCGATCATGGCCGATCGTACCATCCGCATCGTCAACGCGCGCCAGCACAACCTGAAGGGCATCACGGTCGAGCTGCCGCACCGGTCCCTGATTGTGGTGACCGGACCCAGCGGGTCCGGCAAGAGCTCGCTCGCGTTTGATACCCTCTACGCCGAGGGACAGCGGCGCTACATCGAATCGCTCTCCACCTACGCCAAGCAGTTCCTGGAACGGATGCCCAAGCCGCTGGTGGACCGGCTGGAGGGAATCGCGCCCGCGGTCGCCATCGAGCAGCGCAACCCCACCGTCTCAAGCCGCTCCACCGTCGGCACCGCTACCGAGATCTACGACTATCTCCGGCTCCTGTGGGCCCGGGTCGGCCGGCAGCAGTGCCGGGTCTGTGGCTCGCCGGTCCGGCGCGACACTCCCCAATCGGCCACCGATGACGTGCTGCACACGGTCAGCGGGAAGCTGCAGGTCGCGTTTCCGCTCCCGGCCTCGGCACGTCAGAGTCATGCCGCCATCGTGGAGAATCTGGGCGCGCTCGGATTCGTGCGGATCCTGGCCGACGGCGAACCCCGGCACCTCGAGGAACTCCCCTCCGGACTCGACCTTGCCGCCACCGGCGAGTTGCTGGTGATCGTCGACCGTCTGGCCGGCGGCGCCGACTCGCGCGACCGGCTCACCGAGGCGCTTTCCACCGCCTTCGCCGAAGGAGAAGGGATCGCCGTCGCCCTGCACGACCATGGCCGGCTCCGTTTTACCGAGCGGCCGGCCTGCTCCCGCTGCGACACGCCCGCGGTCACCGTCACCCCGGCGCTGTTCTCCTTCAACAACCCCCGCGGGGCCTGCTCCGGCTGCAATGGGTTTGGTGCGGTGCTGGAATATGACGAGTCGCTCATCGTCCCCGATCCGTCGCGCAGCATCGCCGGCGGCGCCATCGACCCGTGGACCAAGCCGCGCTACGAGACCCGGCGCCGCCTGCTGCAGAGCACCGCGCAGAAGCTGGGGATCGATCCCGAGAAGCCCTGGTCCAGGCTCAAGCCAAGGGAACAGCGGGAGCTGCTCCACGGCCGGCATGGCCGGTACATCGGCATCTTCCCCTTCCTCAAGGGACTCGAGGAGAAGCGCTACAAGCAGTACATCCGGGTCTTCCTGAGACAGTACCAGTTGGCCAAGATCTGCCCCGGCTGCGGTGGGACCCGGCTCAACGAGCAGGCGCTGGCCGTTCGGATCGGGGGTGAGACCATCGCCGCGGTAGCGGCCCGGCCGGTCGATGAGCTGCAGGCCTGGCTCCACACACTCGAGCTCAGCGAGTTCGAACGACAGGTGGGACAGCTGATCCTGGACCAGCTCGCCCAGCGCGTCGACTTCCTGAGGGACGTGGGCCTCGGCTACCTGACCCTCGACCGGCTCACCCGCACCCTGTCGGGTGGGGAGGCCCAGCGCATCGCGCTGGCCAACGCCCTGGGCTCGAACCTGGTCGACGCTCTCTATGTCCTGGACGAGCCCTCAATCGGCCTGCATCCTCGTGACATCGACCGACTGCTGGCCCTGCTCGAACGGCTCCGCGACCAGGGGAACACCGTAGTCGTGGTGGAGCACGATCTCGCCGCCATCCGCCACGCCGATTTCATGCTGGAGCTCGGTCCGGGCGCCGGGGAACATGGCGGGAAAGTGGTGTACGCCGGGCCGGTGGCGGGCGCGACCGATACGCTCACCGGGCAGTATCTCTCGGGCCAGAAGCGCATTGGCGTACCCAGTGCCCGCCGCCGGCTGGGCCCCTGGCTCCAGGTCCGGGGTGCAACCCTGCACAACCTGAAGGATGTAGACGCCGACATTCCCATCGGCGCACTCACCGCCGTCACCGGCGTGTCCGGCTCGGGGAAGAGCACCCTGGTGCACGACGTGCTTTACCGCCAGCTGGAGGCCCGGTTCCACGGGGGCCACTCCGCCAAGGAACATCTGGGCGAGACCGTCGGCGCCGTGCGTGAGCTGAAGGGGGTCGAACATCTGCAGGACGTCCTGCTGGTCGACCAGTCGCCGATCGGCCGGACGCCCCGGTCCAATCCTGTTACGTACGTGAAAGGCTTCGACGACATCCGCGAACTCTTCGCGGCCCAGCCCGAGGCACGGCGCCGGAAGCTCACCGCGGCCTCGTTCTCCTTTAATATGCCCGGCGGACGGTGCGAGACCTGCGAGGGCGCCGGAGCCGTGATGGTCGAGATGGTCTTTCTGGCGGACGTCTACGTCCCCTGTGAGACCTGCGGTGGCACCCGTTATCGGCGCGACGTCCTCGACGTGAAGATCCAGGGGTGCTCGATCGCCGACGTGCTGCAGTTCACCGTGGACGAGGCCATCCGCCGGTTCCGCCATCAGCCCCGGCTGGGCCAGGCCCTGTGGCATCTCCAGCAGGTCGGGCTCGGCTACCTCCGCCTCGGCCAGCCGGCGACGACGCTTTCGGGGGGCGAGGCCCAACGGCTCAAGATCGCCCGCGAACTGGCCCAGTCCGGCAAGCGGACCGGCCGCAAGCTCTACATCCTCGACGAACCCACCACCGGGCTCCACCTCGACGATGTCCGTATCCTCATTCAGGTCCTGGATCGCCTCGTAGACGCCGGCCACACCGTGCTGGTCATCGAGCATCACCTCGATGTGATCAAGCGGGCGGACTGGGTGATAGATCTCGGCCCCGAGGCGGGGAACGCCGGTGGCCGGGTGGTGGTGCAAGGCCCGCCGGAACAGGTAGCCCGGGCGGCGGAGTCGCACACCGGACGTTACCTCCGGGAGGTGCTGCTGCCGGCCGAGGCCCTGGCGGGATGACCCGTCGCCAGGCCATCCTCGCGCTATGGGCCACCTGTCTCATCTGGGGAGCCGCCTTTCCCCTGACCAAAGTCGCACTGCACGATGCGACTCCGATGGCCTTCACCGCCGCGCGGTTCCTCGTCGCCACGGTGATCCTGTTTCCTGCTCTCCGCGGCACCAGCCGCGAGGAGTGGCGCTACGGCGCCATCCTCGGCCTCCTCCTGTCGCTCGGCTTCGCCACCCAGACCATTGGGCTCAATCTCACCACCGCGAGCCGATCGGGCTTCATCACCGCGCTGTACATCCCCTTCGTTCCCCTCATTGTCCTCCTGGTCTACCGTACCCTCCCCGAACGCCTGGCCGGCGCGGGCCTGGCGGTTGCGCTCACCGGCATGGCGCTGCTGACCCGGCCGGGGGACCTGGGCGGTGGGCCCAACATTGGCGACCTCCTCACCCTCCTCTGCGCCGTATGCTTCGCGGCCCACATGGTCGCCACCGGCTCATTCGCCCGCCGGTTCCGGGTGGAGCGGCTGATGATGACGCAGATCGTGGTGTCCGCCGTGCTTACCACCCTCGCCACCCCGCTGATCGAACGCCCGAGGCTCGATCCCACCCCGCTCCTCCTGGGGATGATCGGGTATGAGGCCGTGTTGGCGAGTGTTGTCGCCATTCGCCTTCAGCTCGCCGCCCAGCAGACGCTGTCTCCCACCTACACCGCCCTGGTGTACACCCTCGAGCCGGTTATCGCGGCGCTCACCAGCATGCTGATCACCGGTGACCGGCTCACGGGACCGCAGTGGATGGGAGGAATGCTCATCGTGCTCGGCAGCCTGCTGCCGGAGATCAGTTCGAGGCTCGGCAAGGCGGTCGTCCCGAGATCCTGACGTCGCTTCGTCACCGGATGCCGGGACCGCCTTCATTCGTCTCACGCCGCCGGCCGGCCCCGCTCCTCCGCGGTGTCCGCTCGACCCCTCCAGGCGCCTGGAATGGAGAAAAGCGGAGGGGCGGACCCTGCGGGCCCGCCCCCAATCTTCCGCTCCCGCTTGGCCTGGTCAGTGCAGCCTGGCCAGGGCGTCATTCGCCAGCTGAACCGCCACGACAGCCGGCCCGTCAGGTCCCGCCACCGCCCTGAGCAGGGCCGTATCCGCAGCGACCTTTACTCCGCCGTGAATGCGGTACCACCCCGTCGTCCGGACCAGGTAGGACCGGACCAGTCCGCTGGGAACCGGGGGCGTCACCGCCGTGATTTCGGTCCTGTCTCCCCGTTCCAGCACCAGGCGGGAGCCATCCACCTCGACGAGTGCGCTGCGGACGTCGGCCCCGTCTTGACGGATCGCGCTGGCCAACGGGACGTCCTGTACCTGCACCCGGTCATCTGCCTTCGCGGCCAACGCCAGGTAGTCGATCTGCCAGAAGTTGGGGACCGACTCGAGCCGGATTTCGACCCGATCACCACCGACGCCGGTAAGGTCGAGCGGAACCGCCACCCGCTTGGCAACCTCCGGACCGATCTCCCGGATCTGCCCGCGTGGCTGCCAGTCACCGTTCACCCGCACCAGAATGGTGATCGGCCCGCCTTCCGCAACCACTGGAGCCACACGAGCGGCAGCCTCGGCGGACGTCTCGGGGAGATACCAATCCTCACTCCCGCCACCCCAGGCATGAACCAACCGGTACAGTAGGAACGCCGCCCATTGGCTGTTCCTGCCTTCGAACACCAGGAGGGCAGAATCCGCTCCCGCGGGGCGGGTGAACGCCAGCTCGATCCCGTCGCGGCGATCCTGAACCCGGGAAGAATCGCGCAGGCGGATCACGGACTCCCACACAAGGCCGTCGGCGGTACCGATCCGTTCGGTCAGATTACGGCCTGCGTCATCTCTCGCCAGAACCGGCGAGATGGGGTCGCTCACGACGTGGATGCCGGACCCTATCCCGTCCGGCAGGACGTCCACACCCTGCGCATGATCGACCGCCACCAGTGAGAGGGCGTCGATGTAGTCTGTTTCCCCCTGCTCGTTCGCCACCCTGAGCCGCAGCCGATCCTGCTCCGGCCGGGCGTAGACCAGGTTGTCGACGTCCGTGCGTTCCAGGGCGGGCATCACCGCCCCGCTGAAGGTGCCGGAGTCGAGCCGCCACCCTGCTCCGTCCCAGCTGTAGAGCATCGGGCAGGATATGGGCATGGTGTCCTGCCCTCCACCACCAAGGTCTGAGGCCGCGGACGCCGCCGCCGCGATCAGCACCAGGACCAGGCCCACGCCCGCGACCAGCAGGATGGTCTTGCCCGCATCCGTCTTGTTGACCTCCAGGTATCTGATCTCAGTCGCGGGGATGCTCACCGGATCACCCCGGAACTTCTCGGTCTCGGGCAAGGGGAATCCGACGAGGGTGTCGTTCACGACCCGCGGGTTGTATACCAGGGCCCGGGTGCCGTCGAGCCTGGTAACCCGAACCGAGGTGTAGGACTTCGTGGTCAGGACTTCGGTGGGAGGACGGGTCTGCGCTTGCCAGCTGGTGCAACCGCTCACCTGGAGGGAGAAGCTCAGGCTCAGGCCGAGGGCGACATATCGGCGGAGCAGGGAGTCGCGCCACATGATCCACCTCCATGGGTGGCACGCCTCACGATGGCGCCGCGGGGCCGAAGCCCTGATGAATGAAGGGTGAAGACTCCCAATCCCGGCCGCCGCGCCCGGGACTCAGGGGGGAACAGGCGGGGCGGATCGTCGCCGATCCGCCCCGGAGAAGACGAGTACCCGGACCTACGAGCCGGTTGCAAGGCGCGGCAGGGCAGGCGTCCCGAGGCCTGTCGCGCGCAGTCGGTCGGCCCCCTGCCGCAGAATCTGCTCGGTCGTTTCCCAATCGATGCAGGCGTCGGTGATCGACACCCCGTAGGCCAGCCCTTCCGTCCCATGACCCAGCTTCTGGCTGCCGCCGCGGAGGTGACTCTCGAGCATGGCACCGAGGATGTGCCGGCTGCCACCGGTCACCTGGTCGACCACGGCCTGCAGCACCTCTGGCTGCCGGTTGTGGTCCTTACTCGAATTACCGTGGCTGCAGTCGACCAGGACCCGGGCAGGGAGACCCCGGCCGGTGCACAGCGCCGCGGCTTCGCCCACGGAGATGGCATCGTAATTCGTCCGGCCGCCACCACCCCTGAGCACCAGGTGGCGCTCCGGGTTCCCGGTGGTGTGGATGATGGCGCTGCGGCCATCATCATCCATGCCGAGAAAGGTGTGCGGCGTGCCCGCGGCCTGCATGGCATCCAGCGCCACCTGCAGGTTTCCGTCGGTGGTGTTCTTGAACCCGACGGGCATGGAAAGGCCGCTGGCCAGCTCACGGTGGGTCTGCGATTCCGCGGTGCGGGCCCCGATTGCGGTCCAGCTCACCAGGTCCGCGATATACTGTGGCACCACTGGCCCGAGCAGCTCGGTCGCGGCGGGAAGTCCGAGGCCGTTGATCTCGAGCAGCAGCCGCCGCGCAATACGGAGCCCCGTCGCCATGTCCCGCGTGCCGTCGAGATGGGGGTCACTGATGAGCCCCTTCCAGCCGACCGTGGTGCGCGGCTTCTCGAAGTACACCCGCATGACCAGGAATAGCACATCCGCCAGCTCCGTGCGGAGCGCGGCCAGCCGCCGCGCATAGTCCAGTGCCGCCGCCGGATCGTGAATCGAGCAGGGCCCGACGATCAGCAGCAGCCGCGGATCGGTACCGGAGAGAATACCGCGAATGGTATGCCGGGCATCCACCACCACAGTCGCGACTTGCCGGCCGATCGGCAACTCGGCTAGCAACTCCCGCGGCGCCACCAGCGGCTCGAAGCGGGTGACGTGGACGTTGCTGGTCTCGGGGACGATCGGCTTCATGGACGACATGAATGCTCCGGCGCGCTGCAGGGACAAGAGTATAAAGATGCGTGCCAGCGAGTGGTCGCGCCAGAGCCGGTTGCGCCGTACCTTGAGACTTTCTCAGAGCCATCTTGCGTCGCCTTGTCGCCTTGTCGCCTTGTCGCCTTGTCGCCTGACACCCGACACCCATCAGCCGATCCGCCATGCCCGAGCTGCCCGACATCCGCCTCTACTTGCACGCACTCGAGCCACGGGTGCGAGGCGCTCGGCTGCTGGAACTCCGGATCCTGCGGCCCTTCCTGCTCAGGTCGGTGGAACCCGACCCCCACGCCGTAGCGGATCGGGAGGTGCGCTCGCTCGAGCGGCTGGGCAAGCGGATTGTCTT
>JBGQJV010000004.1:0-47307 GCA_041499215.1 Gemmatimonadota bacterium | reverse complement strand
GGACCTGCTCCGGCGGCTGCAGCAGGGCAAGGTGTATCTGGCGGAACAGGCCGAGCACGCCCAGGACCGGTTCTTCCGCAAGGGCAATCTCATCGCGCTCCGGGAGCTGGCGCTTCGCCGGGTGGCTGAGCGGGTCGACGCGCAGATGCGTGGCTACATGCGCGACCACGGCATCCGCGAGGTCTGGCCCGCCGGTGAGCGAGTGCTGGTGACGGTGAGTGAAAAGCCGGCCGCCACGCGACTGGTGCGGGCAGGGCGCAGGATCGCCGCCACGCTCAAGTGCGACTGGATCGTGCTGCACGTGGAGACTCCGGGGACGGCCGGACTCACCGATGGCCGGCGGCACTTGATCGAGACCCTGCAGCTGGCCGAGGAATTCGGCGCCGAAACCGCGACGATTCCCGGCCGCAAGGTGGCGGAGGAGATCCTGGCATACGCTGCGGCTCACAACGTCACCCGCATCCTGGTGGGAAAGCCCTCCCACAGCCGCTGGCACGACAAGCTGTTTGGCTCGACCGTCGAACGGCTGGTCCGCGGCAGCGGCGACGTGGACGTCTACGTCATCACCGGCGACGCGGGCGAAAGCCCTGTGGCGCGGCCCCAGCTGGTGGCGCCGCGCCCGGCCCCCCTGGCCGAGTACGGCTTTGCCCTCGCCACGGTGGCGGTGTGCACCCTGGTCGGGTGGCTGATCTTCCGGCGCCTCAGCATCACCGATGTGGCCATGGTCTACCTGCTCGGCGCCATGGTCGTGGCTTCCCGCTGCGGGCGGGGCCCGTCGGTGCTGGCCGCGGTGCTGAGTATCGCGCTGTTCGATTTCATGTTCGTCCCGCCCTACCTCACCTTCGCGGTCTCGGACCTGAGCTACGTGCTCACCTTCGGCACCATGCTGGTGGTGGCGCTCCTGATCAGCGGGTACACCCTGCGCATCCGGGAGCAGGCGCAGCTGGCCCGGGAGCGGGAGCATCGGACCGCAGCGCTCTACGCCCTCAGCCGTGATCTCGGAGACACCCGCACCCGCGAGCAGGTGGTGTCGGCGGCGCGAAAGCACCTGGGAGACAGTTTCGGCTGCGCGGCCCAGTTGCTGGGCCCCGGCCCCGACGGGCGCCTGGCGCCGCTGCAGCCCATCGCCCCGGCACCGGTGATAGACGAGAAGGAACTGAGCGTGGCCGACTGGGCCTTTCGCCGGGGCGAGATCGCAGGGGCGGGAACCGCTACCCTGCCGGGTGCCGCCGCGCTGCATCTGCCGTTGACCGGTCCCGCCGGGGTGGTCGGGGTCCTGGTGGTCTCCGCGCCTGACCTGAGCCGGTTCCAGGAGCCGACCGAACGACACCTGCTGGAAACCTTCGCCGGGCAGGTCGGGGTGGCGCTCGAACGGGTTTCCCTGTCGGAGCGGACCCAGCTGGCCAGGCTCGAGGTGGAGGCCGAGCGGCTGCGCACCTCGCTGTTGAGCTCGCTCTCACACGATCTCCGGACCCCGCTGGGCGTGATCACCGGGGCGGCGAGCAGCCTCAGGGAGTCAGGCGACGCAATGGGCTCGGAGTCCCGGCGCGAGCTGCTGGATTCGATCGTGGAAGAGGCCCAGCGGATGAACCGGCTGATCCGCAACCTGCTCGACATGATCCGGGTGGAAACCGGCTCGCTCCAGGTCCAGAAGGAATGGCAGCCGCTGGAGGATGCGGTGGGCGTTGCCCTCATCAGGCTGGGCGAACGGCTCGCGGACCACCCGGTGGAGGTGCACCTTCCCACCGAGCTGCCGTTGGTGCCGCTCGATGCGGTGCTGCTGGAGCAGGTCTTTATCAATCTGTTGGAAAACGCTGTCAAGTACACGCCCGCGGGCAGTCCGGTCGAGATCTCGGCCGCGGCGGGGCCTGGTGTCGTAACAGTCAGTGTAGCGGACCGCGGGCCTGGCCTGGCCCCGGGCGAGGAGGACCGGGTATTCGAGAAGTTTTACCGCGGCGGCGACGCACTACCGGGCAAGGGCGTGGGGCTTGGCCTCACGATCTCGCGCGGAATCGTCATGGCGCACGGGGGCCGCATCTGGGCCGAGAACCGCCCGGGAGGTGGCGCAGTGTTCCGCTTTACCCTGCCGCTGACCGGACCTGCACCGCTGCCTATCCCGGAGGAGGTGGAGGCGGGGTGAGACGTTGGCCGTCAGCCGTGGCAGCCAACTGGAAGTTTCACTGTTACCTTCTCACCTCTCACTTCTCACATCTCACTTCTCACTTCTCACTTCTCACTTCTCACCGTCCACCGTACACCGTACACTTTTCACCGTTCGCCGTTCGCCGTTCACCGTTCAAACTGTTCACTGTTCACTCCTCACGGCCCACTCCTCAGCGCATGCCTTCCACTGCGCCCACCGTCCTGCTGATCGAGGACGAGCCCCAGATGCGCCGCTTCCTTCGCGCGGCGCTCGCGAATCAGCAATACGAATTGGTGGAGGCCCCGACGGCGCGTGAGGGACTGGCTCAGGCCGCCGGCCGCAACCCGGCGCTCATTCTCCTCGACCTCGGTCTCCCCGATGCCGATGGGCTGGCGGTGACCCGGCAGATCCGCGGGTGGTCCACCACGCCCATCATCGTCATCTCCGCCCGCGGGCAGGAACTGGACAAGGTGGCCGCGCTGGACGCGGGCGCGGACGACTACCTCACCAAGCCGTTCGGGGTGGAGGAGCTGTTGGCGCGCATGCGGGTGGCGCTGCGCCACGCGGCGCTGGCCGGCGGCGCCTCGGCCGAGCCGATCTTCGAGGGGCAGGGTGTGCGGGTGGACCTGGTGAACCGGCAGGTGTTCAAGGACGGGGAAGAGGTCCACCTGACCCCCCTCGAGTTCAAGCTGCTGCAGACCCTCGTGCGGCACGCCGGCAAGGTGCTCACCCACCGGCACCTGCTGAAGGAGGTGTGGGGGGTCAATGCGATCAACCAGAACCACTACCTGCGGGTGTACATCACCCAGCTCCGCCACAAGCTCGAGCGCGACCCGACCCAGCCGAGACTGCTCCAGACCGAGACCGGGGTGGGGTACCGGCTGCGGGCGGAATGATGCGCGCTGACGGCCCGTAGGGGCCGCACAGCTGTGCGGCCCCCTACGGCCGGATCACCTCCAGGGCCACTCCGGCTCTCCCCATCGGCGCTGCCACCTGGATGCCTCGAACCCGCGAGCGCGCCGCCGCCACCATCTCCCGCGCGATTCGCACTCCTTCCGCCAGACCCGCTTCCTTGCCCTTTGCCGAAGCCACCCGCATCCGATCGAGGATAGCGGGCGGCACGGTGACGCCCGGCACCTCGTTGGCCAGGAATTCGGCGTTCCGGAGCGAGACCAGAGGCCAGATGCCGGCAATGATCGGCACTCGGAAGGATTCGGTGTGCTTCAGAAACCGATCGAGCTGGTCCAGGTCGAACACCGGCTGGGTCATCGCGAACTCGGCGCCCGCCTCGGCTTTCCAGCCGAAGCGCTTCAGTTCCCGCTCGGGGTCGGGCGAGGCGGGGTTCACCCCGACCCCGATCACGAACCGGGTGGTGCCGCCGAGCGCGTTGCCGCCCGGATCGAGTCCGCGGTTGAGCCGGCTCACCAGATTGGTGAGCCCGATGCTGTCGATGTCGAACACCGCCGTCGCGTCCGGGTAGGGCCCCATCTTGGGCGGATCTCCGGTGACGATGAGCAGGTTGCGGATCCCGCTCGCGGCGGCGCCGAGCAGGTCAGAGAGCATGCCCAACAGGTTGCGGTCACGGCAGGCGTAATGCACCACCGACTCGAGCCCTACTTCGCGCTGGATCAGCAGCCCGCTCAGCAACGCGCCCATGCGGCTCTGTGCCCGGGGCCCGTCCGGCACGTTCACCGCGTCCACCCCGGCGGCCTTGAGTTCCCGCACCTGATCGAACATCGGGGCCGGGTCCACGCCCTTGGGCGGGACGATCTCCACCGTGGTGATGAACTCCCGCCGGGCCAGCTTGGCGCCGAAGGCGGATCGCTCCGCCAGCGGCACCGGATCGAGCATTTTCGCGGTCGCCGGGGCGGCCGCGAAACCGACCCGATGTCGCGGCGCCACACTCTTGACGAATCCGGTCAACGCCTTGATGTGGTCCGGTGTGGTGCCGCAGCAGCCGCCGACGAATCGCGCGCCCGCCTCCACGATCCGCCGGCCGTACTCCGCCATGTACTCCGGGCTGGCCATGTACATCTTGCGGTCGCCTACGTCGCGTGGCAGGCCCGCGTTGGGCTGGGCGGAGATCGGCACCGTCACGACCTTGGCGAGCTGCTCGACGACTTCCAGCACCCCGTGCGGTCCCACCGAGCAGTTGACCCCGACCACATCGGCGCCCATCGCCTGCAGCGCCGGGCCGAAGGTGGCCGGCTCGGTGCCGTAGTAGGTCTTGCCATCGGTGCCCACGGTCATCTGGGCGATGATGGGCAGGTCGGTCCGGCTCCGGACCGCCTCGAACGCGGCGCGGAGCTCGTCCACGTCGCTGAAGGTCTCGAGGATAAAGCCGTCCACGCCGCCCTCGAGGAGTCCGTCGACCTGCCGGGTAAAGGCGGCACGGGCCTCGTCCCGGGAGGTCTCGCCGAACGGCTCGATCCGGATCCCCAGCGGGCCGATGGCGCCGGCCACGGCGGCCCGGTCGCCGGCAGCCTCACGAGCCAGCCTCGCGGCCGCGGCGTTGATCCGCTCGGTGTCGCCGGCCAGCCCGTGGGTGGCCAGCTTCACCGGATTGGCTCCGAAGGTGTTGGTCTCGAGCAGCTCCGCGCCGGCCCGCACATACTCCCGGTGTATGTCACGGATGAGGTCCGGCTGCTTGAGCGACAGCTCGTCGTAACACACGTTGAGGAAGACGCCGCGGGCATAGAGCATGGTGCCCATGGCGCCGTCGAACACGTGGGTTCTGCCGTCGGCGAGCAGATCTCTGAGGGTAGGCATTGGGACTTAGTTCCGAGTTCCGAGTTCCGAGTTGTCCCGGGGACGGACCGGTGGTCCGAGCCGCAGTCTGAATACCTCCCCCACTCGGAACTCGAAACCCGGAACGCGGAACTCATCGCGAATACCCGAGATTCGTGGCCAGCCACCGCTCTGCCTCCGCGAGGGTCCAGCCCTTCCGCACGGCGTAGTCCTCCACCTGGTCCTTCCCCACGCGGCCGACGCCGAAGTACTGGCTCTCCGGCCGCCAGAAGAAGTAGCCGCTGACCGAAGAGGCGGGGAGCATCGCCATGCTCTCCGTGAGCTGCATGCCGGCGCAGGCCTCCGCATCGAGCAGCGAGAAGAGGGTCCCCTTCTCGGTGTGATCGGGGCAGGCCGGATAACCCGGGGCGGGGCGGATGCCCTGGTACTTCTCGTGAATCAGGGCGGCGTTGTCGAGGGCCTCGGCCGGAGCGTAGCCCCAGAACTCGCGCCGCACCCGCTCGTGCAGCCGCTCGGCGAACGCCTCCGCCAGGCGGTCGGCCAGCGCCTTCGCCAGGATGGCGTTGTAGTCGTCATGCGCGGCCTCGAAGCCGGCGACCAGCCGGTCCAATCCGTGGCCGGTGGTGACCGCGAACAGGCCGATATAGTCGGGGACTCCGGTGTCGGCCGGCGCGACGAAGTCCGCCAGGGCCAGGTTGGCCCGGCCGGTGCTCTTGCGGGTCTGCTGCCGGAGACTATGAACCGTGGCCTGGATCGCCTTTCGGGTCTCATCCTGATAGAGCAGGATGTCGTCGCCCTGACTCGCGGCGGCGAAGAAGCCGAAGCGGGCCTGGGCGGTGAGCAGGTTCTCCCGCAAGATCCGGTCGAGCAGGCGGCGGGCATCGTCGAACAGCGCCCGTGCGGTCTTTCCCACCGCCGGGTCGTTCAGAATGGCGGGGTAGTGACCCGCCAGCTCCCAGGCCTGGAAGAACGGGGTCCAGTCGATCCGGTCCACCAGCTCGGCCAGCGGATAGCGGTCGAGACCCCGCGCCCCGAGGAAGCCCGGTTTCGGAGCCGGGGTCCACGCCGGAACCAGCCGGTTGGCCCGGGCCTCGGCCAGGGTGATCTGCCGGTCGCCGGCGTCACGCTCGCCCCGCTCTTCCCGCAGCACCGCGTACTCCCGCCGCACCTGCTCGACGAAGTCGTCGCGCAGCGTGTCGCTCAGCAGCCTGCTGGTGACACCCACCGCGCGCGAAGCGTCCAGCACATGCACCACCGGGCCGGAGTACTTCGGGGCGATCTTCACCGCGGTGTGGGCCCGGGAGGTGGTCGCTCCGCCGATCAGGAGGGGGATCCGGAACCCCTCACGCTCCATCTCCCCCGCCACGACCGTCATCTCCTCGAGCGACGGGGTGATCAACCCCGACAGCCCGATCGCGTCGGCCCCGAGTCGGCGCGCGGTTTCCAGGATCTTCGCGCAGGGCACCATCACACCCAGGTCGACCACCTCGTAGTTGTTGCACTGCAGCACGACGCCCACGATGTTCTTGCCGATGTCGTGCACGTCGCCCTTGACGGTGGCCATCACCAGCTTGCCCTTGCTCCGGGTGTCGGCATTGGCCGCCTTTTCCGCCTCGATGAACGGGATCAGGTGGGCCACGGCCTTCTTCATCACCCGGGCGCTCTTCACCACCTGGGGCAGAAACATCTTGCCGGCGCCGAACAGGTCGCCCACCACGTTCATGCCCCGCATCAGGGGGCCCTCGATCACCTCGATCGGCCGGGCGACCTGCTGGCGTGCGGTCTCGGTGTCCTCCACGATCCAGGTGTCGATGCCCTCGACCAGCGCGTGGGACAGCCGCTCATCCACCGGGAGGGCCCGCCACTCCGCCTCCGCCTTGGCTGCCCGCTCACCGCCTTCGCTCCGCCGGTAGCGCTCGGCGATCTCCAGCAACCGCTCGGTTCCGTCCGGCCGCCGGTTGAGTACCACGTCCTCGACCCGCTCGAGCAGATCGGCGGGGATGTCGTCGTAGATCGCCAGCTGGCCCGCGTTCACGATCCCCATGTCCATGCCGGCCTTGATGGCATGGTACAGGAACACCGAATGAATGGCCTGGCGGACCGGGTCGTTGCCCCGGAAGGAGAAGGAGATGTTCGACACGCCACCGCTCACCAGCGTATGGGGGAGGCGCGCCTTGAGCTGCTTCACCGCCTCGAGGTAGGCCACGGCATAGCCGTTGTGCTCCTCGATGCCGGTGGCGATGGCGAAGATGTTCGGGTCGAAGATGATGTCCTCGGGCGGGAACCCCACCCGTTCGGTCAGCAGCCGGTAGGCTCGCTCGCAGATGGCCACCTTCCGCTCCACGCTGTCGGCCTGGCCCTGCTCGTCGAAGGCCATGACGATCACCGCGGCCCCGTAGCGGCGCACCAGCTCGGCCTGCCGCAGGAAAGCCGCCTCCCCCTCCTTCAGGCTGATGGAGTTGACCACCCCCTTGCCCTGAAGATTGGCGAGACCGGCCTCCAGCACTGACCAGCGCGAGCTGTCGACCATCACCGGGACCCGGGCGATGTCCGGCTCACCCGCGAGGAGGCGGAGGAACTTCACCATCGCCGCTTCCGAGTCCAGCATCCCCTCGTCCATGTTGATGTCGAGGATCTGGGCGCCGTTCTCCACCTGCTGGCGCGCCACCGCGAGGGCGGCTTCGTAGTTCCCGTCCAGGATCAGCTTGGCGAACCGGCGCGACCCGGTGACGTTGGTCCGCTCACCCACGTTCACGAAGTTGGTTTCCGGCCCGATGGTCAGCGGCTCCATGCCGGAGAGGCGGCAGCGGGGCTGCAGGGTCGCGCGCCTGCGGGGCGGGAGCCTCTTCACCGCGTCCCCGATTGCCTGGATGTGCGCCGGCGTGGTGCCGCAGCAGCCCCCGACCACGTTCACCAGTCCGGAGGCGGCGAATTCCCGCAGCGTCTCCGCCATCGTCTCCGGCGTCTCGTCATAGCCGCCGAAGGCGTTGGGCAGCCCCGCGTTGGGGTGGACGCTTACCCACACCGGTGCCACCCGGGAGAGATCCTGCACATACTGGCGGAGCTGGCGGGCGCCGAGCGCGCAATTGAGCCCGATGCTGATCGGCCGGGCGTGGGACACCGAGTTCCAGAAGGCCTCCACCGTCTGACCCGACAGGGTCCGCCCGCTCTGGTCGGTGATCGTTCCCGAGATCATCACCGGCACCCGCGCCCCAGTGGCTTCGAAGTGCCGCTCGATCGCGAAGATCGCGGCCTTGGCGTTGAGAGTGTCGAAGATGGTCTCAACCATCAGCAGGTCAGCCCCGCCTTCGAGCAGCTCCGCCGTGGCGTCGGCATAGGTCGCCACCAGTTGGGCGAAACTCACGTTGCGCATGCCGGCGTCGTTGACGTCGGGTGAGAGCGTCGCTGTCCGGCTGGTAGGACCGAGGATGCCGGCCACGAATCTGGGCCGGGACGGGTCCGCGGCCTCGAACCGGTCGGCTTCCGCGCGCGCCAGCGCGGCCGCGGCCCGGTTGAGTTCGGGGACCAGCGCCTCCATGCCGTAATCGGCCATGGAGATGGCGGTGGAATTGAACGAATTGGTCTCGATGATGTCCGCGCCGGCCTCGAGGTAGGCCGCGTGGATGCCGCGAATCACCTCGGGCCGGGTGATGCTCAGCAGATCGTTGTTGCCCTTGAGGTCCCGGGGCCACTCCCGGAACCGCTCGCCCCGGTAGTCGGCCTCGGCCAGGCGATGGGTCTGGATCATGGTGCCCATGGCGCCGTCGAGCAGCAGGATGCGCTCCTCGAGCAGATGCGGCAGCAGGGCCAGGCGGGAGGCGCGGTCGAAGGTAGCCATCAGCCATCAGCCTTCAGCAGGCCGTTGGCCATTGGCCGTTGGCGGTCGCGGTGACCGAACAGGATCGGTAGAGGCAAACACCAGTTCATTCCATTCCTCCCAGCCGCCAACGGCCGACGGCCAACGGCCACCAAACGCGAAATCCCCCGGGTTGCGCAACGGCACCCGGGGGTACGGCCGTTTTAGCACTTGTTTAACGTGGCTGCAATAGGCGCAAAGCACCACGACCTCAATTGTCCCTGCGAAAATACTAACCTCGGTCGGCGGACCCGCCAAGTCCGAGCCTGCGGGCGGCCTCGATCGCCCCGATTCCAGTCACCTCGACCGTCTTCCGCCGGGAACCTGCCCCGGCGGTCAATTGCACTGCCGAGCGCGGCCGATCGAGGACTTCCGCGAGAAACCGAACTAGGGCCTCGTTGGCCGCCCCATCTACCGGAGGCGCCGCGACCCGGATCTTGAGCGCGTTGCCGTGCTGTCCGTCGATCTCCGTGCGCGAAGCCCGGGGCTGGACATGGACGGCGAGTCGGATCCCTCCGTCGACCTCCCTGAGGAAGTTCCAAGTTCCGGGTTCCAAGTTCCAGGGCGACATGGCTGGATCTACTTGGAACTCGGTACTTCGAACTTCGAACTCATAACAGCCCGAGCACAAACCACCGTGCCAGCGACAGCATCAGGTACGCCACCAGCGGGCTGAGATCGAACGCGCCCAGCGGCGGGATCAACCTGCGAAGCGGATCCAGCAGCCAGTCGGTGAGTCCATGCACCACCCGCATCGGCTTCGAGTAGGGGGAGGCCCCGATCCAGGAGGCGATGACCCGCACGAACAACGCGAGCATCAGCACCGAGAAGACCGCGTTGACCACGAAGATCAAGAGCCCTCGGGGTCCCGCCGCCGCGCTCGAGCCGAGCGAGACCACCATGCCGATCACCCACTCCACCAGGGCGATTGCGGCGAGGCCGCCGATGAGCGTCGCCCAGAAGAACAGGTAGGGGGCGTTGGCCGGGTTGCCGCCGCTCCGGTAGAGCCGGCGCTCGAACGGCTTAGTGAGCGGATCACCGATCCGGCGGACCGCCCGCGGGAGTGGTCCGAAGGGCTGCAGATGCTTGTGCTTCACCGCCCAGTGCGTGGCCGCCACCACTGCCGCCACGATGAACACCAGGAAGACTATCCCGCGGACGGCCAGGCTCAGATACACCAGGATCATGCAGGGAATATGGCGGAGGCGGGGTAGGGCTGCACTGCCGGACCGGGGCCCGGTCGGCTAGTCGTCCTTCTCTTCCGGCGGCGGTGGCGGCTCGATGGTGAAGGCCTTGCGGCCCCCATCGGTCAGCTCGCAGGTGACCTCGAATCGTCCCTCGTGCAGCATCGCGTCTTCCAGCACCATGTTGGTGCCGCGGCAGCCGGCGACCTGCCGGCCGGTCAGGTTGCGGAAGCGGATCGTGATGAGGGGATCGCCGCCCTGGCGGGCGTACTCGCGGCTGAACACGGGCGTCAGGCTGTCGATGCCGGCCAGGCGCAGAGAGGCAGGGAGCTGGCCCCGATGGGCGCTGCGGTAGGCCATCACCCGATCGATGACCTGCGCCAGCTCCCGCCCGAGCAGCTGGGCGTTACCCTGGGGAGTGTGCTCGGCGGCCTGGGCGGCCTTCCGCTTGCGTTTCTCGCTGTTGCAGCCCAGGGCCAAAGCCGCCAGGACGGCGAAGATCGCCGCCCGGGCGGGCCTACTCCATCGCGAATTCACGATTGAAGACCACTTCGAAACTGAAGGTCTTCGCCTTGCTCTTGGTCTCGATGTGCTCGGCGATGCGCTGCAGCCGGGCGGGGATTCCCAGGATCTTCTCCTGCGCCCGGCGGCCCAGCTCGTTCAGGCCGTTGAGAGCATCGATCCTCCAGTAGCGGATCTGCTCCTGCACGATCCGCATGTAGTCGCGCGGCCCGTAGATACCCGACCGCCGGATGACATCGGCGATATCGCGGAAGCCCGGCATCGTGTGGCCGGGCATCTCGATGCTGGGGAGGATATGAGCCGCGGAGATCAGGGCCTGATCCGGGTCGCGCTTGAGGATCTCCTCGAAAATCGTGCGGTAGAAGCTGAAGTGCCGGGCTTCCTCGGTGGCCACGTTCCCCAGCACTTCGGCCAGCAGCGGCTCATACTCCCCGATGATCCGGCCAGTCTCCGAGTGCGACTGCTGGGTGGCCCGCTCCTGCAGGGTGGTGTAGGCAAAGACCCGATAGGGGTCCTTGTCCCAATCCGGCTGGAACCCGCTCCTGAGGTAGCTGAACTGCATCTCCTCGAGCCGGGTCTGGTTGAGGATCCGCGCGTCACGCACGTAGTCGTGCAGCACCGCTCCGTGACGATCCTCTTCGGCGGTCCACAGGTTGTTCCACTCCCGCCAGTGGCTCGCGTCGCCGAGATAGATTGCGAGCAGCCGGTGGAAATGCGGCAGCCCTTCTTCGGTGAGCATGTTGAGCGCCAGGGCCGCCCTGGCCGAGTCCGGAATCCCGGCCGCCCGGCGGCGGAGCTCGGTCAGGTGCCGCTCTGGATCCTCCCCGGGCTTGGGCCCCAGCAGCTCGCTCGGTAACCACAGCGGCCGCTTCTTCTCGTGCTGGTCCATCAACTCCCTGACCGTCTCCTCCAGGTCCTGGAGCACCTCGATCTTGGTGAAGAATTGCCGGGTCAGGTCGGTGAGGGTCATCTGCCAGGAATCGTCCTTCCAGCCAAAGGCGGCCCGGGTGCACGCCGGGCCGCGTAACCGAGGAGTTCAGTAGGACTTAGGTGAGACGACTGGAAGAATACTGGTCCGGCCGGCAACGCGCCAGACCGATCAGTCGAGTCGCTTCTCCATCAGGTACCAGGTCCGGTCACCGGTATAGCCGTCCCGCCTCATCACCCGGGTCCACCCAAACGCCAGCAGCTCAGCCTCGCCGGTCAGGTCGTCGGTCCAGAACTCGATCAGGTGGGCGTCCGCCTCCCGGGCGCGCGCCTCGAATGCCTCGAGCAGCCGGTGGCCATGACCGTGGTGCCGTTCCTCCGGCCTGACCGCGATATCCAGCACGTGGGCCACGCCACCACGCACGTAATACCGCAGACCTCCGATCCAGTCACCAATGGCGTTGCTCAGGATCAGGTAGTGCTCCTCAAGGAACACCGGATCCCCGGTCGCCTCTTCCTCACGCTGGGTGAGGTCGGCAAACCAGTCGGCGAATTCCTCGCCATTTTCCATTTCCCGAATCGTGAGCTCGCTCATACCTACCCCTTTGTATCGGAACGGCGGACGGAAAGATCCACCATCCTGAACGCTGGAGGTGCAACCTTGGTGCCAGGCGGTTCTCGGGGGAAAGCCACCGCTTCGTAATGTAATCTATTCTGGCGCATCCACTTGGCACGCACCCCCCGAACCTGCCCGAATGGGTAGGGGGGCAATGGAGGCAAGACCGAGACAGGTGTCCGCGATTCTCCGCAGGGCTCGAGTCCGCCGTGACGGCGGCTACCTGAGACCGGTGACGATTGCGGCAACGAGTCCCAGCACCGCCAAACCCACGATGGGGACGAGCAGGCGGAGCACGAATCGGAGCCACTCCTCGTACCTGACCCCGGTGGCCGCGAGCATCGCCATCAGGGCGCCGTTGGTGGGCGTGAGCAGCTCACACAGCCCGGCGCCGTACTGGTAGGCCAGCACCGTCACCTGACGGGCGAGGCCGAGCAGATCGGACAGCGGCACCAGCACCGGCATGGTCAGCACCGCCTGCCCGCTGGTGCTCGGAACCGGTACATGGACCAGCGCCTGCAGCACCATCATGCCGAGAGCGGACAGGACCACAGGCAGCCTGGCGATCGGGGTGAAGATCCCCTGTACGATGGTGTCCACGATCTGACCCTGGTCGAGCACCACGTAGATCGCGCGGGCAAAGCCGATCAGGAGGGCGGCGTACGCCAGGGACCGGAACCCCTCGACGAAGGCATCGGCGGTTCCGGCGAAGCGAAGACCCCCGATCAGTCCGGCAGCGACACCCATCAGGAAGAAGAGGGCGCTGAACTGCTCGAACTCCCAACCCCAGGACTGCGCTCCCACGACGAACAGAACGAACGTAGCGAGGACCACGAGGAGGATGGCCCCGTCTCTGGCGGGCGAGGCGGGCGAGGCGGGCGAGGCGGGCGAGGCGGAAGGGGCGGACGCAGATAGCTGCGCCGGCGCTCCCGACTGCGATTCACTCATGCCCGCCTTTTCCGCCCCGCCCGCCCTGACCGCCGTCCTCTTCGCGTACCGCATCGTGCCCCAGATCCAGATCACCATGGCAGGGAGCAGGAACGCCATGCGGAACCAGAGACCCGAATGCGGCTGGAGTTCCGCCACCTTCTGGGCGATCACGACCTGGAATGGGTTCACCGGGCTGAAGGCCGCTGCCACGGCCGCCGCCCCGATGCTGACGGCACACGCGACGGTGGGATTGAAACCGAGCCGCCGGGTGAGGAGCAGCAGCATCGGGACAAAGGCGATGAGCTCCTCCTGCATCTGGATCAGCCCTCCGCCCAGGCCGAAGGCGAGACAGGTGATCGGGATGACCAGGGTCTCGTTCCCCTGCAGTCGTGCGACCAGCCCCTGCACCAGGCGGGTCGAGGCGCCGGTGCGCTCGACCACCGCAAATGCGCCGCCCACCAGGAAGACATAGAAGATCACCGCGCCGGCGTCGGCCATCCCCTTGGGAATGGCGACCACCGCATCGAACGGCCGAACCGGGGCTGGTTGCACGCGGTGATACGTCCCCGCCACGACCACGCGGCGGCCGGTGGCCGGATCGTCGCGCCGTTCGAACTGGCCTGCAGGAAGGAGATAGGACAGCGCGGCTGCAATCAGAATACAGCCGACCATCAGGTTGAGCGGGTGAGGAAAACGCATGTCGGTCCGGGCGCAGGGAGATGGCTGAGCAGTGAGAAGTGAGAGGTGAGAAGTGAGAGGTGAGAAGGGGTGAGCGAGCAGCGGCGGGCCAGTCATCCCGAGGGGGAGGCATCCCTCAAGGTCAAGCCAGTCCGAGGTGCCACCCCTTACTTCTTACTTCTCACTTCTCACTTCTGACTAGCTTCTCATTTCGTCTTGCACTGAGCCGAGAGGGGCACCACCCGGCCGCAGGCGATCGACTCGTTCATTCCGTTCGCGAGCGTACCGCAGGCGGTGGTCTGCGCCGACTGCCGGGCATCGGTTTCGTTGGCGTGGGAGGCGGAGGCGCAGTTCCGCTTGCCGTTGAACTCCACGCAGACGGTGCACACGACCTTCTGTGCGCTGAGGGTGTTGAACAGCAGGAGTGCGCCGAACAGGACGATGGCGACGAGCGTGATGATGGTGCCGCGTTTCATGGTGTGGACGGGGCCAAAGGGAGAGCTGCGAAGCCGGAGAGCGTCAGTCTCAGGTTACCCTGCGACCCGGCATTCGGCCAGAGCCCGGGACCGGTGGGTCCTCAAACCCGCCTTCCCTCCGCCGATACTCCCACTATCCCCGACCGTCCCCCGCGGCCCCGGGGCTACCGCGCCATGCTGCGTGGGACCCTGTCCATGCGGCGGCTCGCGCTACCCTCGCTCACGCTGGTCGGCCTCTGCCTCATCGGCTGCAACCGGTTCGAACCGGCGGAGTACTCCGCCTTCGATCCACCGGCGCAGTATCGCGTATGGTGGGACAGCACTGAGGCCTGTTCCGGCAGGACCGGGAACTTCAACCGGGTCCACTGGTTCGTCGTTCCGGGTCCCGACTTCAAGTGTCCAACCGGCCGATGCAGTGGGCGGTGGGAGCCGGAGCATCGGATCTACCTAGCCGAGGGGTGGAAGGAGCACGAGATGGTGGTGCGGCACGAGATGCTCCACGAGCTCATCGGCCACGCGGGTCATCCAAATCCTCCCTTTGGCATAGGCTGTCCCCTGACCTGGAGTACCTGGAACCAGGCCCACGGTGCCGGGTCCGATCTGCCCGGGTCCCCGATCGACGAATCCCCAGCACCCTGACCCGCGACTGACGTGGCCTGACGGTAGCCGGGGAGACTTGACCGGACTGCCTCATGGGGACTGGCTTGACCGCCATTTCGTAATGCAACGTCGGCTCGAGTCGCCCCCTAGCGGCTGGCCATCGCGGCGGTGGTGAGCGGGTGGGTGGCCATGAGCACGTTGACCCGGCCCTCGAAGACGGGGCGGGACCGCACCACCGTGGCGCCGATCGAGGCCCGGCCGGCCGCTCCCAAGCGACTCGCAGCGGGCGCGCCCCAGCCCCGGGGCTGGGCGTACGTCCGGTTGAATACCCGGTACGCCGGGACGAAGCTGATCCTGGACGGGAAGACCATCGCGACCCTCGGCACCCATCCGGTCATCGTCCGGGTGCCTGCCGGCCGGGCGCAACTGCGGCTGGAGCGTCCCGGCTGCCGGCCGAGAGACGTGCCGCTTCAGATTCCCAGCGGTGACACCCTGAAGATCGGCCGGGTCGATCCGGCGTGCCCCTAGGCTCGCGCCTGCCGGGCTGTTCGGCTCATCCCCCCGCCCTCAAGGCCCCCCAGATCGCCGGGATCGCTCCGATCGCCCACATGATGGCCGCCGCGGCAAACGCACGCCCCTTCGGGACGCGGCCCAGGACCGCGAGTCCGATGCCCATCAACGCGGTCACCCACAGGGTGAACACGTCCACCCGCCCCAGCACCGCCAGCAGCATCGGGCTGCCGTCCGGATTCAGGAATCGGCCGACACCCAGTGAGAGGCTGAAGCGCGAACGGATGCTCTCCTCGGGGAGCACCAGCATCTGCACCGCGCCCAGAACGGACTCCAGCACCCGGGGAAACATGGCGTAGGTGCAGACCATGATCATCTGGCCCAGCTGGGCCTTGCTGTCCATCAGTTTCCCGACAAACCAGAGAATGATGCCGAGCAGCATCGGAGTGATCAGGGCATAGAATCCCACCCCGACCACCAGGAACTTCTGGGCGATTCCCTTTCCCTTCTCCATCATCTCGGGCGTGAGGGTCGGATTCTGTTTCATCGCCTGCGCCATGCCGCGTTTGAACTCGAGGTCGAAAACCGGCTCCATGAGTCCGCGGAACGCGAACGTCAGACCCACGACCAGCACCACGAACACGATCAGCGCCAGGCCGAAGGCCGGCGTCTCCCGCCGGCGCTCGAATACGGCGGTCGGCGAGTAGAAGATTTCCAGCAGATCCTCCCACAGGGACGGGGCGCGCTCGGTCCGGGCAGGTGTGCTCATGGAATCGTGATCCGGGTTCAGGTCTTGGTTGAAATGTCGCGGGGGGTAGGCGACCAAACGTACCGGGCGGGACACCGCTGTCAAACGCGCCACCACGAACCCGCGAGCTCGTGCGCTCTCGTCCCGTGGACCTCACCGGACGCGAGACCGCGGATGGCCTGGTTGCCGTGGCGGTCCGGGTCCCGGATGCGCTCGATTCGAGAGCCCCTGATTCCTCCGGCTTCGTCGTGCATCCCGCGGTAATTCTGACCCGCTTGGCCCCCCCGCTGCCTCGCCTAAGCCGATCCTCGCGTTGACCCCTTCACGCTGTGCAAACTCCTATCCGGCTTGGCCTTACGTGATGCGTTCAGGCTCCTTCCATGAAGCCTTCGCTGAACATCTGTTTAAGGTTGGCCCTCTTCTTGCCCTTTCACGCTCGCCCCCACGTATTACCAAGCCGGCGTACGGTCGTTGGCGCAGCCCGGAAGGATCCAATGCGGATTCTCATAGTCGAGGACTCTCCGCTGGTGCAGAAGATGTACGGCCTGGCATTTTCACACCGGCAGCACACCCTGGTGACTGCCGCGAATGGCCGGCTTGCGCTGTCGATTCTCGATGCTGACGAGGGCAACTTCGATCTGATTCTGCTGGACCTGCGCATGCCGGACATGAACGGCATCGAGTTCCTGACCGAGCTCCCCCGCCATCGGTCCGCCCACATCCCCGTGGTGCTCACGACCGCTGAACCGGCCGGGTCCCCGATGGTGGAACAGGCCCGGGCTCTGGGCCCTGCCGCGGTGGTCCACAAGC
The DNA here is from genome assembly GCA_041499215.1 of Gemmatimonadota bacterium. Lineage (GTDB taxonomy): Bacteria > Gemmatimonadota > Gemmatimonadetes > Gemmatimonadales > GWC2-71-9 > JADJOM01. The sequence continues at coordinate 30,559 of JBGQJV010000004.1, read as the reverse complement.
CGTGGCGTCCGACCGAGCTGCGCGATCTGGTCCGGCAAGTGGTCCCGGAGGAAATCGCGTGAATCCTGGCACGTTCCTGGTGGTGGACGACTCGAAGCTTCACCACCAGATGTACCAGTTGATCTTCTCCCGCGGCGAGCTGGCGGGCAGCACCCTGTTGCACGCCTATGATGGCCGCGCAGGCTACGAGCTGTTCATGGCCCATCCCGAGCTCACCGTGGTGTTCCTCGACTTGAACATGCCGGTCATGAACGGGCTCGAGTTCCTCCACCGTCGCCAGGCCGAGCGCCTGCACCCCCAGGTCCCGGTGGTCCTGGTGACCACCGAGTCCACCGCCGAGGATGAGGCCCGTGGCCTCGAAGCCGGCGCGTGGGGCTACCTCTGCAAGCCCTTCGCCCCCGAGCAGCTGCTCGCGCTGGTGGGCAGGGCATCGAGCCGACTCTCCCAGCGCATCGCCCGCCCATGACCGGGCCGGATCATCCCTTCGCCGCCCTGCTAGCGGAATACGTCGCCGAATGCCTCCCGCTTGCGGAGGAGGTGGTGGAGCAGTCGCTGACCCTGGAGCGGGCCTGGCGGGACGGTCAACAGGCGGACGACCTGTTCCGGCCGCTCAAGGGGACGCTGCACACCATCAAGGGCAACTCGGCGATGATGGGGCTGACGGGGCTGCAGACCCTGGCTCATCGGCTGGAGGATCTGTGGGGTGTCCTGGCCGACGAGCCCGCGAGTCGCGACGCTGGAGCGGCGCTCTTCGTCCGCGGCACCGGATTGCTCGCTGACCTGGTCCGGGCGACGGCATCGGGGCCGCCGCCGGAAGGGGCCGCGACCGACTACCTCGAGGAAGTCGGGGCGTTTCTCGTGTCCGATCGTGGTGCGCGGGAGGCGGCTCGGGAGGAGCGGCGGTCGCCGGACCGCCGCACCGCGGACCGCCGGAATCCCACGGCCAGCGGAGAGATCGGCGCGGACGGCGCGGTCGCCACCATCCGGGTGGACTCCCGCCGGCTGGACGCACTGCTGGAGAGCTTCGGTGAGGCCATGATCGCGCACGCCGGCCTGGGCGAAGCCATGCGACAACTCAACGTCCGCCGCCGGTCGACCGCCGAGATGGCTCAGCTCGAGCGGGCGATGTTGGGACTGGACCGGACCTTGAAGCGGCTCGAAGGCGCGCTGATGGAAACCCGGCTGTTGCCCATCGCTACGGTCTTCAGCCGGTTCACCCGGCTGGTCCGGGATGTGGCGCACAGCGAGGGCAAGCAGGTGCGTCTCGAGGTAGCCGGTGGGGAGACCCGGCTCGACAAGACGGTCATCGACCGGGTGGGCGAACCCCTGGTGCACCTCATCACCAATGCCGTGATCCATGGCATCGAGCGGCCGGATGAGCGCCTGGCGCGTGGGAAGGCCGCCGAGGCCGTGATCACCCTGCGGGCGGTGCAGCGATCCGACCGGGTGATTCTGACCGTGACCGATGACGGGCGTGGGCTCGATCCCGAGGGCATCCTCCGGAAGGCCCGCGCGATCGGCCAGGCGCCGGCGGTGGAGACGCCCTCCCTCGCGGAGATCTACGCCTTGGCATTCCTGCCGGGCCTCTCCACTTCGGAACAGGTGTCCCACCTGTCGGGCCGCGGCGTGGGCCTGGACGTGGTCGCCAACTCCATCCGGGCACTTTCCGGCAACCTGTCCGTCGGCAGCGAACCCGGCCGTGGTACCACCTTCTCGCTCCGGCTGCCCCTCACGGTCGCCGTGCTCCGTTCCCTGCTCGTGGAGGTAAGCTGCGAGCGCTACGCCCTGCCGCTGGCGGACGTGGCGGAGACGGTCCGGGTGCACCCCGAAGCCCTGCACCAGGTGGCCCGGCAAGGCATGATGACCTGGCGGGGCGAGGTGATCCCGGTCATGGATGGCGGTCTGTTGCTGGGTGGCGGAGCCGCACAGTCCAGACGGTATTGCGTCGTGCTCCGGTCAGCCGCCCGGCACCGCGGGTTGCTGGTAGATTCGCTGCTAGGGCATCACGAGGTCGTGGTCAAGGCCCTCGACCCGTCTCTGGGACGACCGCCCGCGGTGGCGGCGGCGACGATCCTGGGGGATGGCCGGGTGGCATGCATTCTCGACACTGGACGGCTGGCCGATGGGTGGGTGGAACCCGTCGCGACCGCTGCCTCCTGAGGAAACTCCAATGGCATCTGACAGCATTCTCGACTTCGCGGCCCAGCTGAGCCACGCTCCTGCCGTGCCGGTCGTCGAGGAGCGTGAACTGCGCCTCGTGGTCTTCCGGCTGGACCACGAGGAATACGCCGTGCCGATCCAGCTCGTGCGCGAGGTGGTGCGGGTCGCCGATGTGACCCGGGTGCCGCACGCCCCGGCCCACATCCGCGGAGTGATGAACCTGCGCGGGCGCATTCTCCCGATCGTCGAGATCCGTACCCGCCTGGGTCTCTCCCGGGCCGAGCCGACGCCAACCTCCCGGGTGGTGGTGGTGGAGGTGGCCGGCCGCACCGTCGGTCTGCTGGTGGACGCCGTGGGACAGGTCGCCAGAATAGGCGAGCGCCTGGTCGCGGCCCCGCCCGAGGAGGTCCGTGCCGCCGGCGTGGAAGCCGTCACCGGTGTCGCCCGGGTCGGCACGCGTCTCCTGGTCCTGCTCGATCTCGAGCGGGTGCTGGCCTCCGCACCCTCCACCGCCCCTTCAGCCGCTTCTCAGCCATGACCGCTACGCTGATGCAGTCAGTCCGGGACTGGAACATCCGCCGGAAGATCCTCACTGGATTTGCGGTGGTGCTGCTGGTGACCGGAGCGCTCGGCGGATTCGCGATCCGCGCGCTCGACCGCATGCACGCCACGTTGCAGGTGGGCGGCGCCGAGGAGCTGTACCACGATTCGCGCAATCTCATCTTCGTCCTGCTCGCGGTGTCGGTGGTCCTGGGCGTGGGCGTCGCCCTCTTCCTTGCACGGCTCATCGCCGATCCCCTCACCCGCCTCGGCCTCGCGGCGGAGGAGGTCTCCAAGGGCGACCTCACCATCGACATCCGGAGCAGCTCCCGCGATGAGATCGGCTGGGTCGAGCACCTGATGCGGCAAATGGTGAAGAACCTGCATGGGATGGTCGGGCAGATCACCACCTCCTCCCGCACCGTGGCGACCTCGGCCGAGGAGATCTCCGCGTCCACCACCCAGATGGCGAAGGGGGCCGAGGCCCAATCCAGCTCTTCCGAGGAGACCTCGAGCACGATGGTGGAAATGGCCGCCCAGATGCAGGCCCTCACCAAGAACGCGGAGGCCCTCGCCGCCAATGTGGACCAGACTTCCTCCGCCATCCAGCAGATGAGCACGGTACTGGCCCAGACCGCCCAGAACGGTGAGCAGCTGCTGACTTCCGTCGAGGGAGTGACCGCGACCCTGACCGAGATGATCGAGACGGTCGGCTCCATTGCCAGCCGGGTGCATCAGGTGGACGAGGTGTCCCGCCGCTCGGTGACCGAGGCCAAGAGCGGAGGGGAGCGGCTCCACGGCTCCATCGCCGCCATCGGCGAGCGGTCCCAGGAAATCGGCAAGATCGTTCGGGTGATCGAGGATATCGCCGATCAGACCAACCTCCTCGCCCTCAACGCCACCATCGAAGCGGCGCGCGCGGGTGACGCGGGCAAGGGCTTCGCCGTGGTGGCGGACGAAGTGCGCCGCCTGGCTGAGCGCTCTGTACAGGCGACCCAGGAAATCGCCGAGGTGATCGACAGCGTACAGCGGGAGACCCGGGGCGCGGTGACCCTCATGGAGCAGGTGCTTTCGGGGATCGTCGGCTCGGTAGACCAGACCTCGCGGCTGGTGACGGAGGCAGCCCACGCCACCGAGGAGCAGGCGGCCGGCGCCCGCCAGGTGCTGCAGATGGCGGCCAGCATGTCGAACCTCACCCGCCAGATCGCCAACTCGGTGCGGGAAAATGCCGTCGGAGCACGGGAGATCACCCAGGCTGCCGAGAAGATGAACCGGCTCACCCACCAGATGTCGGAGGCGGTCAGCGAGCAGAAGCGCGGCGGCGACATGATCGTCAAGGCAATCGAATCAATCGCCCTCGTGTCCCGCCAGAATCTGGTGGCGGTCGAGCAGATGAGCGGCGCCGCCCGCGGCCTGGCCGGGGAGTCGGAGTCCCTGCGCGAGCGGGTCGAGACCTTCCGGACCTGACCGTGACACCCCCGCCGCCGCCGCTGGCCTCCCGTCTCGCTGCGCTCGACCGGCCGGAGGACCACCCGGAGCGGGAGCGGCTCATCCTCGAATCCCTGAGTGACCACTCTCCCCAGGTGCGTGAGGTCGCGATCGCCTGGGCCGCCCGGGTGCTCGAACCCGCTGTCCTCATTCCGCTGGTGGCCGATGCCGGTGACGCGCTGCTGCGGAACGCCGCGCTGGCCGCCCTGGAGCGACAGGGCCCCTATGCGATGGAGGCGGTCGAACGGGCGGTGTCCGCCCCTGACCCCGACCTGGCCATGTTCGCCTGCCAGGTCCTGGGCAGCATCGGTGGCAGCTCCAGCGGTGCCCCGCTGCTCTCGGCACTCGGCCGGAGCGAGGTCAATGTGATTCAGGCCGCGGCCGAGGCCCTCGGCCGCCTGAGATGGCGCCAGGCTGTGCCCACGCTGGTGGGGCTGCTTGAGAAGGAGCCCTGGCTGCAGCTGGCCGCGGCGGACGCCCTTGGGGCGATCGGAGACCCCCAGGCGGCGGAACCCCTCCTGACACTGGTTCCTGACACGCTGGTCGCGGAGCCGGCGCTCGAGGCGCTGGTGTGGATCGCCTCGCCGGAGGTGCTGCCGCAACTGCTCACCCTGCTCACAGACCCGGGGAACGCCCGGCTCCGCGGACCGCTGCTTCGCGCCGCCGGCGCGAGCCTGGGGGCGGAAGCGGCGACCGCGGCGGGAGAGGCGGGAAACACCAGGCATGCTTCCGCCCAGTCCGCCTCTTCCGCCCGAAGTGCGACTCACTCCACCTACGACCTGACCGCGTTCGGCCGCGTGATCGAGGCGGATCACGGAGAGACCAGTCTGTGGCAGTTTCTCACCGAGCGGCTCGGAGGCGGAGTGGAACCCCCTGGGCTGCCATCGACCCACGAATCGGGCGACGACCGCAGCCAGTCGCGGTCCGGCAGCGCCACCCTGCAGGCGGCGGCGGTGCTGGTGCTCGCCGGGGGGATCTCCAGTCTCCTTCCCCTGGTGGTCAGGTGGGCGGAAGAGCGCAACGGCCGCGCCTGGGTCGAACCCCTAGTACGGCGCTACGCCGACCGCGTCGTCTCGGTGGCAGGATCGCTGCTGGCCCACCCCGATCCGGCGGTACGGGCAGGAGCGTTGTGGACCCTGCCGCCGGCTGCGGTCGGGGCGGGTCAGCTCCGCGCCGCGCTGGAGGACTCCGATCCGGCGGTCCGGGTGGCAGCCTGCCGTGGAATCGGGGTGATCGGTGACAGCGTCGCCGCCAAGCGGCTGGCCGCATTGCTCGATAGGGGCAGTCCGCCGGAGCGCGCCGCGGCGGCCGAGGCACTGACTCGCCTGCCGCAGGAGGCGCAGCTGGCCTTCCTGGCCCCCCGGCTCGAACCCTCCACCGACGAGGCGGTCCTGCTCGCCGTGCTCGCCGCGCTCGCGGTCTCGTCCTGCCCCGCCCTGGACGAGCGGGTACTGCATCTGGCTGGTGGGGTGACCGGGCAGGTCCGCCGCAGCGCCATCCGGGCCGTGGCGACGATCTCGGGACCTCGCGCCGAAGTGCTGCTGCTCCGGGCGCTGGCGGATCGCGACCCCGGACTGCAAGTGGAGGCTCTGGATCTCCTGGTGGGACGGGGCGGGGACAGGGTGGGAACGACTCTCCTGGCCATGCTGGGGATCGGAGATTCGCTCCGCTACCATGTGATCCGGGCGCTGGGTCGGCTCGGCCGGGCGGAAGCGGTTGCACCGCTCGAAACCTTGTTCACGTCCGCCCCGCTGCATGAGCGGATCGAGATTCTGACCGCGCTCGCGCGGCTGGGGGGACCGGCGGCCCGCGAGTTCCTGCGCCAGTGCCTGGATCAGACGCAGCCTGAGATCCGGCGCGTTGCCGCCCAGGGGCTCGCGGCGCTGGCCGAACCGGAGGACCTCGACCTCCTGGCTCGGCTGGCCCGGGACCGGGACTGGGTCCTGCGCAGCGAAGCAGCCCAGGCCCTGGGCCGTCTTGGGCCCGGCCGAGCGCGCCCGGTGCTGCTGGATCTAGTGCGTGATATTGAGCCGGCAGTGGCCCGGACGGCACGGGCCGCGCTCGCCGAGAGATGAAGGAGGCCACCGAAGCCGACTGGAAATTGCTCACCGATCTGCTGGCAGAGCGCTTCGGCCTGACCTTTTCGGGAGCGCGGCAGGAGATCCTGGGCGGGCGGCTGCGGCCGCGGTTGGAGGCGCTCCACCTCGACGGCCTGCGCGAGTACTATCATTACTTGTGTTTCCATCCAGGCCGGGAAGAAGAGTTCGCCGAGCTCACCCGCCGGATCACCAACAACGAGACCTACTTCTTCCGGGAAGTGGCGCAGCTCGACGCCATCGTTCAGCACGTCCTGCCAGAGAACGCCCAGATCATGCGCGAGCGTCCGCTTCGGATGCTCTCTGCGGCCTGCTCGTCGGGTGAGGAGCCGTACTCGCTCTCGATCAGGCTGGTCGACAGCGGCAGTGAGCTCATGGGGGGCAAATGGGAGATCGATGCCTGCGACCTGAACCCCGCGCGACTCGACGCCGCCCGCCTCGGGGTGTACGAGGGATTCGCCTTCCGCAACTGCGATGAGGAGACTCGGCGCCGCTGCTTCCAGGAGGTGGAGCCGGGTCGTTTCCTGCTCCGGGAGCGGTACCGCCGCGCGGTGCGTTTCTTCCATGCGAATCTTGCGGCCCCCTTCGCGGGAATCGGCTGGGGCAGTTACGACGTCATCCTGTGCCGCAACCTGCTCATCTACTTTGCCCCGGAAGGGTTCGACCGGCTGATCTCCCGGTTCGCCCAGCTGCTCCGCCCCGGCGGCCATCTCTTCCTCGGCCATTCCGAGTCGCTGTTCGACCGCGGCCCGGATTTCGAGCCGATGTACTTCTCCGACTGCATGGCCTACCGCCGGATCGGACCGCCCGCATGATCCGCGTGTTCGTGGTGGATGACTCTCCCTTTGTCCGGAAGGCGCTTCGCCGGGTGCTCGCCGCCGATTCGGAGATCCAGGTCGTGGGAGAGGCCGCCACCGGAGAGGAGGCGCTGGCGCTCATTCCGGACGCGGATCCGCATGTCGTTACGCTCGATGTGGAGATGCATGGCCTCAACGGGCTCGACGTCTTGCGCCAGCTGCTCTTGTGGCGGCCGGGGCTCAGGATCCTCATGCTCTCGGCGCACACCCGCGAGGGCGCCAGCGCCACACTCGAGGCGCTGGCCGCGGGTGCCGCGGATTTCATCGACAAGCAGACTCTCAACTTGATGGACCTCGACCGGCTGGGGCGGGAGCTGGGGGAGCGACTGCGTGCCTTGGGCGGCGGTCGCGACACCCACCACCCCAGACTCCGCCCGGACGGCGGACCCCGCCGAACCCCGGGGCTCCCAGCGCCTAACGCCGCCGAGCTCGCCCGGGCGGGGCTGTGCGTGATCGGTGCGTCCACGGGAGGCCCCGCCGCACTGCAGACGCTGCTCGAAGGCCTGCGCGCGGGGTTCCCGGTCCCGATCATCATCGTCCAGCACATGCCGCCCGGCTTCACTCGACCGTTTGCCAGCCGGCTCGACGGGCTCTGCCGGCTGGAGGTGGCCGAAGCCGAAGACGGCCAGCGGCTCCGTCCGGGCGTCGTCGTCGTCGCGCCGGCGGGAATCCACCTGAAAGTGAGTCCGTCCCTGGTGGTCACGCTTACTCCGGAGCCCGCCGCGGCGCGCCACGTGCCCAGCGTGGATGTTCTGTTCCGGTCGGCCGTGAAGGCCCGGCCCGGCGGAGTACTGGGCGTGCTGCTCACCGGAATGGGAGACGACGGGGCGGAAGGCCTGAGCCTGATCCGGGCACAGGGTGGGATTACCATCGCGGAGAGCGAGGAAAGCTGCGCGGTCTACGGGATGCCACGCGCCGCAGTGGAGCGGGGCGCCGCGCAGTACGTCCTGCCGCTGCTGGAGATCCGCCGGGTGCTGGCGGGGATGGAAGGCGGGAAGGCGGGAAGGCGGAAAGGGGAGGCATAAGCCTGTTTCCCGCCGTTCCGCCCTTCCGCGTTACAACAGCGTACCCCGCAGGATGATGAACGCCACCGAGAAGTAGATCACCAGTCCGGTCACGTCGACCAGTGTCGCCACGAACGGTGCGGAGGCGCTGGCCGGGTCGAACCCAATCCGGCGGAGCAGAAACGGCAGCATCGACCCCGCCAGGGAGCCGAACAACACCACCCCAACCAGCGCGGTTCCCACGGTGAACCCGACCAGGATGTAGTGCTCTCCGTAACTGTACCAGCCGAGATGCTGCCAGAGCAGGATCCGGAGGAATCCGATCACCCCCAGGATGGATCCGAGGGCCAGGCCCGCCGGGATCTCGCGCACCGCCACTCGCCACCAGTCCACCAGGTTGACCTCGCTCAGGGCCATCGCCCGGATGATGAGGGAGGTGGCTTGACTGCCGGAGTTGCCGCCGGAGCTGATGATCAGCGGAATGAACAGCGCCAGGACTACGGCGCGGCTGATCTCGTGCTCGAAATGGCCCATCGCGGTGGCGGTGAGCATCTCGCCGAGAAAGAGGGCGCAGAGCCAGCCCGCCCGCTTCTTGATCATCCGGACCAGGCCGATCTCCATGTATGGCTCGTCCAGGGCCTCCATACCACCCATCTTCTGAACGTCTTCGGTCTGCTCGCTGATCAGGGCGTCGATCACGTCGTCCACCGTCACGATTCCGATGACATGGCCGCCGTCGTCCAGCACCGGGATGGCGAGGAGGTTGTACTTCGAGATCAGGCGGGCCACTTCTTCCCGATCGGTGAGCGGGCGGGTGGTGACGGGCTTGCGGCCCTCCCCGATTTCCATGACCGGGGTCTCCGACTCCGTCATGATCACTTCCCGGAGTGAGATGACCCGGACCAGCTTCTGGGTCTTCTCTTCCAGCACATAGATGGCGTAGACCGTCTCCTTGGCCTCGCCGACCTTGGTGATGTGGCGCCGGACGTCCAGCGCGGTCCAGGTGGACGGAACGCCGACGAACTCCGTGGTCATGAGGCCGCCCGCGCTCTGCGGGGGATAGCTCATGAGCAGCCGCAGCTGGTCCCGGGTAGGGGCGTCCAGAACGTGAAGCAGTCGGGCCCGATCGGTCTCCTTGAGGTCACGGAACAGGCGAACCTGCTGGTCGGCGGACATCGCCTGGATGAGCGGCTTGGCTACCGGGTCCGCCAACAGTTCCACCACTTCGTCCCGGCCCTCGAGTGAGGGCTCGTCGAACACCTCCACCGCCAGATGGAACGGAAGCGCCGCGACGACCTTGGCCGCCGCCTCGCGGGGGAGATCGTTCAGGGCATCGGCGATATCCGCCGGCAGCAGATTGGCGCAGGTATCGACAAAATCCTGCTCGTCGCCGGCCAGTAGGTAGAGCAGCTCGCCCGGGGGCGGGGTGGGGCGGGAGGGCACGGAAGGCCTCCGGTCGAACGTAGACGTGAGTGGCGAACGGCGAGCTGTGAGAGGTCGAGGAGTGAGAGGTGAGAAGTCAGAAGTGAGAAGTGAGAAGTGAGAAGTGTCCCATTCCTCCTTCACCTCTGTCCCGTCTCACTTCTTACTTCTGCGTCTCCCGGCTCACGGAGTCCTCGACCCACTGCAGGTACGGCAGGTGCCCGTCGACGATCGGTGTTACGATGATTTCCGGAACATCGTACGGATGCAGGGTCTGGAGCCGGGACAGCAGCTCGGGCACCCGTGATGAGGTGGTCTTGCAATGGACGTACCACTCGGTTGCCTGATCCACCTGTCCCTGCCAGCGGAACGTGCTCCGGATCGGGCCCTGGACCTGGGCGCAGGCCGCGAGTCGTTCGGCTACGACGGTCTCGGCGATCCGGGAGGCGTCTGCTGCGGAGGGGGTGGTGGTGGTGACGACGAGGAACGGAGGAGGTGGCCCGGCAGGGACTGAGCCGGCTGGAGCTTGCCGAGGATCGGACGCGCCGGTCACCGACTCCAGCCTCCGCCTACCGGACCAGGTTCATGACGGGATCTTGGTGTCGTCTCCGGTCTTTCCGTCCTTGATCGGCACGACGGCGGTACGCCACCCGCTCTTGAAGGTGACCACGATCCGGTTGCTCTGCGGATCGGCCGAGATTCCTTCGATGTCCTTGCCGAACTTGCTCTGAGCGTAGTTGATCGCCACCTCGGACTGGGCAATCGAGCCCGAGTTGTAGGGCCGCCCGAACTCCCGTCCGATGGCCACCGCGATGGCCTGCTCCCGGCCATAGCGGGCAAACTGGTCCGGTGGGATCAGGCCATCCTGCCTCGCCACGTGCCGGGTGAACTGATAGTCCCGGCAGCCGCCGAGCGCCGCGATGGACAGGACAAAAACGATGGACAGACGGGGTGCACGCATGACGGGTCGCCTCCGGATCGCCCGAAGCTACTAGATTCACGGGGCCATGCGCAACCGACCTGCTCTCATACGCGGCACCATGATGTTCATGGTGCCCGCTCTGGTATTACCCTCGCCCCTGACGGGGCAGGTGGCCCGCCGTGACCTGGCCTCGGCCGCTTGGATAGAGCCAGGCCCCGCCGCCCCGCCCACGGCCCTTACGATGCCGGCCGGGCTGGGCTCCCCGGCGCCCCATCAGTCCGCCATCCGCTGGTACCACGGGCTGGCGTTCCTCGGAGCCCTAGTCGCCCTTTCACCCCTCGATGAGCCGGCCCGGGACGAGGTACAGAAGCACCGCTCCAGCGGAAGCGATGACTTTGCGGCGACGATCCGGCACCTGGGCCAGCCCGAGGTGTACGCAACCGTCGCGCTGGGGACCCTTGCCACCGGCCTGGTCACCGGGAATTCCCGGATCGCCCGGGCCGGCGGGCGGATCACTGCTGGACTGGTGCTCGGCGGCGCGGTCGTGAGCGGCCTCAAGCTCGCGGTCAGCCGGCAGCGGCCGCTGGGGGCGCAGGAACAGTATGTCTTCCATCCATTCACCAAAGCCGATGCCGCCTGGCCCAGCGGGCATACCATGACCGCATTCGCCCTGGCGACCTCGGTCAGCGACGAGGTTCACTCCACTCCGGTGACGATCGGGTTGTATACCCTGGCGACCGCCGTGGGGTGGTCGCGGATGAACGACAACAAGCACTGGCTGACGGATGTAGTCGCCGGCGCGGCGATCGGGATAACCAGCGCCAAGCTCATGAATGGGCACTGGCGGGTGTTTGGCGTGTCCGCCCCGCACTTTCTGCTCGAGCCGTCGGGAGGTGCGGGAATGGCGTGGCGGGTAGAGTTCTAGGCGGCAGCCTACTGCCAGGGGGCACTCCTCATGCTGTTGCTCCCTCGGGATCAGGAGGGGGCTGGTGAGCCTGCACCCACCTTGCCGCTCGCTCGGGATGACGATGCGGGTGCGTCGCCCGCACCCTCCACAACGAAACGACCCTCGGGAATACCGAGGGTCGTTACTGTGTCGGCCTGATGCCTGACGGCTTGCTACGCCGCCAGCGGCTCCTCGATCCAGATGTACTCCGGATCGATTACCCCGGTCTCCTCGTCCCGGATGTGCCACGGCATGCCCGAGATGTCGAGCAGGGACATGAATGGATCTGGGTCGAACTGCTCGGGAGACATGACCCCGCTGCCGGTCCATTCCCCGGAGGCGATCAGCCGGGCCGCAATGACCGGCGGGACCCCGGTCTGGTACGCGGTGGCCTGGACCCCGAGCTCCTGGTAGGTGTGCTCGTGGTTAGTCACGTTGTAGATGTAGAAGGCGCGCTCCACCCCATCGCGCAGGCCCCGCGCGAGGGTGCCCACACAGGTCTTCCCGCGCATGCGGCCCCCGAGACTCTTGGGCTCGGGCAGGAGGGAGACCACCAGCTCGCGCGGCGAGATCTCGACCCCGCCCACGCGCACTTTTTCCTTCCGATGGAGACCCAGCTCCTTGAGCACCTTGAGTGTCTGCCAGGTGGTGTCGTCCATGCAGAGCTTGAAGTCCGCCACCTTCACCTGCGGGAAGAACATCGGCAGGGTGCGGGCCTCCTCGTGGTCCACGTAGTACGTGCTGAGGACCCCGAGCTCCGGGAAGTTGAACGGTTCGTACCCCGAGAGCGCATCCTCGAGCTGGTAACGACCGTCGCGCCAAGTAATGGCGCCGCAGGTACACTCGTCGATGAACACCCACGGGCTGAATGTGGCGAGGAAGCCGGTATGGCCCTCGCACACCGAGTTGTCCCCGTCCCGCACCCGCAGCTCAGTCACCTCGTCCAGCAGGTGCTTCGCGGCATAGGCGGCGTAGATGTTGGAGGTCCCCGGGTCGGCTCCCATGCCGAGCAGGGCAAGATGGCCTGCGGCGCGGAACTCCGCGTCCAGGGCGAACTGGTCGGGCAGCTTGGGCGTGCCGTCTACTTCCGCGCCACCGGATGCCATGTCGATGTAGTCGCAGCCCGCGTCGAGGCAGGCGCGCATCACGACCAGGTTGGTGGCCGGGAGGGCGGCGTTGAGCAGGATGGTGGTTCGAGTATCGCGAATGGCGTTAGCGAGAGACGTACGGTCGCCCGCGTTCAACGTGAGGGCCCGGACCGTCGGGCTCCCGATCCGATGCGCGAGCTGCTGGGCGCGCCCGGGGACTGCGTCAGCGACGATCAACTGCTCGACCATCGCCTCCTGCGCGAATTTGAGTGCGGACACGGTCCCCACCGCGCCACACCCCAACACCATGACTCTCACAAACTCCTCTTTTCATTGTGGAGCGGGTCTCGGTCTGGTGTCCGTTCGGTTCAGAGAATACGCGCCGGGGCCGGCACAATTCTCAGGACCCCCAGGAACACCTCGCCCCCCCCGCAGATAGGGGTCGCGACTCAAGGGTGGTGTCAGTCGCGAGATCGGACCCCCCGAGTGTCGGGGGATTCAAACAGTTCCCCCCGTCTGGTGGGGGGACGTAAGCCAACCTAGCTCCTCCCCCCACCAGTCTGTCCAGTCCGGCCATTGGCGCATCGATGAATTGCGTTCGGGGGTTGACAGATTGACACTCTGCTCGGGCTCATGTCGGGCAAGCAGTTAGGCAGGTGTCGTCGACCCGAAGATAGACCGTTGGCTAGTGCCCGAAAATCGCCACCATGGACCGTGGCGGCACCGCCGCAACGATACCGGCACCGGCTGTCGCCCCTTGCCACCGGGCATCGATGAGCCGATAACTCCTTGAGGGACCCCCGGCTCTTAGTGGCTGGAAATGAGGGTAAGGTGGAGCAAGGACCACGCGGCAGGCCATCACTGAAGTATGAGCTCGCGGGCACCGGAGCACGTCGGGCGGGTCACGCCCAGGCGGCCGAGTCTGCGGGGCCGCGCGTGCTGGTAGTCGATGATGATCCCGACATGACCCGGCTTATCGGGGAGATGCTTGCCAAATCCGGCGTGACTCCGCTCGCGGCCTACGACGCACTGCAGGGTATGGTGGTGGCGCAGCGCGAGCACCCCAGCGTGATCATCGTCGATCTCCACATGCCGGCCGGCGGCGGGCTCAAACTGCTGGAGAAGCTCAAGGCGAGCGCCAAGACTGCCGACGTACCCGTAGTGGTGGTCACCGCCGACGCGGCCGCCGATCTGCCGCACCGCGCCGAGGCGCTGGGGGCCCGCGGGTTCCTCCGCAAGCCGGTCGACCTGACTCGGCTGCTGGAGGTCATCGCCCCGCTTCTCGGCACGACCCCCCCTCCCGACCCGCCTTCAACCGCCGTGTAGATTGGGGGCATGCCTCCCCGCCCACCGGATGCGGATCTCGCTCCCCGAATAAAGGTCTGGATTGCCTGGAAGGGCGGGTTCCTCATGGGACCCAACTATCTGCGCTTCCTGGAGGCGGTCGACCAGACCGGCACCATCCGCGAGGCAGGCCGGGCGGCTGGATGGAGCTATCGCACCTGCCTCAACCGGATCCGCCGGATGGAAGCCGCGTTGGGCGCACCGGTGCTGGTAACCAGCCGGGGTGGTGCGACCCATGGCGGGGCACGGCTCACTCCCGAGGCCAAGCGCCTGGTCCGCATCTTCGGTCGCTGGCGCAGCGAGATGCATCAGTTGTCCGACAAGGCCTTCAAGCGGGCGCTCAAGGCCTGAGAGGGGAGGCAATCTGGGAGCGACCGATACCCTGAACGCGGCCGAGGCGGCCGCCCTGCTCAAGCTGAACGTGAAACGCGTTCAGGCTCTGGCACGGACCGGCCAGCTTCCGGCAACCCGGGTCGGCCGGAAGTGGTTATTTCCACGGGCACGCATCGAGGCACTGTGCGGAGTCCGCGGCGTCCCGGCGGCGCGTGGCGGGATCGAACTGAGCGCCAGAAACCAGTTGCGTGGCCGGGTGACGGCGGTCTCGGGAGACGGGATCATGGCCGAGGTCCGGCTCGACATCGCGGGCCAGGAGCTGGTTGCCATCATCACGCGCTCCTCCGCCGAGCGGCTCCGGGTGCGGGTGGGCGAGGAGCTGCTCGCGGTGATCAAGTCCACGGAGGTGATGATCGGGCGCGATTGACGGATTCCCTTTCCCCAGGGTGTCGCGACGGCCACGGGATCTCGGCTCCTGCAAGAACACCCCCCCTGCTCTCAACCCTCTCCGTTACCTGACTCCCCGACTTCCCTCGCGCGCTGCTTGGCCTATATTCTGGGCGAATAAGGTTACTTAGAGTGCCTTTAGGATCGCCTAGGAGGGCCCAGTGCGACTTACCGTGTGTCGGCCGCTCCGCGGAGCGCTGACCCTTCTGGCCCTTTGCGTCTCCGCAGCCCAGGGACAGCAGACAGTCACCGTATTCGCGGCTGCCTCCCTGACCGAGGCCTTCACGGCGATGGGGCAGGCCTTCGAACAGAGTCACCCAGGGACCTCAGTGCGGTTCAATTTTGCCGGAAGCCAGGTGCTGGCGACACAGATCGAGCAGGGCGCCAAGGCCGACGTGTTCGCCTCGGCCGACCCGCGATGGATGAAGTACGCCGAGGAGCGGAAGCTGCTGGCCGGGCCCTCGAGCGTCTTCGCCCGCAATCGCCTGGTGGTCGTCATTCCGAAATCGAATCCCGGCGGCGTTGAACGACTGCAGGATCTCTCCCGCCCCGGCCTCAAGCTGATTCTCGCGGGGCGGCAGGTGCCCGCGGGAGCCTACAGCCGCGAGGCGCTGGCCCGATTGCGGGGGAGCGCCGGGTTTTCCGCGAACTTCGATCAGCAGGTGCTGGCGAATCTGGTGTCGGAAGAAGAGAACGTCCGAGCGGTCGCAGCCAAGGTGCAGCTGCGCGAGGCCGATGCCGGCATCGTCTACCAGACTGACGTGACCGCGAACCTCCGGCCCCAGGTACGGATCATCGAGATTCCCGACCCCTACAATCCGATCGCCGAATACCCGCTGGCTCCGGTGGGGGTGGGGGGGGGACCGCTGGCTGGCGAGTTCATCGCGCTGGTGCTCTCGGCAGAAGGCCAGGCCATCCTGGCGGCACACGGCTTTCTCCCACCGGGGCCGGCAGCGCCATGATCCGACCGGACGGTCGGCGCCGCCTCTGGCTCGAAACCGGCGGCCGAGTAGGTGCGCTGGCGCTCGCCGGCCTGCTGGGCGCCATGATCGCGCTTCCGCTCGCCGGGATCGTGCTGCGGGTAAGCCCGGCCGCGATGCTTCGGCAGCTGGCGGATCCTGGTGTGCGGCAGACGCTGTGGCTCAGCGCGGGAACGAGTGTCACGGCCACCCTCATCTCGCTACTCCTGGGTCTCCCGATGGCCGGGCTGCTCGCGACGCGCAGCTTCCCCGGCAAACGGGTAATCGAGGTCCTCATGGACCTGCCGATGGTGATTCCGCCGACCGTGGCCGGGTTCGCCCTGTTGATGGCGTTCGGACGGGTCGGCCTGCTGGGAGGCACGCTCTCAGCCCTCGGCATCTCACTTCCGTTCACCACCGCCGCAGTGGTCGTGGCCCAGGTGTTCATGTCGGTGCCGTTCCTGGTGGGGGCGGCGCGTGCCGGGTTCGCCTCGGTGGACCCGCGTTACCTGGATGCTGCGGCGACCCTCCGGGCGGGCGAGGTGTACACCTTCCTCCGGGTCCGGCTGCCGCTGGCGCTGCCGAGTCTCATTGCAGGGGCGGCCATGTGCTGGGCGAGAGCGCTGGGGGAGTTCGGCGCTACGATCACGTTCGCGGGGAACATGGCCGGCACCACCCGCACCGTTCCGCTGGACGTGTATCTGCTGCTGCAGGAGAACCTCGATGCGGCCGCAACCCTGTCGCTGGTCCTGGTGGTGATGGCAGCGGTGCTGCTGGCGGGAATGCGGCAGGCCGGCCTCGGTCTTTTTGCTCCTCCCCGTGCTCACGGCAGCGCTGCAGCGCCGGGTCGGTGAGTTCGCCCTCGAGTGCGAGCTGGAGGCGAATGCCGCCGCCACGCTGGTGCTCGTGGGGGAGAGCGGCTCAGGCAAGAGCACGGTGCTGCGCCTGCTGGCGGGACTGCTGCGGCCGGACGCCGGGCGGGTTGCGCTGGGAAACCGTGTCTGGTGCGACACCTCGCGGGCGATCTGGGTGCCGGCGCCGGAGCGGCCCGTCGGCTATGTCCCGCAAGACTACGCGCTGTTCCCGCACCTGAGCGCTGCCGAGAACATCGCATTCGGCCTGCGCGCGTCCGGCATGGACCGGGGGGCGGTCAAACGCCGGACGGCCGACCTGCTGGACCGATTCGAGCTGACGGACCTGGCGGGGCGCCGGCCGCACGACCTGTCCGGAGGGCAACAGCAGCGCGTCGCGCTGGCCCGCGCGCTGGCGCTGGAGCCCGCCCTGCTGCTGCTGGATGAGCCGCTTTCGGCCCTGGACGTGGAGACCCGTCACGCGGTCCGAACCGAGCTTAAAAGACTGCTTGCAGGGCTCTCGTGCGTGACGGTGCTGGTCACTCACGCACCGATGGAGGCGTTGCTGTTCGGCGACCGGATCGCGGTGCTCGACCACGGCCGCATCGCGCAGGTGGGCGACCGCCTCTCGCTGCTGCGGGAGCCGCGGACGCGGTACGTGGCTACACTGCTCGGCCTCAATCTCATGCCCGGGCGGGTTCTCACTCGCGGGCCGGGTGAGGAGGTCGTCCTGGCCACTCCGCGAGGGCAGGTCATGGCGGTAGGCGGTGGGCCGGGTGACGACCTGTTCGTGGTGGTGAGTCCTGATCAGGTGACCCTCTCGCTGGAGCAACCGGCGGGGAGCGCCCGCAATGTGCTCTCGGGCGAGATCGACGAGATCCTTCCCGAGCCACCATACGGTGAGAGGCTCCGAGTGGTGATCGGCCCCGCGCCGGCATTTGTGGCCGAGATCACCGCCCGCGCCGCGGCCCATCTCGGTCTCACGGTCGGACAGCGGGTGCACGCCTCATTCAAGGCCACGAGCGTGGCGATCTACGCGTAGCCGTGGACCGGTCCGACGCCTTCCGGGCGATGGCCTCAACCATCAGCCGTCTTCCTCGGCGCCCAGCGCCAAGTCCCCAGCCCACCGCCGGTGATTTCATGGTCCGCCTCCTGCGACGGGTCGTTGCGCTTTCCCTGATCGGCTCTGCCGTCGCCGCCCAGCAATCCGCCCCGGCGCCGTCCTCGCCCGCGAAGCTGGGCGGGTACCTGCAGACCCGGGTGGTCTACCAGAAGGACATCGGCATGACGGCGACGATCAACCGGGCACGGCTGCAGGCCACCGGAACGATTGCCACGGACTTTTCCTACAAGGTCCAGGGGGAGTTCCACACCGGGAACGTGGGGACTGGAAAGGCCTCGGTCTCCCTCACCGATGCCTACATCCGCTACTCCCATCAGGCGTTCGGGGTCCAAGTCGGTCAGTTCAAGACTCCGTTCACCTGGGAGTATCTCACGTCGATCGCGGATATCGAAACGCTCGATCGCTCGACGGTGGTCGATTCCCTCGCGCCGAAGCGGGATATCGGGGTGATGGTCGAGTTCCAGGCCGGGAAGTACGTGCTGTTCAGCGCCGGGGCCTTCAACGGCGAAGGGGTGAATGTCACAACCAACAAGGACTCGACCGTCCTTGGGGTGGCGCGCGCTGCGATCAAGCCGGTACCGCAGATCACGCTCGGCCTCAATGTGGCCCGCTGGTTCGGAGACAGTCTCCGCTATGGCGCCGACTTCGCCTACCAGGACCCCCGGTTCCTCGCCCGAGGGGAATACGTCGGGCAGTCGCGGGACAGCCTGGGCAGCAATGATGACTGGGGCTGGTACGCGCTGGCGGGCTTCAAGCCGGTTCCCGCGGTGCAGCTGGTGGCCAAGTACGAGCATTTCCGGCGCGAGGCGATCAGCGCTCTGCAGAAGAACCGGGCGTGGAGCATCGGCGTCAACGGATTTCCGGTCATTCCCGCCGTGCGACTCTCCGCCTTCTACATCAGCCGCAAGATCGGCAACCCGGGAATCCGAAAAGGCGCACTCGAGACGCAGCTGCAAGTGAGATTCTGAGGCGCCACGTTCGCGCACCAAACACCGGCCTGCGCTGACTCCACTCGATAGGCAGTCATTTGCCTATCGCCACGGCGGGATCTAGATTCTGCGCCGAGTTCCCGCCAGGGAGATTTTCCGTGAGCTCCTGCCGTCGAGGCTGGTTCCTGGTCTCGCTGCCACTCGCCCTCATGGCCGCCCGCCCGGTCCGGGCACAGGCGCTGGTGCCCGATACCCTCGCGGGCCGGCATGTGGGCGAGGTTGTCGCCGTCGAGGGGACCGTGCATGACGTCCACGTTTCCAGCCAGCGCGGCGTCAGCTTCATGAATTTCGGCGGTGCGTTTCCCAACATCACCTTCTCCGCGCACGTTCCCGATTCGGTCGGCGCACGGATTCCCGGTCTGACAGGGCTCGGTGGCAAACGCGTCCGGGTAACGGGCAAGGTGTGGCTGCAGGACGGCAAGTGGCCGGCCATCACGGTCACCGACCCGGCCCAACTCACTCCGCTGGAGTGAGGCCTCGGGCGACGGTCGGCGGTTGTGACCTCGGGCAACCGGGGTGAGGCTGAGCTCGAAGTCAGCTCACGCAAAAGGGGCCCTCGTGCGACGCGTTCTCCTCGCCCTCCTGCTTTCCCTGTGTGGCGCGCCGCTGGCCGCACAGGCTCGGCGCGACGTCATCCTGGCAACGACCACGAGCACGCAGGACACGGGGTTGCTCGATTCCCTGGTGCCCAGGTTCGAGGCGGGCTGCGGCTGCCGGGTGAAGACCATCGCGGTCGGGACCGGTCAGGCGCTCGCGCTGGGCGCGCGGGGGGAGGCCGATGTGGTCCTGGTGCACGCACCGAGCCTCGAGCAGCGGTATGTCGCCGAAGGGCGGTTCCGGAACCGCCGGCTGGTGATGACCAATGACTTTATCCTGGTCGGTCCGCCAGCCGACCCGGCGGGGCTCGGTCAGGCCACCAGTCTCAAGGAGGCCTTCCAGCGGCTGGCGGCTGGCAGCGCACCGTTCGCCTCGCGGGCCGACAGCTCCGGCACGAACATTCTGGAGCTCAACCAGTGGAAGGCCGCCGGACTGAACCCCACGGGTGGGTGGTATCTTCAGGTCGGCCAGGGGATGGCCGCGACGCTCCGGATCGCGTCTGAGAAGGGAGCCTACACCCTCACCGACAGGGGCACCTATCTGGCGGTGCGACAGGGGCTGGCGCTCGCGGTGCTGTACCAGGGCGCGCCGGAGCTGCTCAACATCTATCACGTGATGGAAGTAAACCCCGAGACCTTCCCCAACGTGAATCAGGACGGGGGTCGGGCCTTCGCGGATTTCATGGTTTCTCCCAGGACGCAGGAGTTCATCCGCACTTTCGGCGCGGCCAGGTTCGGCCAGCCACTCTTCACGCCGCAGGCCGGCAAACGGGAGGAGGATCTGCTCCAACCGGCTCGCTGATCTCTCCCAGGAACGCATGGATCTCCTGTTTGACGGAATCACCCACGGCGTCGCACTGATCCTCCGGGGAGACCCCCAGGTCATGGAGATCATGTGGCTGTCCCTCCGGGTGTCGGGGATCGCCACCCTGGTGAGCCTTCTGCTCGGCGTTCCGCTCGGGATGATGCTCGGCCAGAGCCGGTTCCCGGGACGCCGCCTGGCGTTGGGGGTCATCAACACCGGCATGGGGCTTCCCCCCGTCGCCGTCGGGCTCTTCGTCAGTCTGTTCCTCTGGCGGAGCGGCCCGCTCGGCTTTCTCGACCTGATCTACAGCCCCGCGGCCATCATCGTCGCCCAATGCATCATCGCGCTCCCGGTGGTCACCGGGCTCACCGCGGCGGCGATCCAGCAGCTGGATCCACGACTCCGCCTGCAGCTCCTCGGCCTGGGGGCTTCGCGACTGCAGGCACTCCGGTTCCTGCTCCGCGAAGCCCGGTTCTCGATCATCGCCGCCGTCATGGCCGGGTTCGGAGCGGTGATCTCGGAGGTTGGCGCGTCGATGATGGTCGGCGGCAACATCCTGCACTACACCCGGGTGCTTACCACCGCCACGGTGCTGGAAACCAGCAAGGGCAACTTCGACATCGCGATCGCGCTGAGTGTGGTGCTGCTGGGGCTGACGTTCCTGGTGTCGATGCTGCTCACGGTGCTGCAGCAGCGAGGAGCGGAGCGGTGAGGGCACGGGCGGACGGGCGGACCGGCCCTCAAGGACTCCCTCGCGCCCGGGTCGGGCTGCCGCCCTCCCAAGGGGCGCTCGGTCGCGGACCGGCGGACAGCGTTGCTCTGGCGCTGTCCGGCATTGAAGTGAAGTATCGCGCGCGCCGGGTGCTGCAGGTGGATTTCCTCGAGCTTCCTGCCGGACGTACACTCGCGCTGCTCGGTCCCAACGGCTCGGGCAAGTCCACTCTGCTCCGGGTGCTGGCGCTGCTCGAGCGGCCGGATGCGGGATCGCTCACCCTGCTGGGCGAAGCGGTGCGCGACGGGGAGGGGCAACGGCTCGCGCTCAGGCGCCGCACGGCCACGGTATTCCAGGATCCGCTGCTGACCGATCAGACCGTGTTCGACAACGTGGCGATGGGACTCCGGTTCCGGGGCCTGGGCGGCGGCGAGGTCGGGCAACGGGTGGAGCGATGGCTCGACCGATTCGGGGTCGGCCACCTGACGGGGCGCCGGGCACGGGGCCTGTCCGGTGGCGAGGCGCAGCGGGTGAGCCTGGCGCGGGCGTTCGTGCTGGAGCCCGAGATCCTGTTCCTGGACGAGCCCTTCGGGTCGCTGGACCTGCAGGGCCGCGAGGCGCTTGCCCTCGAACTGGAAGTGATTCTCCGGGATGCCGGGATCGCCACCGTTCTGGTCACCCACGATCGCGGAGAGGCTCAGATGCTGGCGGACCAGGTGGCGGTCCTGCTGGACGGCCGCGTTGCACAGTGCGCTCCGGTGCGAACCGTGTTCGAGCGACCTGCCAGCCCGGCGGTGGCCCGTTTCCTCGGGATAGAGAATCTGCTGCCGCTGACACGGTCCGGGCCGGACGAAGTGCGCATCGCGGACTGTCCGATTCCGCTCGTGTTGCCGTCCGGCATTGCCCGGCCGCTGGCGTGTCTGCGAGCGGAAGACGTCCACCTCTCTCTCGAAGGCGCTCCGGCGAGCGCGGGCAGCGTGCACCTCGCCGCCACGGTGGTCCATGTGGTGCCCTACGGCGTGCCGTACCGGGTCCACCTCGATGCCGGGGTGCCGGTCATCGCGCTGGCGGCGCGGCGGACACTGGACCGGCTCGGCGTGGCGCCGGGGGTGCGACTGGTCGCCTCGTTCGATCCGGGAGTGCTACACCTGCTCGAGGATGATGCGCCGGTTCCTCCCTTGCCCCTCGCCCATCGGCCGGGCTAATCTCCCCGCCTCTTCAGACCGGTGGCAGTCATGAGCGGCACAGTGAATCCCCCCCGTCCACGCAACGAGCCGGTACTCGGCTACGCGCCTGGCTCCGCCGAGCGGGCTTCGCTCAAGGCCGCGCTGGCGGCGATGGCCGGCGAGACGGTCGATATCCCCGCGGTGGTGGGCGGCAAGGAGATCCGCTCCGGCACGACCCACGACGTGGTGGGCCCGCACGATCACCGCCGCGTGCTGGCGCGGAGTCATCAGGCCGATGCCGCGACCATTCAGGCGGCGATCCAATCCTCACGGGAGGCCTGGCGTGACTGGTCGGCGACCCGGTTCGAGGACCGTGCCGCGGTATTCCTCAAGGCGGCTGACCTGCTGGCCGGGCCCTGGCGTGCCAGGGTCAACGCGGCCACGATGCTGGGGCAGAGCAAGACCGCGTTTCAGGCGGAGATCGATAGCGCCTGTGAGCTGATCGACTTCTGGCGCTTCAACGTGCAGTTCGCGGAGCGACTGTACCAGGAGCAGCCCGAGTCGGCTCCGCTGACCTGGAACCGGATGGATCACCGGCCGCTCGAGGGCTTCGTCTACGCCATCACGCCGTTCAATTTCACCGCGATCGGCGGCAATCTCCCGACCGCGCCGGCGCTGATGGGCAATGTCGCGATCTGGAAGCCGTCCCACACCGCCCTGCTCAGCAACTACTACGTCTTCAAGGTGCTGGAGGAAGCGGGGCTGCCGCCGGGGGTGATCAACTTCCTGCCGGGCGAGTCGGTGCAGGTGAGTAACGCCCTCCTGGCCGACCGTTCGCTGGGCGGGATCCACTTCACCGGATCCACGGCCGTATTCCATACGCTGTGGCGGACGGTGGGAGAGAACCTGGCCGGATACCTCTCCTACCCGCGGATCGTGGGGGAGACCGGAGGCAAGGACTTCGTGCTGGCCCATCCGAGCGCCGATGTGGACGCGTTGGCGGTGGGGCTGGTTCGGGGCGCCTATGAGTACCAGGGCCAGAAGTGCTCCGCCGCCTCGCGGGCCTACGTGCCGGCCAGCCTCTGGCCCAAGGTGAAGGAACGGATGCTGGCGATGATCGCCGAGATCCGCATGGGCGACGTGGCGGATTTCCGTAACTTCATGGGCGCGGTGATCGATCGCCGGGCCTTTGACCGGCTCGCGGGCTACCTGGCCCGCGCCAAACAGGACCCGGGCGCAACCATCCTCGCCGGGGGTGGAGCGAAGGCCGATACCGGCTACTTCGTGGAGCCGACGCTGATCCAGGTGGAAGATCCGAGGTACCGCACCATGTGCGAGGAGCTGTTCGGGCCGGTGCTCACCGCTTACGTGTATCCGGATGCACGCTGGACCGAGACCCTCGCGCTGGTGGATCAGACCAGCCCCTACGCGCTGACCGGGGCGGTATTTGCGCGAGACCGACGGGCCCTGGCCGAGGCGGAAGCGGTACTGCGGTACTCGGCGGGGAATTTCTACCTGAACGACAAGCCGACCGGCGCGGTGGTAGGCCAGCAGCCGTTCGGCGGCGCCAGGGCGAGCGGCACCAACGACAAGGCCGGTTCGATCCTCAACCTGGTGCGCTGGACCTCACCACGCAGCATCAAGGAGACCTTCGTTCCTCCCCGGGACTACGGCTACCCGTTCATGGGCGCGGAGTGATGCAGTTTGCGCCGGGGATCCCGCCTGCATGAGGAACGGGCACGAGCGTCATGAAAGCAGTGTAGATTGCGGTGGTTGCGGTTCTCGACTCCTCCCACCGGATTGCCCATGGCCGAAGTGGCGCCGTACGACGCCCTGAAGACGATCAAGCTCACCACGGTGCGGAAGGCAATCTCGGACGCCTGTTACCGGCGCTCGTGGCTGCAGACCTTCGGGTGGCTGGTTTTCGATCTGGTGCTGTACCTCAGCTTCATGGCCGGTGTGTTCGCCGCCGAGGCGTGGTGGGCCAAGCTGCTGTTCGGGCTCGCGGCCGGCTGCGCGGTGGCGTTCATGTTCGTGTGGGCGCACGACGCGGCACACGGGGCCCTGTTCAAGAGCGACTGGACGGCGGAGATCCTGGGCACCACGCTGATGCTTCCCTCGCTCAACATGTACCGGTTGTGGTGTCACGGGCACAACCGGGTGCATCACGGATTCACCTCCTATACTCCGGTCGACTGGATCTGGCGCCCGCTCACTCCCCAGGGCTACGCGGCCCTGCCGTGGTACCGGCGGCTGCTGTACCGGCTGGAACGGACGCCCTACGGTTGCGCGCTGCACTACCTGCTCAAGGTGTGGTGGCCGGGGATGGTGATGTACCGCCCGGAGAAGGAATCGCGCGAGCGGCTGGGCTATTACGTCAACAAGCTCATCACCCTGGGTTTCGCGCTGGGGCTGACGGCGCTCTGCTACGGCTTCGGCGGGGGCATCATCGGGATCGTCGCCGGTGTGCTGTTGCCGTTCGTGGTGTTCAACTATTTCATCGCGCTGTTCGTCTATCTGCACCACACCCACCCGGACGTGCCGTTCTTCGACCACCGGCCGGAATGGAGCAATACCATCGGCCAGCTCTACTGCACCGTCGTGTGGCGCTGCTCCAAGCTGAGCGAACTGCTGGTCCACAACATCATGATCCACGTGCCTCACCATGTGGAGCCGAAGATCCCGTTCTACCGGCTGAAGGCCGCGTATGCCGATCTGCAGAAGGAATACGGTGAGTACCTGCACGAGTACCCGTTCCGCTGGCGCACGGTCCGCATGATCTTCCGTCGCTGCAAGTTGTACGACTTCGAGAACAAGGTCTGGTACAGCTACCGGGAGGCGGCGGCGCTCGCGGCAGCATGATGGTGGCATCCCGCGCCCGCTCCAATCCCGGCGTGTAGTCTCTCGTCCTACACATCCACTCCCGAAAAACCGAGTACCTGGTCAGCCCCCTCCCGATCGATCGGGCGGGGGGCGATGCCTAACTTGTCTCCCAGGTCGAGCGGCACTGTGATGGCTCGATCGTTCACGGAGCGGAGCGGGGCTGGCGGGCGGGGGTCGCCCGCCGCCGGCCGCCCACAGTCAGGGAGCTGGTCATGGCGAGGATGCGCGGGGTGGTAGCGGGGATGATGCTGGTTGGGCTGGCGGCGGCGGGGTGCGGCTACGACAACAAGGGTGTCTACAACCCCAACCCGCCGGTGAACGCACAGGTGGTGTCGGCCAGCGGCGATCTCACCGCCGCGCTGGCGCAGTTTCGCGGACTGCTGGGCGACTCCGCCAACAAGACTGTCGGTGAGCAGCTGGGCGGACGGCGGGAGGTCAACTGGGACGGCGTGGGCGGCGCGATTCTCAACGTCAATACCTTCCCCGGAGATCAGTTCAACCGGGTGGTGGCCCGCGGTCAGATCTTCACCACTCCCGGCACCGGCTTCCGGGTCAGCGACAACGCCTTCTTCGATCTCGAGGCCAGCGATTCCACCCAGTTCTCGGCCTTCAGTCCGACGAAGCTGTTCACCTCGCTGGGGAGCCCGATCACCGATGTGACGTTCAGGGTGGCGGGTACCGACACGACCGCCAGGGTCACGGGGTTCGGGGTGGTGTTCGCCGACGTGGATCTGGCGAGCAGCACGTCACTCGAGTTCTTCGACAACACCGGTGCCTCGCTCAAGAAGGTGACCGTGCCGGTGCGTTCCGACGCCGCGGGGCACTCCTTTGCGGGCGTGGTGTTCGACCAGGTGGTGGTGGCCCGGGTCCGGATCACCGCCGGGCAGGCGCCGATCGGGGCCGGGGTCAAGGACATCAGCGCCGGCGGCACCTCGGATCTGGTGGCGATGGACGACTTCATCGCCGGTGAGCCGCATCGGATTCAGTAGCGTCCACCGATTCCGCCGATACTGTCCGCAGATTACGCAGATGACACAGATTACCGATCTGGGTCGTCTGCGCTGTCTGCGGATGCACCTACCAGGGAGAGTGACATGAGACAGGGCATGCGGCGCGGCGTCTGTCCGCTGGCGTCTGTATTCGTGATGGTGACACTGCTCGCCGGGCCGGCGCCCGCGGAGGCCGCGGCCCAGGCGCCGATCCCGCCCGGCAAGGTGGCGTCGGGAACGCTGAGCTTCGACGGGCACGCGACCACCGGCGACTTCACCGGGACCACCACGACGGTGACTGGTGAGATGTCCGGTGGCCCCGATCTCACCTCCGTTCATGGATGGGTGGAAGCGCCGGTCCGGACCCTGGTGACCGGGAAGGGGAAGCGGGACGCCGACCTCAACAAATCGATGGAGTCGGACAAGTACCCGGTCATCCGGTTCGAGCTGGACAGCCTTACCCCGGGCCAGGTGGCGGGAGACACTACCGAGGTGACGCTGCAGGGACGGTTCGTGATTCACGGCGTAACCCGCGACGCCAGCTTGCGCGGGCGGGTGCTGCTCGACCGCGCCGGTGCGCGGGTATGGGCCGATACGCCGCTCAACCTGAAGGACTACCGCATCGGCGGGCTGAGCAAGATGCTCGGTGTCCTCAAGATGCACGAGAACATCGAGGTCCATGTGGACGTCAGCTTCGCCGACGGGCTCACGCCGCAGGTGGGCGCGCTGCCGAGGCCCACGACGGAATAGCGGCCCGGGACCGGCGGGGTCGGTGCGTTGACCCGCCCCCGCCGGACCGATACCATGCCACCGTCCCTTCCAGGCAATGCTGGCAATGCTCCTGCTGGTCGTGGTCCTCACGGTGGCGCTCGCCACCACCCTGGTTCTGCTCTTCCGCGCCCGCCGGCCGGTCGTCGTTCCGGTGGACCGGGACAGCCACCTCGAACAGCTGTTCGAGACCTTCCCGCACGCCCTGACGCTGCGTGATCTCGACGGCCGCCTGCTCCGGGCCAACGCCGAGTTCACCCGGCTGTTCCAGTATTCGGTGCCGGAGGTGCTGGGCGTGAACATCGACCGCCTGCTGGGCGTTCCGGGCGGGGAGCGGGGGGACGGCGTTGACCGCATGCTCACGTCGGCGAGCAAGGTGTGGCGGCAGACCCGGCGGCGGCGGCGCGACGGCTCGCAGGTGGAGGTCTCCCACACCGGCGCCCCGCTCCCCGCAGGTGGCCAGACGGTGGCGTTCTACGAGGTGTACCACGACCTCACCCAGCAGCTCCGGGCGGAGGCGACGATCACGGAACAGCAGCGGCTGCTGGAGGCGTTCTTCACCCAGTCACTGGACGGGTTCTTCTTCATGATGCTGGACCGGCCCATCCGCTGGACCGATGACGCCGACAAGGAAGCGCTGCTGGACTACGCCTTCATCCATCATCGCATAACCCGGGTGAACGATGCGATGCTGGCCCAGTACGGGTTTACCCGGGACCAGATGCTCGGCCTCACCCCTGCCGATGTCTACGCCCACGACCCCGCCCAGGGCCGGGTGGCGTGGCGCCGGTTCTTCGACGCGGGGCGCCTGCACACCGTCACCACTGAACGCCGAGCGGACGACACCCCGATCCTGATCGAGGGCGACTACGTCTGCCTGTACGATGAGGAGGGGCGGATCACCGGCCACTTCGGCATCCAGCGGGATATCACCGAGCGGACCCGGCAGGAGGAGGCGCTGCGCGAGTCGGAGGAGAAGTTCGCCAAAGCGTTCCGCTCGTCCCCATTCCCGATCACCATCGCCACCCTGGGTGAGGGCCGGTTCCTGGAAGTGAACGAGGCATTTCTCCGCGACGTGGGGTTCGCCCGGGAAGACGTGATCGGCCGCACATCGTCGGACCTGGGGCTGTGGCGTGACCCCGAGGCGCGAGCGGAGCTGGTCCGCCGTCTCGAGCGGGACGGCATGGTGCGGGAGTACGAGTTCGTGGCCAAGACCCGCCACCGCGACCGCCAGATCAACCACATCTGGGCCGAGAAGATCACGCTCAAGGGCCAGGATTGCCTGCTGGACATCGTGTGGGACGTGACCGAGTGGCGGGCGAACGAGGAGGCCCTGCGCCGCTCCCGGCAGGAGTTGCGCGACCTGGCCGCCCGGCTGCAGACGGTGCGGGAGGAGGAACGGACCCGGATCGCGCGGGAGCTGCACGATGAGCTCGGCCAGGCGCTGACCGGCCTCAAGATGGATCTCGCGTGGGTGCGCGGGCGGCTCTCCCGGCCGCAGGCGGACCTGGCGGAACGGCTGCAGACCCTGATCACCCGGGTCGACGGCACGGTGGACGCCGTGCGACGGATCGCCACCGAGCTCCGCCCGGGGGTGCTCGACCTGCTGGGGCTGGTCGCGGCCATCGAGTGGCAGGCGCAAGAGTTCGGTCGCCGCACCGGCATCGAGACCGACCTGGACCTGCACTCCGATCATTCCGCCGTGGATGACGTGCGGGCTACGACGGTGTTCCGGATCCTGCAGGAGGCCCTGACCAATGTCGCCCGCCACGCGAACGCCAGCCGGACGCGGATCAGCTTCACCCAGACGCGCGAGCGGCTGCAGCTGGAAGTGGCGGACAACGGCCGGGGCATCACTGCCGACGAGCTCGCGGGCCGCCGCTCACTGGGGCTGGTCGGAATCCGGGAACGGGCGATCGGGTGCGGGGGCGAGCTGGCGATCGAGGGCCAGCCGGGCCAGGGCACCATGGTGAGGGTGCTGATCCCCTGCGGCGCCGTCGGCGCCGAGGAGGTGGTGGCGTGATCCGTCTGCTGATCGCGGACGATCATCCGATCGTTCGGGAGGGGCTCCGCCGCATCGCCGCGGACCAGCCTGGCATTTCGGTGGTGGCGGAGGCCGCCTCGGCCGACGAGGCGCTGGCACGGGTGGGCGACACCGCGGTCGACGTAATGCTGCTCGACGTCTCGATGCCGGGGCCCAGCTTCATCGAGGTGCTGCAGCAGGTGCGCCGGGACCACGCCTCCGTGAAGGTGCTGGTGCTGAGCGTGCACCCCGAGGACCAGTGGGCGGTACGCGCGCTTCGGGCCGGAGCAGCCGGCTACCTCACCAAGGACCACTCGCCCGAGCAGCTCATCGAGGCTATCCGGCGGGTGTATCGCGGCGGCAAGTACGTCACCCCGGCCCTGGCCGAGAAGCTCGCGACGGGGCTGGAGGCCGGGGGCGCCACCCCGCACGAAAGCCTCTCCGATCGCGAGTACGAGGTGCTTCGCGCGCTCGGGGCGGGCCTGAGCGTCAAGGACGTGGCGGGACGGCTCGGACTCAGCCCCAAGACGGTGAGCACCTACCGCACCCGGATCCTGGAGAAGATGCAGCTCCGGACCAACGCCGACCTGGTGCGCTACGTGCGCGATCACGCACTGGGAGACTGATGCCCGGCGGTGTGTCGGTCACCGTCCTACGTAACCCTTCCTCCGTACCCGATACGTCGAACCCGTACCACGGGCCATCTTCTCGCCGACTTCAGCGAGGAGATGGCGATGCGGTTCACCCAGTCCGCGCCCCGGTATGTGCCCGCTCCGGCCGCCGAGACCAGCCGGTATCTGGCCGAGACCGCCCGGACGCTGGCGCCCGAGCTGCCCGAGTCCGGCAGGAGTATGCTCGCGGAGGGTCGCGGCGTGTCGCTTGAGGAGCGGCTGATGCGCGAGCTCAGCGCCCGGCGCGCGACGACGGTTTCCCCCTTGGCGATCGGGGTCTGGGCCCGGAAACCGCTGGCGGTGGCGGAGGATCCATGACCGCGATCATGCCGCGCCGGGACAGTGACTCCCTGGCGGTTCGCAGGCGGCTCGAGCAGGTGCTCAACGACGGCGCGCTCGCGCTGCTGATTTCGGTGGGACATCGCACCGGCCTGTTCGAAGTGATGTCCAGCATGGCCCAGGCGCGGCCCGAGACCATCGCCCGGATGGCCGGACTGAGCCCGACCTATGTGTCGGCCTGGCTGGCGGCAATGGTGGCCGGCGGGTTGGTGGGACACGATCCGCAGCACGGCACCTATGCGCTGCCGGACGCCTACGCCGGATGGCTGAGCCGCCGCGGCGGAGACGCCACCCTCGCCGTGGCGGCCCAGTGGCTGCCGCTCCTGGGCTCGGTCGAGGAGGATCTGCTGGTGAGCTTCGTTCATGGACGGGAGTTGCCGCGGTCCGCCGCGGTACGGTTCCGGGCGCTGGATTGGGAGCAGCGGGAGGTGGTCGTCGCCGGGCGGTTGTTGGATGCCGTCGTGGGCCTGGTGCCAGGGCTCGAGACCCGGCTGGACGAGGGAATCGATGTGCTGGAGGCCGGATCGGGAAATGGCGCGGTGCTGCGCCGGCTGGCATCACGTTTTCCGGAGAGCAGGTTCCTGGGAATGGATCGCAGCCCGGAGGCGATCGCCACGGCGGTCACGGCGACCGTCACCTGGCCGCTCGCAAATCTCCGCTATCAGCGGGGTGATGCGAGCCAGATTCAGCTGGCGGCGGCGTTCGACCTGGTCCTGGCTCTCGATGCGATCCGGGCGGTGAGCGACCCCCTTCCCGTCCTCCGTCCGCTGGCGGCCTCGCTGCGGGAGGGAGGGACGCTGCTGCTGAGGGTCCCCGACCTCAAGGGCCCGGCCCGAGGCAGGCGTGCAAGCCCGCTCGCGGTCTACGGCTACGCACTGGCACTGGCCCGGGAATCCGGGATCCAGGCCGGAGAGGGGCCGGGCACGGCCCTGGGAGAAGAGCAGTGGATCGAACTGCTGGTCCGGGCGGGCCTGGTGCAGCCCGAGGTCATGCGGCTCCCGTCGGACGGATTCTGTCTCTACTTGGTGGCTCGCATGG
>JBGQJV010000003.1:0-47788 GCA_041499215.1 Gemmatimonadota bacterium | reverse complement strand
GTCGTGGCTTTGGCCTACGGCGTATGGAGGCTGAAACTCACGAAGGGGGAGGCCACGATGTCGCCGGAGGAAAGCCGCCCGCGCACCCGCCAGCTGTAGCCGCGGTCCGCGACGAGGACTACCGAGTCCGGCAGGAGCAGCGTGGTATCGCTAACCGTCGCCTGGTAGATCGGCGAGTCGCGGTCGTCGAGCAGCTCGAAGGCATAGCCGGAAGCTCCGGACAGGGCGTGCCAGGTGAAGACCGGCACCGCGCGGGACGTGAGCACGCCACGCGGGGCGACCAGCTCGAGGTGATCTCCGCTGCCCCGCAACTCGTCCGACGGCGACGCCAGTGCGCGCCACAAAAACACCACCACGAGGGCGATCGCCGCGGCAGCGGCCACCCCCGCCACCATGAACCGGCGCTCGGCCGGCGGAGCCTGAGCTACCCGGAAGTGCTCCAGGTCCCGCTGGCAGGCGGCGCACTCTCCCACGTGATCGAGCACCGCCAGACGCTCCGCTTCCGTGCCCACCCGTTCCGCCACGCGCTGCAGTGCCTCCGGGCTCGGACACGCCCCGCCGTCCGGGGTGGTGCGGCGGGCCACAATTACGGCGTAGAGCCGGCGCAGTTCTTCGTCGCTCATGGCGCCCCCTTCCCCGGACCCAGGCCGAGCGCGGTCAGCCGGCCTCGCAGATCCTCCAGCCCGCGGTAGAGCAGGTTCCGCGTCTTGGCCTCCGACCAGCCGAGCAGGCCGGCTATTTCCTGGTGGTTGTACCCGGCGAGATAGATGCGCACCACTGGACGCCGGGCAGCCGGGAGTCCGTCGACCGCCTGTGCGATCCGCGCCACCGCTTCATCGCGGTCCAGGGCGACGTCGGCTCCCGGCGACTCGCCCAGCCTGGCTTCCCCGCTGGGACGGTCCAGCCTGATCGCATCTTCGCGCCGCCGGCGCCGGCCCCGGACCAGATCGAGCGCGGCCGACATGGCTGTGCGATAGATGTAAGACGACGACACCGCCTCGATTTTCTCGCCGCTCTCCAGTGCCCGCCACAGCCGGATCCGCACCTCCTGCAGCAACTCGTCGGCATCCGAGGCCATGAACCCATGGCGACAGCCGATGCGCCGGACCAGCCTCGCGTACCGCGCGAGCGCCACGTCCAGGGCTTGGGAGAGGGCGTCCGGCGGCATGACAGAGAAGGTACGGAGTGACAGGAGAACCGGCAAACGGACTCCGAGAATTCCGTCGGGCGGCTGGCGTTTGACAGATAGGACCCCATCGGAGACCGCTGCATGCGAATGTCGACACTGCTGCTGCTCGCCACCCTGGCGGGAGGAACCATGGCCGCCCCTGATCTCCCGGCGCAGACCCGCGCCGTGGTCGTCAACCGCCAGAAGGTGCCGGACACCACCCTCGCGGCGTTGGAGCGCGGTTCGGCCAGCCGGATACCGGATGGCCACTACTGGTACGACGCCTTCTCCGGCGCCTGGGGCCTCGAGGGCGGCCCGACCGCGGGGTTCATCATGCCCGGTCTGCCGCTCGGAGGACGTCTGGCGGCGGACGCGTCGGGCGGTGCGGGGCCCACCGGGGTGTTCATCAACGGGCGCGAACTCCATCCGCTCGACGTCCAGGGACTGCGGGCGATCACCGGGACGGTGCTGCCGGGGCGCTACTGGGTCAACGCCCAGGGTGTCGGCGGCTACGAGGGCGGTCCGCCGGCCTTCGATCTGCGGGCGCTGGCCGCGGCGGCACAGCGGTACTGGAAGCAGAACGGCGGCACCGGCGAGAACCACGGCGGCGGTGCGTGGAGCTATAACAACTCGAACACCGGGATCGGCGTGATCAGCGATGGCGAAGGCGGGATGGTGATCTTCGACCACTGAGTGCCGCGCCAACGCGGTGCCCAGTCGCGGCGAGCAGATTGTCTGCCTCGCCCACTTCAGCCTGGAGCAATCTCATGTGCACGACGCGCAATCTGGCCGGCGGCCTGGTGGGACTGGTGATCATTTCGGGGATCGGGGTGGCCGGGTGCAGCACCGATGAGAATGTCGAGGTGGAGTACAGAGGGACCATCGTCCAGAACGGTCAGACTGCGCCGGTCGGCACCGTGCTGCACCTGAAGGGTCATTGGGATACGATCGACCCGAAGAGCGGCGACGTGGTCGAACCATCGGTCAACTTCATCGTCCAGTGGACCCCCACCGGCGGCGGTTCGATCGCGCCCACCGCCACCACCACCGACGACAACGGCGACAACAGCGCTGACTGGACCCTCGGCCCGACCGCGGGGCCCCAATCGGTCAAGGCGGAGTTGGTCCTCAAGTCGACCCCAGGCAGCCTGGTGGTGGACGGCACTATCCAGTTCACTGCCACGGCCACGGGCCCGTCCCTCTGCGCGGGGCCGGGCGGCACCGATCACGCCGGCGGCACCCTCACCGCCAACGAAACCTGGGACGCCACCGGGAACCCGCACCGGGTCAACAACGCCGTGATCCTCCAGGGCGTGACGCTGACGGTGGGGCCCGGCACCGTGGTCTGTCTCAATGGGACCACCGGCACCCAGATCGTCGGCCTGCCCGGCAGCCGGATCGTCGCGGTGGGAACGGCGGCCGCTCCAATTCTCTTCACCGCCATCTCGCCAGTCGTCGCCCTGTACTGGGGCAACTTCCAACTGAGTGGCAATGCCACGGACACGAGCTACTTCGTGCACACGCGCATCGAATATGCGATCGGCGGCATCCAGACGACTCAGCCGGTCGTGCTCGACAGCAGCGTCATTCGCCAGATCAGGGGACCCGGCCTGTCGCTCTCGGCGACCGCGCGGGGGTCGCGCATCCTGCGGTCTCGCATCGACACCGTTCGGAGCGTGCTCACCAGCGGCGCAGGCGTAGCCATCGGCGCGCCCGACGTCGAGTTCTCCTCAGCGGTGCATGGTGCGGGTACCCTCGGGATCCAGGTTAGCGCGGGGGCGACCAATGTCTCGTTCGACCACTGCGAAGTAACCGGCAGCGGAGCGGATGGGGTGACGACCGATGCAGTGATCGCGATGCACAACTGCAATTTCTCGGACAACGTCGGCAACGCCGTGGCGGCCACTTCCGGCGTCACCGTGGACGCCACCAACAACTGGTGGGGCGACCCGGCCGGGCCCACCGGCCCCGCGGGCGATGGCGTCAGCGGCAACGTCAACTACACGCCGTTCCTGACGTCGAAGGTCACGCTGGGCTACGCTCCGCCGGCACCGACCGCGGCCCGGACGCCGAGGCGGACGGCAGACCACTAGCAGTGCGGCGGGAGGTCAACGCCAGGGAAACGAGACTGCCGAGCATCGCGAAGTACCAGGCGACGGAGACAGGAACAGGTTCGGAAACAGCAACCAGCGCCGGGCAAACCGGGCCTTGTGCCACCGAGATGAGTGGCCGCACTTTCCGGAGACTCGGACCATGTGCAGGCAAGGTCGTACTATCGGGTATGGTAATCCATGCCTGCAACTTCGCGGCAAACAACGGGAATGGGGTGGAATCCAGCCTGGGCAATACCGTGGATGCCACCGGCAACTGGTGGGGCGACGCGGCCGGACCCACGGCGCCCGCCGGCGATGGAGTCAGCGCGAACGTGAACTACACCCCGTTCCTGACCACGCCGGTGGGACCGGGCTATGGATCGCCGGCCTTGTCCGTGGCTGGAAGCCCCAGGCGCCAACCAGTCGGCGTCCGGAGACTTTCCGAGACCAGGTTACCCCAGATTCCCTGATCGACCGGCCGATGGGACCAGCCCCAAGAGAGGAGGTGCAGCGGTTCGACGCAGCATCACCGGACAGAGACGGAACCCACACCCGCTGGCGGAAGGCCGGTGTGGGAAGAGGGATGACGGGACCTGCGGTAAGTTGACAGAAGCGTCGGCCGGTGTCTAAATCCCTGCCTCACGACGGTCTTCCTCTCCCTCCTCCCGGAGCTGTCCGTGTCCGACTCCGTCACCCGCCGGGACTTTCTGGGCCAGACCGGGGCCGCGCTCGCCGCGGGCGCCATGGTACGCCCCATCGGCGCGCCCGCCATCATCATTCCCTCGGCCGGCCGTCCCGCGGCCGCCGGCTCGGCCAATGCCATCCGCGGCATCACACAGGCGATCCCGCAGGTCGAGGCCGGGATGGACACCCTGGATGCCGCGGTCGAAGGCGTGAAGATTCAGGAGCTCGATCCGGAGGACGACTCCGTCGGCTACGGCGGACTGCCGAACGAGGAGGGTGTGGTCCAGCTCGACGCCTCCTGCATGCACGGCCCGACCAAGCGGGCCGGCGCGGTTGCCGCGATCGAAGGGATCAAGACCCCGAGTGAGGTGGCCCGCCTCGTCCTGAAATACACCAACCACGTTCTGCTGGTGGGCGAAGGCGCGAAGCGCTTTGCGCTCTCCTACGGGTTCAAGGAAGAGGACCTGCTCACACCGGCCTCGCGGGAGAAGTGGCTCCGCTGGCGGGCCAACCGTGGCCACGAGGACGACTGGCTCGACGTGCCGGAGACGGAGCCCCCGATGGCCCGGCCAACCGGCACCTGCAACCTCAATATCGTGAACCGCCAGGGCGAGATCTCCTCGGTGACCACCACAAGCGGGCTGGCATGGAAGATCCCTGGCCGCGCCGGGGACTCGCCGATCGTGGGAGCCGGGCAGTACACCGACAACGAGATCGGCGCCGCCGGCTCCACCGGTCTCGGCGAATGCAACATCATGGTGTGTGGCGGTTTCCTGACGGTGGAGCACATGCGCCGCGGCATGAAGCCCACCGACGCGGCGCTGGAGACGCTCAAGCGGGCGGTGGCGCTGACGCCGCCCCGGCTGCTATGGCCCAACGGGCGCCCCCGGTACCAGCTGGACTATTATGCGGTGAACAAGAAGGGCGAGGTGGGCAGCGCCTCGATCTACCCCAGCCGGTTCGCGGCATATGACGGTACCGCCTCGGTGCGCGATACCGCATTTCTCTTCGACAAGGCCGAATCATGATCCGCGACCCGCGGACGAGACTGCTCCCGGTCCTCGCCCTGGCCATTGCACTCGCCCTCATTCCCGGCGCGGTCGCGGCCCAGGACGAGCTCAGCGATGCTCCGTGGAAGGACAGTTTCTATCCGTTCTTCCCGTCCCTGGGGAACAACTTCCCGCTCATCGCGCTGCACCTGGAGGAGCGGAAGGCGGCGGACTACTTCGCCCGGACCAACTACGCGGGACTGTTCTCGCTGGACGTGGGTCAGGGGTTCACCGGCGCGCGGATGGTGGTGGCCCGGTTCCATGCCCCGCTGCTCCGCAAGGATTGGCGGCTGCTGACCTCGCTCGGCAGCACCCGCGAGACCCGGCTGGGCTATTTCGGGCTGGGCAACGACACGAAGGACGACGAACGACTCGTCACCAAGAGCCAGCCGCACTACTACCAGGCGCGCCGAACCCGCTATTTCGGCAACCTGGAAATCTCCCGTCGCATCAAGGGACCGCTGTGGCTCGCGGGCGCCGGCGGAGTCGAGTACAGCAATCTGGGCGATCTCTCCCGGCCGTCGCTGTTCCGGGCCGACTTCGGCACCAGTGACATCACCGATACCGATGTGCGTGGGCGGGTGACCCTGGTGCTGGATACCCGCGACAACGAGTTCAACACCACTCGAGGGCTGTTCGCCCAGGCCTCGGTCGGGGGCGGCACCGGCGGGGACGGTTATTCGCGGGTGACCGCGGATATCCGCGGCTATATCTCGATCCGGGAAGGCACTGTCCTGGCCGCCCGCGTGGCCGGATCGGGCATGTCGACCAAAGGACCGCTCAATGCGCGGTACGAGGTGCCGGTGTGGGAAGGGGAGCTCAGCGTACTCGGTGGCACGACCTCCAACCGCGGGCTCGCGTTCCAGCGACTGGCGGGCAAGGGAGTCCTCTTCGCCAACGCCGAGGTGCGTCACAACCTGCTGGACCTGGGTGACTTCGGCGCGTTCACCCTGTTCGGCTTCGTGGATGCCGGCCGGGTGTTCGAACAGGAGAGCTTCAAGCTGACCACGGAAGACATGCAGGTGGGCGCGGGAGGCGGGCTCGCGATCCGGCTGCTCCGCTTCACGATCTGGACCTTCAATTTCGCCGGTGGGCCTGACGGGTTCCAGTTCAGCGCTGGCTCGGGGTGGGCGTTCTAGGGCGGACGGGCGGACGGGCGGACGGGCGGACGGGCGGACGGGCGGACGGGCGGACCAACAGGGTAAGGCAACGGGGTGGGTTCCGTGAGGAACTCACCCCTTCGTTGCATGGACGGTCCGCCTTCCCGCCCTCTCGCCTCAGATCACCTCTGCCTGCACTCCCATGGCCTCGAGCACCTCCCGGATCGTCGTCTCACCCTTGTCCCGGGCGTACCAGCGACGGACCTCCTTGTACCGCTCGGCCTTTTCCACGGTGTTCTTGTTGGCCAGGACCCAGGCCTGGAGCTCGCGTGGGCGAGGACCCCAGTGGCCCAGTTCGTTGAACTCTTCATCCAGGGCGATCACGATCGGAATCGAGCGGGAGCCGTTGGTCAGGTATCGATCCATGACCTCAGGGTGCTCATCCCGGCGCAGAATCCGGAGCGAGAGTCCGTCGACAGCCTCCGCCCAGCGGGCCAGAACGGGGACCGTATTGGAGGCATCGCCACACCAGTCCTCGGCCAGCACCAGCAGGCGCCGCTCCTCGCCCTCTGGAAGAGTTGTTTCCGCCCACTCCGGCACCCGGGCCAGGCGGCGCACCCCCTGCCACAGCCCCCGGTGCTCTTCGGCCGTGGCCGCGACAAACTGGTCGAACGGCAACGCCTGCTCCCACAACGACCTGAAATCCAGCATCTGCACTACTCCTGCAAGTAAGCCCCACCTATTTGAAGTTACACCACGGTGGTAGGGGGGCTCTGAAGAAAGGCTGAATCGGGGTTCAAAGTTCCGAGTTCCGAGTTTCCAGTTCCGAATTCCGTCTCCTGTTCACCGTTCACCCTTCATCGCTGATGGCTGATGGCTAATGGCTGACGGCCGGAAACGGGACGGGTCGCGACCCCGTAGCCCTAGAAGAGGTAACCCTGTCCTCTATCCGCCCGGCTGGGGATCCCGACCCGTCCATTCGGAATCATCGGCCGGGGGCGCCGGAAGTTGAACGAAACCGTAGATTGTCGACATGACGACTGCCCGGACCCACCGGCGAGACGGCGAGGCGACCCGCGAGCGCCTGCTGCGCGCCGCGTTGGAACTGTATGGCGCGAGTGGCTTTCTGAGCACCACCACGCCGGCAATCGCCCAACGGGCGGGTGTGGCCGAAGGCACCATCTACCGGCATTTCACCAGCAAGGAGCATCTGCTCAACGAGGCCTATCGCCGAGCCCAGCGCTGGGCCCTCGGCGTGCTCGAAGGCTTCGAAAGCGACCGTGCCCGACGCGGGCCTGAGCGGCTGGCGCTGCTGGCTCGCACCCTCACCGATACCGCGGCGGCGGACCCGCCCCTGGTGCGGATGCTCTTCTCGACCGCGCATGAGCCGTTCCTCGACCAGCAGAGCCGGGGGCTCAAGCGGGAGTTTGTCGACGGGCTGGTGCAGCTGGTGGCGATGGGCAAGTCGGACGGGCAGGTGAGGCCGGGGCCGGCGGAGCTCTGGGCCTCGGTGTGGCTGGCCATCGTCGGATACGCCGTGGAACGGGTGGCCTCCGGTGAGTGGACCGCGGACAGCGCGCCGATGGGCATGGCCCTGGAAGCGGCGTGGGATGCTATTGCCGCGAAGCCTGGCGCGGGGAACGGAACCGGTGGATAGGGTCCGGAGGGGCGGGTGAGTGTAACTGGCTATTGGCCCGCTGTGTTTCCCCGTCTGGGCGCCCCCCCAAAATAGGTCAGCCCCCGCGGGTGCTCGATCGACTCGGTCCAACGCACGGTCCTGGTCGCCCCCCCGGCCAGTGGGCGGATGACGAAGCTGCCCCGCTCGAGATACGCGACCGAGTCGGTCCCCCACCGCGCGGGATAACTGCCTTCGGTCGACAATGTGAGACTGTCGCCGTTGGCGAGCCGAGCACAGACCCCTGTGCCGCTCGCGCAACGGCCTGCCTCGCCGACCGCCGGATCTCCCAGCAGCACACGGAGAAGGGAATCCGCAGGGGCCTGACCGGATGCCGGCACCGGCTCGAGAGTCAACGGCTGGGGGGGTGCGGCGCTACGCAGGATCCCGGAGGCAGCCCGGACCAGCAGCACCGTTCCGTCGGGTAACCAGGCCAGCGAAGAGGCGCCCGGTGGTGCATCGACCCTCCGCTCCGCCCCGCTCAGCAGATTGAGCAACACCACCGATACGCCGCTCGTGTCTCCCGGCGCGATGCTCCGAAGGAAGGCCAGCACCACGCCATCAGGCGAAAGGGCCGGCGCCCGCTCATCCACCCTGGTGAACGTGACCTGAAAACTCTTGCCCCCCGCTGCAGGCGAGGCGAACAGGTCTCCTTTCCCATCCTCCCCATCGGCGGTAAAGACGATGTACGCCTCCTCACCAAGCTTGAGCCGGTTGGAGAGGGGCGACAGGGTACCGCGGCAACCCGCAAGGAGCAGCAGCGCCACCGCGGCCCCCGAGAAGGGCGGCGGTTTCACCTGGCTTCGCTCACCGACGCCTCGAGCAGCCACCATCCTCCGGGATCGACCACGATCTGCTTCGGCGGGCGCTTGAAGCCAGGCCGGTTCACCACGGTCTCGGCACCGCTGATGTCGACCCTCACCGGCTTTCCGTCCAGCGCGATCACCAGCCCCGGGAGCCGGAAGCGCCCCCACTCCGGCGGCTGCACCTGGCGGATGGTCAGGGTCAGCTTTCCGCCCTCGTGGCGCCAGGTGACGTCCAGCTTGGGGTACCCCGGTTGCGTCAGTGCCTGAGTGAAAAACCAGGTCAGATCCTTCCCCGCCACGCGGTCCATCACTCCGGCAAAGTCCGATGAGAGTCCGGTGCTGTCCCGGTAGATGAGGTACCACTCGCGCATCCCCTGGAAGAAGGCGCTGTCGCCCATCAGCCCGCGCAGGGAATGCAGCACCCAGGCGCCCTTCTGATAGTTGTTGCTGTTGAGCAGGCCCATCAGATCGGCGGCGGCGGAATCGAGAATCGGGCGGGCGGTGACCTTGGCGCTGAGGACGCTCGCGCGGTGCTGCTCCATGCGCGCGCGGAACGCGCTGTCGCCCTCGGCATGCCGCACCCACAGCGCGGCGAAATAGGTGGCGAACCCTTCGGACAGCCACAGGTGATGCCAGTCGTCCTCCGTCACCGCGTCGCCAAACCACTGGTGCGCCGTCTCGTGCGCTACCGTCTCTTCCTTGAGCCGTTTCTCGGCGTAGGCCTTGGTATCGTAGAAGATGGCCGTGGGGTTCTCCATCCCGCCGAAGATGGTGGTGGATTGCACGTGCGACAGCCGATCGTACGGGAACGGCCCCACCAGGGAGCTGAAATACTTGATGATCTCCCCCGCCCGGCGGAACGGGCCATTGACCGCCCAGGCCGAGTCCTCGGGGTACGTCACCACGGCAAGCGGAACGCACTTGACGTCGCAGGCGGCATCGGGCAGGACTGTCGTTGCCAGTCGTCCCGCTCCGATGACCATGCCGTACGGCGAGATCCGCTGGCGCATGTCGAAGTGCCAGACGGTTCGGCCGCGGAGGAGGGTGTCCACCTTCCAGAGCACTCCGTTGGCCACCACCTGCATCCCCGGCGGCACCTCCACGTGGAACGTCACCGTGGCCTTGTCGCTGGGGTGATCCTCGAGTGGCAGCCAGTGGTGCACCCGGTCGGGCCAGTTGTCGGCGAATAGCGTGCGCCGGCCGCCGGCATCGGTCCCGAATACCAGTCCCTCCCGGACCGGCCCGTGGTAGCGGATGGTGGTGTGCAGGGTGTCACCCGCGGCCTTCTTGTGGGGGATGTAGACCCCGCCGCCGGAATCGAGCGCGAAGGTGATGCGCCCCATCCGGTCGTCGCCCTCCCCATCGGTCAGCACCCGGATCACCCTGAAGCTCGAGTCCAGCTGCACCTCCACCGGCTCGGCCGAGCGCAGCACCCAGGTGGTCTGTACCATCCCGAGGATGTGGTTTCCGGTATCGCTCACCACCAGGGTCACGTCATGATGAATCGCGTCGTGCCGCGGCCTGAGGGTGTCGGCGCGCACCGCAAGCGGGTCGGGGGCCTGCAGCGCGAAGAGAAGGAGGAGGAGCATTCTGGGGTTCCAAGTTCCAAGTGCCAAGTTCACGAGCACAGGTGTGTCCAGTTTCGGATGCTGATCCGTCACCCGAAACTTGGAACTCTGAACTCGGAATCCTCAAAGTTCCACGTCGATTGCCAGCCGCGCCTCGCGTATCGGCGCGATGAACCGGGCCACGGTGTCCTGGTGCACCGGGTGTTCCAGGTAGCGGGCCACCGCGGCCATGTCGTCCACCACTACCGTGAGGACGTGGGAGTATTCGGCGGCGCTGGGAGCCAGGTTCCGACCCCACCGCACCGAGCGGATCTCCGGAATCCGCCTCTTCATGGCGAGCAGCGCCGCGCCGGCCTCGGCGATCGCCTCCGGCAGGGCGTCCGGCTTGATCCGGAAACAGACGATATGGTGAATCATCGAACAGGGTAAGGGGTGATCGGTGAGATGTTTCGCCTGCCCCGGCCGGGGGTATCTTAGTCGCCCATGGTCAAGCCGCCAGTCGATCTTCGCGCCGCCCTCGTACGACCACCACGGTTTGGCCTCTGACCCCCGCTACGCCCGGCTGCTGCGAACGGCCGGGTTGGAGGGGTTGCTGGCGCAGTAGAGCCGTTGGCCGTTAGCCGTTAGCCGTTAGCCGTTAGCCGTTAGCCGTTAGCCGTTAGCCGTTAGCCGTTAGCCGTCCGAGTTGTGACCCATTCCTGGTTCGGCGCCAGAGGCGAGGGTGGCTCCAAGACGAGCAGCTAACGGCTAACGGCTAATGGCCCCTACAGACTCCCCTTGAAGAACTCCAGGATCCGGCCCCACGCCTGCTCCACCGCCGGCCCATCGGAGCCCTTCCTGCCCGGCTTGAGGAAGCCGTGGCCGGTGCCAGGGTAGATGTCGTACCGGTAACTCACCCCTGCGACCTTGAGCTGGCGCTCTACATCGGGGATGGTGGCGTCGATCCGCGAGTCGTCCTCGCCGTAGACGCCCAGCAGCTTGGCCTTGATGCTGGCGAAGGTGGTGCTGTCGGGCGGGGGCCCGTAGCAGATCACCGCGGCCTTGAGCTTCGGATTGGTGGTGGCGTAGCGGAAACTCTGGCCGCCGCCCCAGCAGAAGCCGATGCTGGCGATGTCGTCCTTCCGCACCGCCGGCAGGCCCCCGAGATAGCCGTACGCCGCGTCCAGATCGGCGGTAACCGCCTCCGGGGCGAGTTGCGCGGTCAGTTTGCGCCCGGAGTCGGGGTTCGGCGGGGTGATGCCGAAGCGGGTGGAAAGCAGGTCGGGCACGACCGCGACGTAGCCCGCCCCGGCCAGGCGGTCCGCCACGGTTGGCTCCCAATCGGTGAGCCCGAAGATCTCGTGGATCACGATGATCCCCGGGGCTTTGTCCTTGCGCTCGGGATACGCCACGTAGGCCCGGATCGAATCGCCGGCGGGGTTCGTGAACTTGACCCATTCGCCGTGGGTGGTCGGCAGCGCGGCACCGGTCACGCCGTGCATCCGGGCCCGGCCTACACCAAGAGCCCAGACGGCCGCCGCGCCGGCAAGCAGACCGGTCAAACCGACCATGGCGACGGACATGGATCCCTGCTTCATATTTCCTCCGCGGGAAGAGCTTTCCACAGATTACGCAGATTGCACGGATTGAAATGATTGAGAACACGAACACAGGAATGGTAGACCAAATGTGGTAAACCAAACGCTAATCTGCGTAATCCCTCAAATCCGTTTAATCTGCGGAAGGCGGTTGCTGCAGACTTGCCATGCTGCGGAGTCAGGGTACGACCTGCGGTCTACTTCCGGAACAATCTCGC
This sequence comes from Gemmatimonadota bacterium, assembly GCA_041499215.1. Taxonomy (GTDB): domain Bacteria; phylum Gemmatimonadota; class Gemmatimonadetes; order Gemmatimonadales; family GWC2-71-9; genus JADJOM01. Next base: position 35,850 of record JBGQJV010000003.1, on the reverse strand, counting down.
GAACACCCCGCTCTCCTCCGCTCCTTCCAGCGCCTCGGCGAACGCCGCCATCGTGGCGTGCCGGTCGCCGGGGTCCAGCGCCATGGCCTTGTTGAGCACCTGTTCCAGCCGGCTCGGCAGGTCGGGCTTCACCTCCCGGAGCAGCTTGGGCTTGCCCCGAAGCCGGGCGATCATCATCTCCTGGGCGCTGCGCCCCTGGAAGGGGAGCTGAGCGGTGAACATCTCGAAGGCCACAATCGCCAGGGCATAGATGTCGCTTCGGGCATCGAGTCCCTTCCCCCGGATCTGCTCGGGGCTCATGAACTCCGGGGTGCCGAGCACGATGCCGGTGGCCGTCAGCTTGGCGACCTCGGGCTCCTGCCGCCGCTCCTTGGCCAGCCCGAAATCCATGATCACCGCCCGCACGCCGCCCGGTCCCTTATCGTCCGGCACCAGCATGACGTTCTCGGGCTTGAGATCGCGGTGCACGATCTGCAGGTCGTGGGCGTGCTGCAGCCCGCGGCACATCTGCACCAGGAGCGGCACCCCGAAATCCACCGCGAGCGCACCGGAACGCACCTCGCGATCGGACAGCAGCTCCCCGGGGAGGTATGGCATCACCAGGTAGATGAGCCCGTCCTCGGTCTCCCCCAGCCGGAAGATCTTGCAGACGTTGGGGTGTTCCAGCCGCATCGCCAGGCCGGCTTCGCGCCGGAGCCGCTCCACCGAGCTTCGGTCCTCCTTGAGCTTGGGGGTGAGCACCTTGATGGCGACCGTCTCATTGTTGGTGACGTCCTTCGCCAGGTAGACGTAGGACATGCCGCCTTCGCCCAGCCGCTTCCCGACCTGGTAGCGCTGATCCAGCGTCTGATTGGTGAGGGTGCTGCCCTTGTCCATCCCGGGGCCGCGCTTGAGGGCCGCCTGGCGGACCAAGGTGCGGAGTCCGGCGCTGGTCTGGGCCACGTCCGAGGCCGGGGCGGAGCCCGCCACCTCGACCAGGGGACTCCCGTCCTGGGGACAGAACCGGGCGGGGTCGGAGTAGACCCGGTTGCACCGGGGACAGCGGCGGCTGCTCAATCGCGGTACCGGTTCCGGCCGTCGAGCTTGGCCTTGTAGAGGTTCTGGTCGGCGAGCTGCAGCAGGCTCTCGCTGTCGGTGACCCGTTCGTCGGGATAGCAGGCGATGCCGACACTGATCGTCACGTGCACCACCCGGTCACCCTCGCCGAAGTTCTGGGTGGCCACCTTCTTGAGAATGCGCTCGGCGAAGATCCGTGCCCCGCTCGCCGCCGTCTCCGGCAGCAGGACCACGAACTCCTCGCCACCGTAGCGGGCCACGATGTCCACCGTGCGTTGCTCCCGCCGGAAGATGGCCCCCAGCTGCCGGAGCACCCCGTCGCCCACCATATGCCCGTGGGCGTCGTTGATGTGCTTGAAGTTGTCGACGTCCACCATCAGGCAGGCCAGCACCGTGTTGTAGCGGGTGGCCCGCTCCATCTCCTGCACCAGCTTGTCGGCCAGGGCCCGCCGGTTGAACGTCTCAGTGAGCGGATCGGTCTCGGCCAGCGCTTTCATCTGCTCGCGGCCGAGCACCGCGCTCTCGAGGTCGTACGCCTTGTCGAGCGCCTGCGAGGCGGCCTTGATCACCTGCTCGGCGAATGCCACATCGGAGTGGTTGAGCGGGGTGTCTTCGGCCGTAGTCCGAAGGAAGAACACCCCGGCGCGCTGGTCCTTCATCACGAACGGGATCGCGATCGCCGACCGGGTCGGCACCTGCCATCCCTCCTGTTCCCACTCGGTCCGCGCCTCGGCGTAGAGCGGGTCGGTGGCGACGTCGGTCACCAGCACCGTCTGCCGGGTGTCCAGCGCCCGGCGGATCTCCGGGTAGCGATTGAGCCCGATGCGGAGGTTGCGGAGCATCGGATTCTCGTACGAGGCCACCACCGTCGCCGCTTCCTCCCCGGGGGTGGCGAAGATGAGCGAGCACTTCGAGATCTTGAGGCCCCGCGCCACCCGCCGCACCAGGATGTGGTAGATCTCCTCCGGCTTGAGGGAGGCGGTCACCTCCTGGAGAATGTCGACCATCTCCGACCGGGTGCGCGCCTCGGCCCTCGCCTGATTCAGCTCGCGGCCCACCCGAAGGTGCGCCTTCACCCGCGCCAGCAGCTCCCGCACCCGGAACGGCTTGGAGATGAAGTCGGCCGCGCCCAGGCCCAGGGCCCGCACGGTGGCCTCCTCGGGCGGCATCGACGAGATCATCAGTACCGGGACGTGGCGCAGATAGGGGTCTCCCTTGACCCGCTCCAGCAGCTGCAACCCATCGGCGCCCGGCATCATGATGTCGAGCAACAGCAGGTCGTACTGGTCTCCCCGCAGGCGGTCGAGCAGGTGCTCGCCGCTGGTGACCGTCACGACCTCGTAATCATTCTCCTTGAGAATCCACGACAGGGTCCGGGTAAGCGCCTGATCGTCGTCCGCCACCAGGATCTTCGGCGCGAGGCTCATCCGGTCACCAGTCGCTGGAAGACGTCCGGGTCCACGTTCCCCCCGCTCAGGACTGCAACTACCGGGCCCGGGCTCTCGATCCGGCCGGCGAGCAGCGCGGCCACGGTCACCGCGCCAGACGGTTCCACCTTGAGTCCCTGATGCTCGAACAACCAGCGCATCGCCTGTCCGATTTCGGCGTCGCTCACCCCGACCGCACGCCGCACATACTGCCGGATCAGCGCCCAGGGCAGGGCTCCGACCGCGCGGGTGAGCAGACCATCCGCCACGCTTTCGGTGGCGCTGAGCACTACGGGCCGTCCGCCGGCGAGTGCGGCAGCCAGTTTCGGCGCTCCCGCCGGCTCTACCCCGATGATCTCGACCTCCGGCCGTAGCGCCTTGATGGCGGTAGTGATTCCCGAGAGCAGACCGCCACCACCCACCGGCACCAGCACGGTGGCGACCGTGGCCACCTGCTCCAGGATTTCGAGCCCGACGGTACCCTGCCCCGCGATCACGTCCGGGTGATCGAACGGCGGGATCATCGCCAGTCCCTCCTCGGCGACGAACCGCTCGGCCCGGATCTGCTGCTCCGGGGAGCGGGTCGCGCCGGCGAATACCACCTCACCACCGTGGCTCTTCACTCCCGCGACCTTCACGCCCGGGGCCGACTCCGGCATCACCACCACGCTGCGAATGCCAAACCGGCGCGCGGCCCAGGCGACTGCCTGGCCGTGATTGCCGCTCGAGGAGGTCACCACGCCGCCGGCCCGGCCGGCCGGCCCGAGACGGTCGATCGCGGTGAACGCCCCCCGGATCTTGAAGGCTCCGATCGGCTGCAGATGCTCGCACTTGAGGTACAGCGGACGGCCGGCGACTTCCACCATCGGGCTCTTCACCGCCACACCGGCAAGTGCGTGCCGGGCGGCAAGAATGGCGTCGAGCGAGACCGGGAGCGGGGCAACCGCGGGGGGAACGGTCACGGGGCGAAAGTACCGGCGAAAGGATGGTCTGGCAAGCAAGTTCCGGGTTCCGCGTTCCGAGTTCCCAGTGGGGCCGCACGGCTGTGCGGCCCCACACTCGGAACTTGGAACTGAGGACCGATCACTCTTCTGCCTCGGCGGGCGCGTCTTCCTCCGCGCCCTCGGTGTCCTCGTTCACCACCCGGGCCACATCCACCACCGTGTCGCCGGAATCGAGGTTCATCACCTTGACCCCCTGGGTATTCCGGCTGATGACCCGGATCCCCTCGACCGGCTGACGGATGATCACCCCATGCTTGGTGATCAGCATCAGCTCGTCTTCCGGCTGGACCTCCATGAGCGCCACGAGCGCGCCGGTCTTGTCGGTCTTCTTGAGCGTGATGATGCCCTTGCCGCCGCGTTTCTGCACCCGGTAGTCGGACAGCTCGGAGCGCTTGCCGAAGCCCTTCTCGCTCACCACCAGCAGGGTCGCATCCCGCCGGATCACCACCATGCCGATCACCCGGTCGTCCGCCTCCAGCTCGATGCCCTTCACCCCGGTGGCCACCCGGCCCATCTCCCGCACGTCTCCCTGGTGGAAGCGGATGCTCATCCCGTCGGCAGTGGCCAGCACGATGTCGCTCTCGGGCTCGCACAGCTGGACGTCGATGAGCTCGTCCTTGTCCTCGATGTTGATCGCCCGGATCCCGGTGCTGCGCACGTTGCCGTACTCAGCCAGACTGGTCTTCTTCACCGTCCCGTTCCGGGTGGCGAACATCAGGAACTTGTCGGTGGCGAATTCGCGGACCGCCACCGTGGCGGCCACCCGCTCCTCCGGCTTGATGGCGATGCAGTTCACCACCGGCTTTCCCCGGCCGGCGCGGCCGCCCTGCGGAATCTCGTGCACCTTGAGCCAATAGACCTGGCCGGTGTCGGTGAAGAACATCAGGTAGTCATGGGTGCTGGCGATGAAGAGGTGCTCGATCCAGTCCTCTTCCTTGGTGGTCGCCCCCACCGAGCCGCGGCCGCCGCGCCGCTGCCGCCGGTAGGTGCTCACCGCGATCCGCTTGATGTAGCCCGAATGCGAGATCGTGATGACCATGTCCTCCTCGGCGATCAGGTCCTCCACCGAGAAATCACCCTGGTCGGCCAGGATCTCGGTGCGCCGGTCGTCGCCGTACTTCCGGGCCACCTCGTCCAGCTCCTCTTTGAGGATCGTCATCCGCTTGGGCTTCGAGGCGAGGATGCCCTTGAGGTCCTTGATGGTCGCGCGGACCTCCGCCAGCTCCGCCTCCAGCTTCTCGATCTCGAGCCCGGTGAGCTTGGCCAGCCGCATGTTGAGAATGGCGTCGCTCTGCTTCTCCGACAGCCCGAACCGCTTGCGCAACCGCGCGTCGGCGTCGGGCACGTCCTTGGACTTGCGGATGATCCCGACGACTTCGTCGATGTTGTCCACCGCGATCTTCAGACCCTCGAGGATGTGCTCCCGGGCCTGTGCCGCATCCAGATCGAACTGGGTCCGCCGGACCACCACCTCGTGCCGGTGCTCGATGAACCGCTCGAGCAGGGTCTTGAGGTTCATCACCTTCGGCGCGCCCTTGTCCAGCGCGAGCATGATCACCCCGAAGGTGGTCTGCATCGCGGTGTGCTTGTACAGCTGGTTCAGCACCACGTTGGGGATGGCGTCCCGCTTGAGGGTGATCACGATCCGCATGCCGTCCTTGTCGGACTCGTCATTCACCCCGCTGATCCCTTCCAGCTTCTTGTCGATCACCAGCTCGGCGATCGCCTTGACCAGGTTCTCCTTGTTCACCTGGTAGGGGATCTCGGTCACCACGATCTGGCTCTTGCCGCTGGATTCCCGCTCCTCGATCTGGGCCCGCGCCCGGACCTGGATCCGGCCCCGTCCCGTCTCGTAGGCCTCCTTGATGCCGGCCCGCCCGTAGATGTACGCCCCAGTGGGGAAATCGGGACCCTTGATGATCTTGTGCAGATCGCCGATGCCGGCCTCGGGGTCATCGATCAGGTGCTGAACCGCCTTCGCAACCTCGCGCAGATTGTGCGGCGGGATGTTGGTCGCCATGCCTACCGCGATGCCGCTCGACCCATTTACCAGCAGGTTCGGCACCTTCGACGGAAGCACGGTCGGCTCCTGCAGCCGGTCGTCGAAGTTGGCCTGGAAATTGACGGTATTCTTGTCGATGTCCTCCAGCATCGTCACCGCGATCGGCGTGAGCCGCGCCTCGGTATAGCGGTAGGCCGCCGCCGGATCGCCGTCCACCGAGCCGAAGTTCCCCTGCCCGTCGATCAGCGGATAGCGCAGCGAGAAGTCCTGCACCATGCGCACCAGCGCGTCGTACACCGAGCCGTCGCCGTGCGGGTGATACTTGCCCAGCACGTCGCCCACCACGGTCGCCGATTTCTTGTACGGCCGTCCGGGGACCAGCCCCAGCTCGTTCATCGCGTAGAGGATCCGGCGGTGCACCGGCTTGAGACCGTCGCGCACGTCGGGCAGCGCCCGCGAGACGATCACACTCATCGAGTAGTTGATGAACGACTGCTGCATCTCCTCTTCGATGAGCCGCGGGAGAATCCGTTCGTTCTGGGATGGTCCAGTCATGCGGGTCCGGACGTGGGGTGAAAAACGGGTTGGCCGGGTAGCGGCCGGAGAACGCGGGAATATACCCCGGTCGGTGGGCCGGAAGCAATCGGCCACCACTGCCGCAAGTCGTTTACCGGAATGAACTTAGGACAACCGACCGGGCCGCCATGGCTGGTGGCGACAAGGCGTTTTTCGGCCACTCACCGATCTCTCCGTCACCGGCCTGTCTCGGTCCTGTCGCTTTCCCCGGGATTCTCCCCTTGAGGTCGGTTCGGCGTGGATAAGCCCGCCGCTGGAAGGCGGAGTGAAAACGGACGCCGGACTCCCGGCCCTACCGCCACACCGTCCGACTGTCGGACCGACTGACCGCCTGACCACCTGACAGCCTGACCGACAACAGCCTGCTATAGAATGACTTACAGCGAAGTCCCTGACCCAACCCAGCTTCCACGAAAACTCACGTCCGCCCACTTTCGGCCGATAATCCACGACTGGATCATCCGCCCCGACCCGTATGAGGATCGACCGCGTGCCCCAGCTGTCAGAACCGCTCCCTCACCTGACCAGGTCGGTGCTCAAGCGCCGCTACCGCCGGATAGCTGGCGGGTTGGGGCTCTGCGTAGCTGGGCTTGGTGGGGCGACGTTGCTGCGGTGGTTCTTCCACCTACCGCTCCTGACCGGTTCAGAGCCCTCGATCAAGGTCAACACCGCGGTCTCGCTCCTGCTCCTGGGCCTGGCGCTGCACCTCCGGGCACACCAGACCAAGCGCGCCCGGCTGGCCGCCGCGGTGGCGGCCGCCCTGGTAGTGCTGGTCTCCCTCCTCACGGTCGTCGGGTATCTCGGCCTTGATGTCGGGATCGACAATCTGCTCTTCGCACATCCGGTGGACGGCACCAGCTACCCGGGGCGCATGTCCCTGGTTGCCGCCAGTGCACTGTTGCTGCTTGGTCCTGGTGTACTGCTGACCTGCCTCAAACGGGACAGGCGTCGGACCGCGGTCGCCCAGGTGCTCGGTCTGAGCGGGTTCCTGGTCGGGCTCCTCGCCCTCCTGGGTCACATCTATCACGCCCACTTCCTGCTGAGGGTCGATCTCAGGTACGGATCGATCGCCCTGGGCACCACGGCCGGGGTGCTCGCCGCCGGACTCGGACTCCTGTTCGTCGTCCCGTCGGGGCCGGTCATGGAGGTCTTCAGTTCGGCGAGTCCGGCGGGTCGGGAGGCGCGGCACCTGGTGTTCATCCACCTGCCGTGGCTCCTCCTCGTGGTCACGCTCTTGACCGGATGGGAACGCGCGGGCGGACTGAGCCCGGGCGAGGCGGCGGCGCTCCGCAATCTGGCGCTATTCATCGCGCTGCTCGGCCTGGGCTGGCGGGCGTTCCGGAAGCTGGATCAGGCCGAGGGTGCGGTGCGCCGGGCGCTGCGTGAGGCGGAGGGGGTCCGGAACAGCCTGCAGCTGGAAGTCATGGAGCGCAGGGTGGCCGTCGCGAGCGCCACCATTCGTGCCGAGGCCGCGCGGGCTCAGCTGCAGGCCGTGATGGAGAGCGCGCCGGACCTGATCGCGGCGATCGATCGTGACTACCGCTACGTGGTGGCCAACAAGGCGTACGTGGCGTCGCTGCGGGCGAACCAGGGCGTGACCGTGGTCCCCGGCATGCGGTACGATGAGGTGTTCCGCAGGTCACAGGAGTACCAGGAACAGGGCCAGGCATGCTGGCGGCGGGCACTCGAGGGAGAGCGATTCACCACCGTCGAGGGGATCCCTCAGCCGGACGGTGGGGTGATCATCTATGAACGGGCCTTCGGCCCAGTGACAGACTGGATCGGTCAGGTCACAGGAGCGGTGGGCGTGCTTCGCGACATCACCGCGCGGCGGGCCCTCGAGCAGGAGGCGGCCGAGACCAGCAAGCTCCTCGAGCGGCGCAATCGGGACCTCGAGACCCTGCTCCACGTGGTGTCCCACGATCTGAAGGAGCCGCTCCGCTCCATCGAGAGTTTCTCCCGGCTGCTGGCTTCGCGCTATCAGGGCCAGCTGGATGCCAAGGGCCTGGATTTCCTTGAGCGCGTGGTGCGCGCCGGCAGCCGGATGAGTCAGCTGTTGGAGGAGATCCAGCTCCTCTCCCGGGTCCGCCGGGCGGAGCCGGCCGAGGTCCATGTTGACGGCGAGGAAGTGGTCCAGGAGGTGCTCGCCCGTCTCGACGGCGCCATTCGCGAGACGGGGGCCTCGGTGACGGTCGAGCCGAGCATGCCGCGACTCCGCGTAGAGCGGGTGTGGGCGACCCAGGCGCTGTACAACCTGGTGGCCAACGCACTGAAGTTCCGCCGCGATGGTGCGCTGGCCGACGTGCGGGTCGCGCCCTGGGGACGGAATGGCCAGGCTGGATTCCAGGTGCTGGACCGGGGCCCGGGCGTTCCGCTGGAGCATGCCGAACGCATCTTCCAGCTGTTCCAGCGGGGCGTGGGTCGCGAGGTCCCGGGCACCGGCGCCGGCCTCGCAATCGTCCGGCAGATCGCCGAGCGGCATGGCGGTCAGGCGTGGGTGGAGCCCCGGCAGGGCGGCGGTTCGGTCTTCACGGTGACCTTCGCGGCTGACAGCGGGAAGGCGGCATGAACAGCGACGCCCCGACCCGCCGGCCAATCCAGGTCCTCGTCATTGACGACAGCGAGGACGCGGTGATCCTGACCCGCGAAGCGCTGGACGCCACCGAATCGCTCCGCATCGCTCACGTGGCGAGCGACGGAGTCGAGGCGCTCAGCTACCTGCGGCGGGAGCCGCCGTATCAGCGAGCCCCGCGGCCGGGCCTGATCCTGCTGGATCTCAACATGCCCCGCATGGACGGGTTGCACACCCTTCGGGCGCTCAAGCATGACCCGGCTCTCCGGGCCATTCCGGCGATTGTGCTCACGGTGAGCGACCAGCCCTCCGACATCCAGGCGGCCTACGCCGAAGGCGCCGCCGGTTACGTGCGCAAGCCGGATGATTTCGAGGCCTTCGCCGGGGTAGTGCGCGAGCTGCAGGATTACTGGACCCTGGTGTGCCGCCTGCCCGACGGCTCGTGACTCAAGCCGTTGCGCTCATCCGCCGATACTCCTGCTGATGTCCCCCTTGGCGACTGTCGACGAAAGTGTCTCCGTGACCGAGCCGGCCTGGGCCAGTGACAGCTTGACCCGCGGGGTCCTCGTGGTGGAAGACAACCCCGATGATGCCCTCCTGCTGAGCGTCCTGCTGGAGGAGCTTCCGCGCGAGCCCTACCAGCTCATGCGGGCCAGTCACCTGGCGAACGCCATCGACCTCGCGGGGACCACCCGTCCGGAAGTGATCCTGCTCGACCTCAACCTTCCCGACGCCACCGGGCTGGAGCCGCTCACCCGGCTGCGTGAGGCCTATCCCGACATTCCCATCGTGGTCCTGACCGGCAGCGACGATCCGCGCCTGGCGATGGCGGCGCTCCGCGCGGGCGCCCAGGACTACCTGGTCAAGGGGCGGGTGGATTCCTGGACCCTGGCCCGCACCCTGCGCCATTCGCTGGAGCGGCACCGGTTGCTGGGCGAGCTGGAGAGCGCCCGCCGCCGGGAGGCGCACCGGGCGACTCACGATCCCCTCACCGGCCTCCCCAACCGCACCCTGTACTTCGACCGTCTGAGCCATGCGATCGCCCAGGCAACCCGCCGCCGGGAGCGGCTGGCGGTGCTGTACCTCGATCTCGATGGCTTCAAGCCGGTGAACGATGGGTTCGGTCACGCCACGGGCGACGAAGTGCTGGTGCAGGTCGCGGCCCGGCTCGCTACCGGTGTTCGCCGCAGTGACACCCTCGCCCGGCTGGGCGGTGATGAGTTCGCGGTACTGTTCGAGCGCATCCCCGAACGCGGGGTGGCCGAGTCGCTGGCGCTGGCGCTCCGTACCCTGTTCAACGAACCGATCGAGGTCGGGAGTAACCGGTTCCAGATCGGAGTCAGCGCCGGCCTGTCCATGTTTCCGGAGGACGGCCACGACGCGGACAGTCTGGTGCGCATTGCGGATGGAGCGATGTACCGCGAGAAGGGCCGCCAGCCCGACCGCAGGGAGAGGCCGCAACTGCGAGTGATCTGACCGTACCAGCCAGCCGGAACAGTCAGCAGTGAGAAGTGAGAAGTGAGAAGTGAGAAGTGGCGGTGAGTGGTAACTCGACCTTCACTTCTCACTTCTCACTCCTCACTCCTCACTCCTCACTGTTCACTGCTTACCGCTCACTGCTCACCGGTAGGGCACTGAGCCCCAGCGGCACCGGCCTCAGTCCCGGCCAGCGATGGACCTCGCCTGCGGCATCCTTGAGCAGCAGCTGGGCGGAGATCCCGCCGTCCAGCGCCACCGCGGATTCCGCTCCCAGTCCGCGCATCACCAGCGCGATCTCCGTGATGGTCATGCCGAAGGGGACCGAACCGAAGGCGGGGCCCAGCGCGTCGAACCGGGTGAGCGCGAGGATCAGCCGGCCCTCCGCATCCACTCCGAGTGCCAGCCGCGCATCGCGATGCTGCAGGTCGATCGCGCCGCTGGGGACTCGGAGCAGCTCGGGCAGCGCTCCCCCGTGCTCGAGCAGGACCGGATAGGACTGGAATGCTTCCCGGACCGTGGCCATGCCGCCGGAGCGGAGTCGCGCGAGCCCAGCGTCATCCACCAGTCTCACCCCGCCCGACGTGTCGATCACGACTGCGCCGGCCAGCGGTCCCTGGCGGGGAGGACGGTATTCCGTGCCGGCGTGCACCACCCAGCCCCAGGCGCCATCGGCGGCGAACATCCCGGCATTGAGCGCCAATGCTGCGCGTTCCGGCGCGCGATCCAGGGTCCACACGTGGGTGAACCCTCCGGGCGCCATCCCGTTCTCGAGCGCGAGCCGGAACCGGGTCGGGGCGAGCCGCACAGCCACGATCCGGGTGCGCCGGCTCTCACCCCGCCCGTGGAGGCTCAGCTCGGTCCACTCGAGCCCGCCGGCGCCGGGTCGCCACCGGGCCCCGCGCGCCAGTGCGCCCTGGCTGACCTCCGTCAGCGCGACCGGCCCCGCGTCGGTCAGCATCATGACCGGTGGCGGGGGCGGAGCCGATCCACCCGCGAGGAGCGCCGCCAACGCGGCGACGCGGGTCCGGCTGATCACTGGCCGGGGGCCTTGCACTTGGCCATCTCCAGCCCGAGCTGCTGGCTCAGCTTCATGGTGGCGTTCACGTCCTGGCTCTTCTGGGCGGCCTCGAACTCCTTCTGATGGGCCTTGGCGAATTCCATCTGAACCTTGACCATGCAGTCGGTCTGCGGGTTGCCGGTGGAGGTCGGCTGCTGCGCCAGCCGCTTCGCCTCCTCCTCCTCCGCCTTGAGCCGCGCCTTGTCCTCGGGGGACACGTACTTGATGTTCATAGCGCGAGCCAGCTCGGCGACCCGGGGACGAATCACGGCGGCCTCTTGCGGAGTGCCGAATCCCTGGAGGTCCTTGGTTTCCGGGTCGGCCACCAGTATGTAGATCAGCCGGGGCAGCCGCTCCGTGCCCACATTGAGCCAGTCGCACTCCGAGAACCTACCCGCGACCCGCATCACGCTGTCAATCCGCACACTGCCCTTCTGCTGGGCTTCCCATTCGAGCTCCGGAACCTCCACGGCATGGGGATTGATGGACTGCGACAGGGCCGTCTGCTCCTGCACGGCAGAGGCGTCTCCGGTCATGAGCCGCTTCTGCAGCGCCTGGTTTTTCTCCCAGTCAGGTCCGCGGTGCAGCTCGTACTCAGCCTGACGGCGCTCCACCGCCTGGCGCTTGAGCACGGCGGAGTAGAACGCGCCGGTCTGGCCGGGTTCCTTGGCCAGCTTCTGCATTTCAGCGTCCCGCGCCGCCAGCGACTTCAGGTAACGGTCGACCACGTCCGAGGAGATGACCATCGACGAGTTGTCGCACTTCGGCTTGGCGGCGACGGTCGCGGTCGTATCGGGTTTCTTCCCGGCCACCTTGTCCGCCACCTTCTTCTTGAGACCGCCGAGCTGGGCGTGGGCAGCGGGAACGGCGGCGAGCAGCAGGGCGAGCGAGAGACAGGCGATGAGGGATCGGCGCATACGATCGGACCAGAATGAGAGAGGTGCGGGGAGGGGCCGGACGGCCATTCCGACTGCGGGATGGTATCAGGTGGGACGGCGGGCCGCAACGAGGGACCCCGAAACAGTGAAAGGTGAACGGTAGACGGTGAACGGTCCCTCGGCGCCAGGGTCTCAGCTACTCGCCGACTCCCCCTTCACCCTTAGCCGTGCGCCCTTCACCACCGATCAACCAGCCGCCCTCAGCTCACGCATCCGGCGACAGCGGCGCCCCAGCGGGAGCGGGCGAGCCCGAAGGAACCGGTACCCGCTGCCGCCGGCGGACGAGGTCTGCCAGGGTCGTATAGATCACCGGAGTGACGTACAGCGTCACCAGCTGGGAGAAGAGCAGGCCGCCGACGACGGCGAGGCCCAGCGGACGCCGAGCCTCGGCGCCGGTCCCGGTGGCAAAGGCGATCGGCAGGGTCCCGAGCAGGGCCGCGAAAGTGGTCATCATGATCGGCCGGAACCGGACCGCACTCGCCTCGAGAATGGCATCGTGCGGGTTCTTGCCTGCCTTCCGCTCCGCATCGATGGCGAAATCCAGCATCATGATGGCGTTCTTCTTGACCAGCCCGACCAGCATGATGATGCCGACGAACGCGTACACGCTCAGATCAGTCCGGGTCACCAGCAGGGTGAGCAGCGCGCCGAAGCCTGCAAAGGGGAGACCGGAGAGAATCGTGAGCGGGTGGATGAAACTCTCGTACAGGATGCCAAGGACCAGGTAGATCACCACGATGGCGAGGACCAGCAGCAGCAGCAGCCCCTGCTGCGACTGTTGGAAGGCCTGGGCGGTGCCGGCAAACCCGCCCGTCACGGCGGCCGGCAGCGCCTGGGCCGCGACGGTTTCCACGGTAGCCACGGCCTGCCCGATCGACACTCCGGGCGCCAGGTCGAAGGACAGGGTCACCGAGGGCAACTGTCCCGAGTGATTCACGCTGAGCGGCCCGACGCTAGGCTCCACCGTCGCCAGCGAGGTCAGCGGCACCAGTGATCCGTTGGTCCCGGTAAGACCAAGCAGACTCAGCGCGCCGAGGTCGCGCTGGTAGGCCGGCAGCAGCTCCATCACCACCCAGTACTGGTTGGTCGCGGTGTAGATCGTGGAGACCTGCCGGGCACCGTAGGCATCGTACAACGCCTGCTGGACCTGCTGCACGGTGAGCCCGTAGGCCGAGGCTCGCTCGCGGTCGATCGCGACGTGGACCTCCGGGTTCTTGATCTGCAGGTCGGTGGTCACGTCCCGCAGCAGGGGCAGCTGACGGAGCTTCTGCTCCAGGTCCCCGGCGGTGCGATACAGCTCGGCGATGTCCGGGCCCTGGATGGTGTACTGGTACAGGCTCTTGGTCTGCCGACCGCCGATGGAAATCGGGGGCGGGTTGGAGAAGAACACCCGGAGGCCCGGAACCGCCGCCAGCTTGCCCGACAGGGACCTGGCGACCTCATCGGCAGTCATCCCGCGGACGGACTGCGGCTTCAGGTGGATGAAGAATCGGCCCTGGTTCACACTGCTCCGGCCGCCGCCGACCGCCGACATGAAGCCGGCGATGTTGCTGTCCCGCCGGACGATCGCCATCGCGGTCTGCTGCAGCTCGAACATCCTGTCCCAGCTGGTCCCCTCGGTCGCCTCGGTGGTGCCGCGGAGCTGAGCGGTGTCCTCGCTGGGAATGAAGCCCTTCGGAACCAGGATGGCGAGCCACACCGTGGCCATCAGAATGAGGGCGGAGACCGTCAGAGCCAGTCCGCGGCGGGCCATCACCCAGTCGAGAGAGGAGAGATACGTCCGGAGCGCGCCGGTGTAGACCCGCTCCGTGGCCTCGTAGAATCGCCCGTGCCCGGCATGGGTCCCGGTCCGCAGGAACCGGCTGCCGAGCATCGGGGTAAGGGTCAGCGAGACGAAGCCGGACACCAGTATGGCGACGCTGATCGTCACCGCGAACTCGCGGAACAGCCGGCCGATCAGGCCGCCCATGAACAGGAGCGGAATGAACACCGCCACCAGGGAAAGGGTCATGGAGAGAATGGTGAATCCGATCTCCCGGGCCCCGTCCAGCGCGGCCTGCATCGGCTTCTTCCCCATCTCCATGTGCCGGACGATGTTCTCCAGCATGACGATGGCGTCGTCCACCACAAACCCGACCGAGAGCGTGAGCGCCATCAGGGACAGGTTGTCCAGGCTGTAGCCCAGCAGGTACATCACCGCGAATGTCCCCACCAGCGACATCGGCAGCGCCAGGCTGGGGATCACCGTGGCGGAGAGATTGCGGAGGAACAGGAAAATCACGAGCACGACCAGGCTCAGAGTCAGGTAGAGGGTGAACTTCACCTCGTGCACCGACTCCTCGATGGTTTCCGAGCGATCGTACAGGGTGTTGACCTTCACCGCCGGCGGCAGCTGGCTCTCGATTTGCGCCATCACGCTCCGCACCCGTGCCGCCACCGCCACCGTGTTGGTGCCGGGCTGGCGCTGCACCGCCAGCACGATCGACCGGGTGCCGTTGAACCAGCTCGCCGCCTTGGTGTCCTGCACGCTGTCCACCACCCGGCCGAGGTCCGAGAGCCGCACCGGTGCGCCGTTGCGGTAGGCGACCACCAGGGGGCGGAAGGCGGCGGCGTTGGTGAGCTGTCCCTCCGCCTGGACCGCGTAGGCCCGGTCGGTTCCCCACAGGATCCCCGAGGGCAGGTTCACGTTGCCGGTGGAGATGGCCCGGGTGACTTCGTCGAGCCCGATGCGCCGGGCGGCGAGGGCCTGCGGATCAAGCTGGATCCGCACGGCGTACTTCTGCGAGCCATACACCTGCACCTGCGCCACCCCTTCCACCGTCGAAAGCCGCTGCGCGATCGTGGTCTGGCCGAACTCGTCCAGGGTCGAGAGCGGCAGGGTGGCGGTGGTGAGCGCGTAGTACATGATCGGCGAGGCCGACGGATCCACCTTGGAATAGGACGGCGGCACCATGTCCTGCGGCAGGGACCTGAGCGTCTGGGCGATCGCGGCCTGCACGTCTTGCGCGGCGGCGTCGATGTTCCGATCCAGCGCGAACTGCAGAGTGATGGAAGTAGTCCCCTGCCCGCTCGACGAGGTCAGCGCGTCCAGCCCCGCGATGGTGGAGAACTGCTTCTCCAGCGGCGTCGCCACCGAAGACGCCATCGTCTCGGGGCTGGCGCCCGGCAGGCTGGCGTTGACCGAGATAGTGGGATAGTCGATGCTGGGCAGGTCGCTGACCGGCAGATTCTTGTAGGCCGCCAGGCCGAAGACCAGGATGCCGGCCATGACCAGCGTGGTCATGACCGGGCGCCGGATGAAGAGTTCGGCGATGCTCATGGACTGCCTCCAACGCTGTCCGCCCCGCCCTGGGGGGAGACCACCTGCACCGTGGCCCCGTCGGTGAGCCGTACCTGACCCAACGCGACCACCCGGTCGCCGGGATTCACGCCCGTGGCCAGGATCGCGAGGCTGTCGGTGGTCCGAGTCACCGTCACCTTCCGGAGCGAGACGCGGTTGCTGTCCTCAACCACATAGACCGATGATCCCTGCTGCCCAGTGAGCACCGCGCTCACCGGGACTACTAGCGCCCCCTTTTCGACCGCGACCGTCAGCGAGACCCGCACCAGCCCGCCGGGCCACAGGCTGCGCTCCCGGTTGGGAAAGCTCGCCTTGAGCAGGATGGTACCGGTCATGGAGTCGACCGCGTTATCCACGAAGGTGAGTAACCCGGCCACCGGGCGTGCGGTATCACCCACCGGCGTGGCCACCACGGGCAGGCCGGCGCCGGCGCCCCGGATGGCGCCGAGCTGGGTGGCCGGCACCGCGAACCGCACCAGAATCGGAGCGATCTGGTTGATCACCACCAGCGGCTCTCCGCCGGCGGCCCGGGCGACGTTGCCCTCCTTGAGCAGCACGGCTCCCGCCCGTCCGGAGATCGGCGCCCGCACCGATGCCCGGTCGAGATCCAGTCGTGCGCGCGACACCGCCGCCGAATCGGACCGAACCGTCGCGGCCTCTGCGGCTGCGGTGCTCCGGGCCTGGTCCAACTGCTGGACGGTGACGAACTCGCGCTTCGCCAGCTCCTCGAATCGCGCCCGGTCTCGCTCGGCCGATTCCAGCTGGGCCACGTCTCGCGCGAGGGTCGCCTCCGTCTGGGCCAGCGCGGAGGAGTAGGGGCGGGGATCGATCTGGAACAGGATCTGGCCCCGGTGAACCTCGTCGCCTTCACGGAACGTCACCCGTTCGACGATGCCGTCCACCTGGGCGGAGATCGAGGCCGCCTGGATCGGTTCCACCGTGCCGGTGGCCTGCAGCACGACCGGCACGTCCCGCCGCTCGGCCGCCGCCACCACCACGGAGGGAGCCGGAGGTCGCCGGGGCAGATCGACGTGACACCCGAGGGCGGCCAGCGCGACAGGGACCAGCGAAAGCGACGGACGGGCAAGAAACCGCATCATGGCAGCGAGTCGTTTGAGGTCCCGGCGGGAACCAGCCGGAGGGGGCTTTGTCCTTGAAGGTCGAGCAGGCCGGCATCGCGGGCGAGCTGCACCAGCGCAGCCTGCCAGCCCAGTCTCGACTGAATGCGCTGGGCGCGGGCGCCGGCGAGGGCGCTCTCGGCGGTCAGCAGTTCCAGCAGGCTTCCGACACCGGCCTGATAGCGGGCCCGCGCCGACTCGGCCGATTCCCGCGCCGAGGCGAGCAGCTCTTCGGCGCTCCCGACCCGGGCGGTCGCCGTCCGCAGGTCATAGTACGAGCGGAACACCTGAAAGACCACCTGCTGGCCAAGCCCCTCCGCCCGGGCTCGGGCCGCTTCCGCCTCGGCCTCGGCCTGCCGCTGGTTGTACTCCCAGGTGAAACCGTTGAACAGCGGGATCTGGATGCCGAGAGTCAGGGTGTAGGAATCAGCCCAGCTGCCCGGTTGTCCGCCGACCTTGGTGTATCCGGCACTGCCGTTGGCGGTGAGCGAAGGCAGCCGCTGGGCCCGCGCCACCTGGACCCGGGCGCGGGCCTGCTGATACTCGGCCTGGGCTGCGGCGAGGTCGGGACGCTCCACCACGGCCTGGGCGATCAGCCGGTCCACGCTGTCCGACAGCACCGTTACATCTCGCTCAACCGCCATCGTATCGACGTCGTATTCCAGCGTGGCGGGGAACCCGGTGGCTACCGCCAGCGCCCCGCGGGTCGTGAGCAGGAGCCCCTCCAGCGTCTGCAGATCCAGGCGCGCCTGCGCCAGGGCGGTTCGGGCCTGGAGCACGTCGGATATGGTAGCCACACCCACCCGACGCCGCTCCTCCGCCGAGGCCAGGTTGGTGTCCGCCTGGGCCACCGTGGTCTGCTGCGCGGAAAGGAGCGCCTTGGCCGCGGTGTAGTCGAAATAGGCCGCGGCGGCGGTTGCCACCACATTCTGCAACGTGCTGTTGTGGGTCCAGTTGGCGGCGACCAGCCCTTCCCGGGCCGCCCGAACCTCTCCGCTCCGCCCACCCAGATCCAGCAGCATATAAGTGAAGGAAGCACTCGGCTGATAGACGGTCTGAGTCACCGCGTTGCGGCCCAGAATGGCCGCCGTCTTGAGCCGGGTCGCGGTCGCGCTCCCCTGGATGGTGGGAAACCAGGCGCCACGGGCAGCCCCGTACGCCGCGGCCTGCGCTCGGGCGGTTGCCCAGGAGGCCCGCGCGTCGGGGCTCCCCTCGAGGGCGAGCCCCACGACGTCTTCCAGGGACAGGGCCGTCCGACGGGCGGCGATGTCGGCAGGAAGTGCGCGGGGGGTGGCTTCAGCTTTGCGCTCCGGGCGGGAATCAGGCGGCGGAACCCAGAGGGTGTCGGGACGAACCGCCACCGGGCGGGCACCGGACGGACCAGGGAGGGATGGAGCGCACCCAGCCGCCAGGACCAGGGCAAGTCCGGACAGCACGGGTGAGCGAGGGCGAAAGGCGCGCGGCATAATATGATTTTACGTTCAGTCGCGATTGAACGTTGAGAACCTAGCCGCTAGCTTGGACCTCCGCTACCGAGGGAGAGCGATTGGAACGGCACGTCGTACGGTTCGTGGACCAGATGGCGGAATTGTACGAGCGGGAGGGGTTTGCCCCGATCGCCGGGCGGGTCTTCGCGCGGCTGCTGCTGAGCCCGGAGCCGATGGCGCTGGGCGACCTGGCCAGAGACCTCCGGGTAAGCAAAGCGAGCGTCTCCACCGAGACTCGCCGGCTGGAAGGCCAGCGTGTCCTCGAGCGAGTTACCCGGCCGGGCGACCGGCGGGTATTCTATCGGATCGCGAACGACCTTCCCGTCAGGATCATGGACGTGAGGCTGGAGCGGATGCGCCGGTTCCGCGCCCTGCTGGGGCAGGGCCGCAAGCGGCTTCCGCCCGACGCACGGGGACTCAGAGCCAGGCTGCGGGAATGCGAGCGGGCGTACACCGTCTTCCTCCGGAGCAGTCAGTCCGCGCTGACGGTGTGGCAGCGAGCGCAGCAGAACGGGAGGCGGGCGAAGTAGGTCTCCAGACGGACGGGACGGCCAAGACGGCCAAGACGGACGCGTCCGTCCCGACCGTCTCGACCGTCTCAGCCGTGCTCCCAGCTAGTTCGTGCGATTGGCGGATCGCTGCCGAACCAGAATCGGCGGCAGCAGAAACATCGCCCCGATGGTGCCCGCCACGGTTCCTCCGACCATCGCCAGCGCGATCGCACCGAACAGATCCTGCGCCTCGGTGCCTACCGCGAGCGGCAGGGGGCTGGCGAGCGTGGTCAGGGTGATCAGGACGATCATCCCGGCCCGGTCCCGGCAGGCGGCCACCACCGTGTAGGCCCGCACAGCTGTGCGGGCCCACGGCGTGGCCGCCTGGTTCTGCAACACCCCATCCACCAGCAGGATCGACTGGTTCACCGCCAGGCCGATCACCAGGATCACCCCGACCGCGGCCTCCCGGGTAAACGCCGCGTGGGCGATCCAGAACGCCGCAACCACCCCGGCCAGGGCAATGGGAATGCTGAGGAACACCATCGCCGCCCCCCAGACCGAATCGAACACCATCGCAACGGTAAGCACGACCAGCACCAGCCCGATGGCGAACACCAGCCACAGCCCTTTCTGGCTCTGGTCGTCCTGCCAGCCGAAGTACTCGTCGCTCACGGTGTACCCGGGTGGCACCGAGATCGACTTCATGAACGCTTCGTGGGTGCGGTTGGCCAGCTTCTGCGGCCCGCGGAACTCGTAGCTCAACACCCGGACGTACTGCTGATCCTCGCGGCTGATCCGGGCCAGCGCCTCGCGCTCCTCCACCCTGGCCAGATCTCCGACCCGCACCGGGATGGCCCGCGCGTTGGGCACCCGGGCCTCGCGCAGCTGCTCCAGGGTCCGGGCCCTGGCCCCTTCGGTCTTGAGCGAGAGCCACACCTCCTCGTCACCCAGGGCAAAGCGCTGCCGTCCGGCGGCGCCGCCGACTTCGCGGGTTACCGCCGCGGCGAACTGGCTGGCGGTGAGCCCGTAGCTGGCCAGGGCAGCGCGGTCGGGCAGCAGCGTCACGTCGCTCGCCCGTTCCCGGCCGAACCAGAACCCGGCGGCATTGATGTCCACTGACTTGACCCGCGGTATGCGTTCCAGCCGGGCCTTCAGGTCGATCGCGAGCTGTTCTACCCCGGTGAACGAGTAGCCCAGGATCTTGACCCGGAAGGTGGCCAAGCTCCCCGAGGCGCCTCCGTTATAGAACCCAGGCCCCCGGCCGCTCACTCCGACCGAGGCCCCGCCGATCAGGACCGCGCGCTGGGTAACCTCCTCCTGCATCTGCAGGGGAATCGAGGTGAAAGCCGCGTTGTCGTCGAATGTCACGACGACGTACCCGCCGTTCGCGTCACCCTGCGCCTGCACATTCTCCACCCCGGCGCGGCCGACCACTATGTGCTCCAGCTCCCGGACACTCTGATCCACACTGGCCGGGTCCGAGCCGCTGGGGAAGTCGACCCGGGCGGACAGCGTGGTCCGCTGGTTCCACCAGCCTGCGAAGCTGGACCTCGGCACTTTCACCGCGAAGACCCAGCCCAGCCCGGCCAGCATGACCAGCGTGGCCGCCATCGTTGCCCAGCGCCAGCGCAGCAGCCGTATGACGAGGTGGACATAGAACCGGCGGAGCCGCGGCCAACGGACCTCGTGCACGCCGTGGCCCGCACCGAGCGCCGGGATCATCACCACCGACGTGAGGATGGACCACCCCAGCGCCATGCTGAAGGCCGCGGCGAAGGGCACGAATGCCGCCCGGGTATCGCCCTGCAGGTAGAGGAAGGGAAAGAGCACCACTGCCGTCGTGAGGGTGGAGCCCAGCACTGCCGGGGTGATCCGCCTGCCGGCCTCCGCGCGTCCCGCCGTGGTATCGGGGGCGGTGCGGAGACGGTCCACCACCACCAGGCCGTTCTGCACCAGGATGCCGATGCCCATGCCCAGGCCTGCCAGGGTCAGCAGGTTGGCCGGAATGTCCAGGAGGTAGAGACCGAGTGTGGTCCCGGCCACGGCCACCGCCGCGCTGCTCAGCACCAGGATCACCGCCCGGGGTGCCCGGAGACCAATCGCCAGCACCAGCAGCACCGCGGCAAACGCGATCGCCCCGCGCTCCCCGAGATCACCCAGCTGTTCGCTCAGCCGGACACTCTCGTCGCTCAACACCTGGAACCGGATCCCCGCGGGAAGTCCGGGGCGAAGCTCCTCCAGGACCGCCCGCACCTCCCGGGCGGTCTTGATCGCGTCGGCGCCGGGCAGGCGGGCCACCCGGATCATGACCGCCGGCTCGCCGTTCACCCTGAAAAAGCTGTCCTGGTTGTCCTCTTCCCGGCGAATGGTCGCCAGGTCAGCGAGCTGGTGCACCCGGCCACCCGGACCGGGTACCGGAAGTCTCCCCAGAACCTCGAGCGCATCGGGCGTATCGCGCAGGACCACCTGGCGCTCGGTGGCACCGCCATGCTCCACACCGATCGCCTCGACCACCCGGGCCCGCGCCAGCGCATCGTTGAGCACCGCCGGCTCGATGCCGAGCTGTCGCAATCGCTCCGGCTGATACGCCACCGCCACCCCGACCACCGCGCCACCCCTGGCCCGAACCCCCGCGACGCCGGGCACCGCGTTGATCCGGGGCTTGACCTGGCGTTCGACCAGCTCCTGCAGCGACCCGGCGGTGTACGGACCGTAGACAGTGGCGCCGAGCAGCGGCTCTTCGTCCAGCCCCTCAGGGACGTAATTACTGACCTCCAGATCGGACGAGCCGGCAGGAAAGTCGGCCCGGAGGAGCTCGAGCCGCTCGAGCACTGCGAGCCGAGCCAGCCGCACATCCGTGCCGGTCTCCAGATCGATGTCGAGACTGAGATAGCCCTCACCCGACTCGCTCCCGATCTTGTGGATCCCGCGCACCGACTGGATGGCGGCCTCGATGGGACTGCCGAGGTAGGTCTCCACCAGCTCGGCCGAGGCGCCGGGCCAGCTCATCGAGACGGTCAGGCGGGGCAGCTCCACGTAGGGCCTGGTCGCGATCGGAAGCCGCGAAAGAGCCAGGCCACCGGCGAGCAGGATGGCAATGGCGCTTGCCCCGATGACGGCGGGCCGGCGGGAAGCCCAGGTGATCATGGGCGGACGGGCGGACCGGCGGGCGGGCGGGATGCCAGTTCGCCGAGTGAGCCAAGCGCCTCGGACCCGGGGGCGCTCAAGTCCGCCGGTCCGCCGGTCCGCCCGTCCGCCAGCCCTCGGCGCTCGGCGCGCTGCTCCACCATGGCGTACGCGGTCGGCAGCAGAAAGAAAGTCACGAGGGTGGCCGTGACCGAGCCGCCGATCACGCCGGCCGCCAGCGGCTGATACAGCTCACCACCGCTACCCCAGCCCAGCACCAGCGGCAGCACGCCCACGATGGTGGTGAGCGAAGTCATCGCGATGGCGCGGAGTCGCTGCCGCCCGCCCAGCAGCACCGCCTCCCGGATCGGATGGCCTTCCTCGCGGAACCGGCGGATGGCGTCGAGCTTGACCACCGCATCGTTGTCCGCCAGACCGATCATGACCACCATGCCGATCAGCGACACGGCGTTGAGGCTCTGGCCGGTGAGCCACAGCACGAAGATGCCGCCGACGCCGGCCAGCGGCACCGTCAGCATGACCAGCAGCGGGGTAGTGAACGAGCCGAATTCACCCGCCAGCACCAGGAACATCAGGGCGACCGAAAGCAGCGCCACCACGCCCATCTCCGACAGGGTGCGCCGCTGCTCGGTGTCGGCGCCGCCGATTTCCCAGGTGAGGCCGGCGGGCACCGGCAACCCGATCAGCGTGGTGCGGATCCGCTCGACGGCGCGGGCCGTGCCGCCCTCCTCGACCGCGGCCTCCAGCACCTGCACCGGGCGCTGATCCACCCGAACCACCTCGACCGGGTCGCGCACTTCGCGGACCGAGACCAGCTGCCCGAGGGGGACTCCCCCGATGGTCGCGCCCAGGGCCGTAGCCAGGTCCTCGTTGGCGCTGCCGGCATATCGCACCCGAATGGGGGTGCGCCGGTCGGTCTCGCGCAGTTCGCTGGCCTTGACTCCGCCAAGCCCGCCGGCGAGCGCGGCGGCCACGGCGTCGATAGACAGACCACGCAGAGCGATCCGCTCGCGCTCGAGCCCCAGCTCCACCACCGGCTGGGTGCCGGCGTAGGCATCGCGGACGTCAGTGAGACCGGGTATCGCGGCCACCAGGGTCCGCGCGGTGTCGGCCCAGCGCGCGGTGGTGCGGCGGTCGGGCGAGGCGATCTCCACCCGCAGCAGCCGCCCCTCCCGTCCGATGAGGCTGCCGAACTCCGACTGCCCCGCCAGGTCGATGGCGAGCCTCCCCTGGGCGAGGTCTGGTACCCGCGCCCGGAGCCGGTCGGCGAATGCCCGGGCCACCGAGCCAGCCGGCACCGGCAACAGGAGCTGGGCGTAGCCCGGCCCGCCGGGCTCGGCCCCGGAGACCAGTTCTTCGTCGGTGGCGGCCCCGATCCGGCTGTAGATCCCCTTCGAACCCAGCCCCGCCGCCGCCGTTTCGATCCGGGCCGCCTGTCGGGCGGTCTCCTCGATGGCGGTCCCTTCCGGAAGACGCAGGCTGGCGATGGCCACCCCCTCATCCACCTGCGGCAGGATCTCGCGCGGCAGTCGCAGGGTGAGCCACACCGCCAGCACGGTGGACACGATGGAGATGGTGAAGACGGTCCGCGGGTGATCGAGAGACCACATCATGCCCCGCTCGTACCACTCGGCGAGGTGCAGTCCAACCCGGGTGAGCCAGTCGTTCCGAGTTCCAAGTTCCGAGTTCCGAGTTGGCTCGACGCCGGAACCACTTTGAACTTGGAACTTGGAACTCGGAACGGACACCGAACGCCGCCTTCCCACCAGCAGCACCGGCATCAGCGTCAGGGCGAGTACCAACGACGCCATCAGCGAGGTCACCACCGCCAGCGACAGATCGCGGAACAGCGCGGCGGCGAGCCCACGTACGAACACGATCGGCCCGAACACCAGCACCGTGGTGAGGGTCCCCGCGATCAGCGGCCCGGAGACCTCTTCGGCCGCCAGGCGCGCGCTCTCCCAGCGATCGTAGCCCTCCTCGCGGAATCGTCCCGAAGCCTCCGAGACCACGATGGCGTTGTCCACCAGCAGACCCACGCCGAGAGCCAGTCCGCCGAGCGAGAGGACGTTGATGGTCACGTCGAGCAGCTGCAGCGCGGTGAGCGATACCAGCACCGACAGCGGCACGATGAGACCAATGCCAAGGGCGCTGCGCCAGTCGCGCAGAAACAGCAAGATCAGGAGCAGCGAGAGCAGCCCGCCGGCGACGATCTCCTGGGTCAGGTTGGACAGCGCGTCGGTCACGAACCGTGCCTGCGCCGCGACCACCCGCAGCCGCACTTCGGGGAACTCCTTGCCCAGCTGATCGACCGTCTCCACCATCGCACTGGTGACGGCGACGGTGTTGGCGCCGGCATCCTTGTAGACCACCAGGCCGATGCCAGGGTTGCCATCCAGCCGCGTGAGGGTCCGTGGGTCCGCAGTGGCCAGGGAGACCCTGCCAACGTCGGACAGGCGTATCGGTCCACCGGCCCGCCCGTCCGCCTGTCCGACCGGGATGTCGGCGAACTCATCGAGCTGTCGGAGCTCGGTGAGCGCTCGCACCGAGAAGCGAAACTGCCCCCGCCGGATAGTGCCACCGGGCGCGCTGGCGTTGGCGTTCCTGATCGCGGTCACCACGTCCTCGGTGGTGAGCCCCAGCGCCCGGAGCCGCCCCGGGTCCAGCTCCACCCGGATCTCATCCTCGGGCGCTCCGGTCACCGCGACGCTGGCGATGCCGTCCAGCTGTTCCAGCCGGCGGGCCAGCACCTGCTCGGCAAGCCGTGCCACCGCGCGCTGGTCTCCGGTGCCCGTCACGCCGAGCACCGCGATGGGCCGCTGCCCCGGGTCGCTGGTGAGCAGGGTCGGCCGCTCCGCCGTCTCCGGCAGCTGCGACCGGGCATTGTCCAGCCGTTCCCGCACGGTGAGGACGGTTGCGGCCATGTCGGTGCCCCAGGCGAACCGCGCCGTTGTGGTCACCTCTCCGTTGCGGCTGACGGACCGGAGCTCCACCAGACCCGGCGTCGCGGCGATCGCTTCCTCCACCGGCTCGGCCACGAAGCGCGACGCCTCGGTGGCGGCGGAACCGGGATACAGCGTGCGAATGGTCAGGACCGGGAGGGTGACGTCGGGCAGCAGCGTGACCGGCAGCCGCCCCAGCGAAACCGCGCCGAGCAGCACCAGGGCGATGGTCGCGGCGACGGTGGTGACCGGGCGCTTGAGGGCGGTGGAGGCAAGGGACATGGGCTGGGCGAAAACCAAAAGGGTGAACAGTGAAGAGTGAACGGTGAACGGGTGCGTGGCTTCCCCCGTTCACCTTTCACCGTTCACCGTTCACCTCATTGATCGGCCCTCTCCTTGGCGGAAAGCACTCTGACCGGCGCGTCGTGGGTGAGAGTCAGGTGACCCTCGGTCAGGACCGTGTCGCCCACGGCCACGGGGATCTGCCCGGTGCTGGAGTCGGGGAGCACTTCGGTCTCGGAGCCGTTGGAACGGCCAGGGAGGATGTACACCCATTGGGCTCGGCCGCCCTTCACCACGAACACCAGCGGACGCCCGTCCCGCTCGATGACCGCGCGGGCGGGGACAATGATCCGGTTGGGCAGGCGGGTCGCCTCGAGGCGGAGATCGGCATACATACCTGGTTGGAGGGCGGCGGATGGCCCCAAGGCATGCCTTGGGGCTACCACACTCACCACCACCCGCCCCGCGCGGGAGGTGGAGTCCACCAGCGGCAGCACTGCCGTGATCCGGCCATGCACTGGCGTGCCCTGGCTGGCCGGAGTGGAGATCAGTGCCTCCCCGCCAGGCCTGATATAGGGAAGGTCGTGTTCCAACACCTGGGCCTCGACCCGCAGATGGGTCATGTCCACAACGGTCGCAACATCCTGGCCGGGGGAGAGCCGCTCGCCCGCGGAGATGCCCACCCGGTCCACCACCCCGTCGAACGGAGCGGTGATGGTGGCACGCTCCCGGTCGAGCTTGGCCTTTTCCAGCCGGACTTCGGCGGCGGGGACACCGGACAGCGCCAACGCGTTCTTGCGCCGCTCCCCCTCCTGGCCGGGACCGAGCAGGATGGAATCGGAGGCGAGGTTTCCCTGGAACCGGATATTGGCCTCGGCGAGCGCGGCATCTGCTTCGCGCACCGCCAGGTCGAATTGTCGGGGGTCGAGCCTGACAATCGGGTCACCCTTCCTGACCCGGCTTCCCGGACGGACCAGCACATCCTCCACCGTCCCGTTGACCTCGCCCTTGAGCGCCGCGACCGCCTCGGAGCGGACCTGGCCGGTAGTGGCTATGGTGAGCACCAGGTCGCCCCGGCGAACCGCCTCACCGGCCACCGGCAGGGCGAGGCTGGACCCACTGGCCAGCCCGGGATCCTCACCGGAGGCAGGCCTGTCCCCCTCCGCCTGGGCGGGTTTGCCCTTGCAGGCGGGGGCGGCCAGAAGGACGGCCGCCAGGAGGAGACTGGGATATCGGGTCATGGCAGATTCGCGTGGCTTCGGTGGCGGTAATGATGCGCCACAGGGTACCACGGTCGCAGGGGGAACTGGTATCAATAATACGCACGGGAGAGCCGCGGGATAGTCCCGATAGCCGCAACCAAATCGACTCCTGGAGTACCGGGATCCCCAGCAACATGCCTTACCGACAATACATCGCCGTTGAATCCAGACAACGTTGCCGAGGCACCCGGGAAAGACGATCCTGAGGTGCGCAACCGCCTGGCTTTCCCACCATCTGGCCGCCCCCCTCGGCCGTCATTTTCACGATTGGTTGGTTTTCCTCGGCTATCCTGGCTCATCGCGCCATGCGGCCGGGCCGGCCAACAACAGGGGGTCAGATGCACACGTACGTCGCTGGTCCGCCACACTGGTCCCCCACTCCGATCCCAAGCGGACCTACCCCCCGGAGCCATCCTGCTCGTCGAGCGGTCACCAGGGAATGCGCGGCCTTCGGGTAGCGCGATCGTGTCGGCGCTCCAATCTGCTCCGCTGCCCAGCCCGGAGAGATGGCCGAGTGCGTCGTCAACCGTACCGGGCGGCGTGAACTCGCCGACATTCTGCCGGCGCTCGGACGAGTACCAACTGGTGTGACCCGGCACTACCCCATTCCTCGCGCAGGACCCCTGACGGCCGCGGGGACCAGCAGGCTCGGATTGAGCCCGCTGGTCCCCGCCCCCGGTTAGTCGTCCGAACTCAGAACGTCTACCGGATCAGACCTTCCGCCGTTCGGGGATCACATACCGCACCACCAGCGGCACATCGAGCTGGTCGCCTTCAACCCCCCAGGCCGTCCGCCGGTTGGCCTCGAGAAGCCTGAAGCTGGCGGGGAGGGTGACCCGGGCAAGCTCGAAGCCGTGCCGGGAGAGGACCAGCCAGTCCCCCACGCCCTCCGGACTGTCAGCAAACCGTACCTTGAGCCACACTGCTCCGTCCCGCGCCACCTTCACCTCCTCGACCGGCGGGAAGTAGGCCGGCCGGAACAGCCGGCGGCGTATGGAGTCAGCTGTCACCGGAGTGGACGGCTCATCCCGGCGCTGCGGCCTGGAAAACTGATCGATCACGCTGTCCACCGCGGACCGCGGGAGACGCATGGCCTCATAGCTGATCTCGCGGGTGAACAACCGCCGCTTGCCCTCGCCCCAGGCGGTGACGATGAACGTGCCGGCGCTGGTCCGGCCTGACACGTCACGAGTCACGGTGACGAGCAGGGACCCGTCGGATGAAGTGGCGTAGAGTGGGTCATCCCCGAATGGCTGCCGATAGTGCGATTCGCCGTCCCGGTAGATGAACCCCATTCCACTATGCTCCATCGACAACCGCACCACGGTGTCCATCACCTCGAGACTGCGCGCAGTCCGTAGCAGGAATGAGTGACTCGCCTCACCGACCCGGCTGGCACTGTCGCGCACCACTTCCTGCACCAACAGCGATCCGTCCGGCAGTACCGCGGCGGGGATTCCGGTTCGGGTCTGTGGGCGGGCGGAAGATGCGAGTGTCACCGCGGTTCCGCCGAACGGAACGGTGACCACTCCGCGGCCACGTCGCGGCATCAGGGTGAGCCGGACGAGACCCGGATCCATGGCCCAGAGTGAGTCCCGGTGCAGCCCGAGGGTGAGGACCGAGTGGAACTCTCCCGGCCCGGAGCCGCGGCGGCCGATCGTCCTCCGGAAGTCACCCGTCGGCTCGAGCTGGAGGATCAGGCCGAGCTGGGGATCGGCGAGATACAGACTGCTGTCGGAATCGAGAACCAGCGAGGTGACGTAGGTCAGGAGGGCCCGGACGCTGTCCGGGACGACGAAGGCGGAATCACGCTGGGCTGCCAGCCGGGAGAGGGAGGCGATGGGCTCCGGGGGAGGCTGGGGCTGGAACCACAGGCCCAGCCCTAGCGCCGCAACGAACTTCAACTGCTGGCGGGACATGGACATGGCGACGGATCCGGGAGCGGGTCTCAGAGGGTGAGTGAACCCGTACGAATCCGTACGGCTATAATATCGTCAGAAGTCTGCTTCCGCGCGACTACCACCCCTTCACAATTCCGCCTAACTGGCGGATCTCCGTCATGCAGGGCTACCTGAACCCCCAGGAGACTTCCCCGGGAGACGTACTGCGTGGAGCCGTCGGGATCCAGCGGCAGCGCCGCACCCGCGCCACAGCCGGGGCTGCTGAGCTGACAGGTGTTCAGCACGGTCGTGGTGCAGTTGTAGTAGCCGGGAATCTCGCCGCCGTGGCAGATCTGCCACCCGCCGAAGCTCTCGCAGCCCCAGCAACCCGCACCGACCTTCTCTACTGCGGAGGTGGCCGCGTTGGCCGCCGCCAGTGAGGCCAGACTCTGCGCCGAAGCCGGGCGGGCAGCGATGAAACACAGGAGGGCAAGGCACAAGGCCGGCCCAAGGAAACGGAGTCGCATGATTTTCCTCTTCAGGGTGTGGGTGAGCTGGGCTCCCGGACCCAGTGCCAGTCATACCAGACCAGTTCCAGTTCCCCGGCGCGGCGGGCGGCGAGCACCACATCTTCGCCGGGAAGACGCGTGACCAGGCCGAGCGGAGCATCGAGCTCGGTGACCTGCCGGATCCGATTGTCGGCGCCGTAACGGACCAGCACGCGCCGGTCGGAGGCCAGGTCAGTGAGGGTGAGCAGCACGGTGCACTCGAGCGCAACCGCAGGCAGCGCCCGCCAATGAGCCAGGCTGTCTGCCGGCAGGTTTACCCGTTCGAGCGATGCCAGCGGAGCCGCGAGGGTGTCGGTCGCCCCGCTCGAGGGATCGAGCCGGATGACCGTGAACGGAGCCATCGACCGGGTGAGCAGCAGTCCCCGGCCGGATTCAGTGAGCTGATAGCGATGTATGGTCTTGACGCTGTCCGATGGCGCCGAGCGAAACAGCTCGGCCGCGTCGCCAGGGAAGAATCGGCGCACCACGAACCGCCGGCTGGCGAGGTCCCGGAGAGCAAGGATCCACCCGTTCTCCCGCCACAGCGCCTGGTCCAGCTGTTCCGCCATGCCCAGACGCGCCTGGCCCACCGCTTCGAGCGCGCCGTCAGGGCGAAGCAGGTAGTCACGCCCGGTCGCCTGATCCAGCAGCCGGATTCCGGCGGCCGTCAGGCCCACGCCGGCCGGTTGAATACTGTCCGGAAGGAGAATCCGGGTGAGTGAGCGCTCCCGATCGATCGAGAACAGATCGCCACCTGCCGACCACAGAACGAGGGACCCTGAGGGGCCGGGGACGACACCCCGAACCCCGAAGGTGGCGGGAAGGACCAGGGTAGCTCGGGCATCAAGCGCCACCGGCCCACTCCGGCATTCCTGGGCCGCCACCCGTTCCAGGGGGGAAGCGGCTGACAGACCTAGAGTGAGCGCGAGCGAGGAAGCCAGCGTAGCGATCTGTCGCATGGACCTGATTGGTGAGGGCGTGGTCCATGGTATCGGTCGGCATCCGCGCCCACCATGCAACTTCCCGCCACCGGCGGCGCGATTGCGTCCGTCAGCTTGAAGACGGTGGCAGAATCGTGCACTCTACCAGACCCCCGTGCCATCGCTCGGGAACCCCTGGGTGCGAAACCCCGCCGCTAGCGGGGCAGGTAGGCTATTTCCGTGTCACTGTTCATCCTCGAGCCGCCCTACCTGCGGCTGCTGCCGGCTGGGGCCTTTCCCCCACCCGTCGGGGCTTTGTTCGTGGCCGATCTTTCCAACGGCATCCCCGCCCTGGCCGAGGCGCTGCAGGAGCACCGCGATGCCCCCTGGTGCCCGTTGGTTACCTGCCTGGCGGATCGCAGAGTCCCGGCGTCGTGTCTCGCCGCATTCGAGCCGGTTCCTGGGGTGCTCGCTCCGCTGTACCCGGGGGACTATCCGGGCTGGACACTGATCGAGCGTGCGCTCAAGGCCATCGCCCGCCGGCCACCGCCCCAGCCGACGACGATCGCGCTATGGGTCGAGCGCCGCCTCGCACGCCCGGGAACGGCCAGCACCCTGGGAGCCTGTTTCGGCGACGGAGGTGATGCCCTGCGCCCGCCCCGGACTCTGACCCGCCGGGTCCGAGCGCTGGGACCGCTCGAGGTCCGCGACTGGCGTGGCCTGGCAGGCCTGGTGCAGATCCTCACGGCACCCATGCTGCCGGGGCACACCTCATTGGAACTCGCGGCGCTTACCGCAGGGGTAGACCCGCGCACACTGCGCCGCTGGCTCAGGCTGGCGACTGAGATGTCGTGGGTGGAGGCGGTGACGCGTGCCGGGTGGGAATGGCTGGTGGAAATGACACTCCGACGCTTCGGCTACGTGGAGCCGGTCCCGGTGTGGCAGGTGAGCGGGGCGCGGTACGCGATGAGCGGAAAAGGGTGAGAGGTAAGAAGTGAGAAGTGAGGTGTAAGACGTGAGACGTGAGATGGGGAATCTGGCGCGGGTACGGGGAACGTTGTCATTCCGAGGGCGCGAAGGCCCGAGGAATCCTTCAGGGTGAGCGACGTGCCAACCCGGAGGAATTCCTCGCCTAATGCGGCTCGGAATGACAGTTCAACTCTCAACTCCCAACTCCCTTCTCACTTCTCACGTCTCCCTTCTCACTTCTCACGTCTCCCTTCTCACTTCTCACGTCTCACTTCTCACGTCTCACTCTCACTTCTTACGTCTCACGCCTCACGCCTCACGTCTCCCGTCTACCGTCTATACCGCTCCAGCCACTGCAGCCCGTCGCCGTCGGTCCGCACCGCGTAGACGGTCCCCTGGCCGATCCCGACCACTTCCCGGCCCTTGGGGAGGTACACCCGGCTGGCCAGATTGCCGTTGGCATCGAACACGTCGAACACCGGAGTGGAGTCCTGGGCCGAGGTGTACCGCTGCAACCACAGCTGGCCGTCCGACGTGATGAGTGCGGACCGGCTCCGGAACGGAGGCTTGTACTCGGGCCAGTCGAACTCCTCTGCCTTGGGCTCGGGTGGCTTCAGCTCCTG
This sequence comes from Gemmatimonadota bacterium, assembly GCA_041499215.1. GTDB lineage: Bacteria > Gemmatimonadota > Gemmatimonadetes > Gemmatimonadales > GWC2-71-9 > JADJOM01. Next base: position 4,727 of record JBGQJV010000003.1, on the reverse strand, counting down.
GCCCCGGCCCGGCCCGCCGTTGGTCACGGTGATCCGATTGCGGGTGTTCTTCATCGCGGCCATGAAGGCCTCCCGGTCGCCGTCACCGAGCCGGACCGGGTTGTAGCTCACCGGCGTTCCGCGGGCGGGGCGGTCCCCCAGCCATTCGACGTGGTAGTCCCCCACCCGCGCAACCGCGAGCCGGCCATCCGGGGCCGGAGCCCATTCATCCTGGGCCGCATACGGCTGTGGCCGCATCATGACCACTCTCGCGTTCCCCGTGCTGGTGCGTTGCACCTTGGTGGCCGGGATCTTCACCCGCGTGAGCGTGTCCAACCTGTTGCTGGCCCGGTCCCAGCGGACTACGGGCGCCGAGTCGGGGATGGTCAGCGCCACATCGCCGTCGCCCGGTCCGCGGAACGGACTCGCCTGGAAGTAGATCCTGCCTTTCGCATCCGCCCCCTTCGGCTGGGCCAGCCCGAGAATCCCGTCGGGGAAGGGCACCGTCTTGCCGAGCTTGCCATCGGGGCCCACCGTCAGGAAACGACGACTGACCCGGTCGACCAGGAGGGTCGAATCCCCCAGATAAGGAATAAGGTCGCCGGGAAACTGATACTCGCCGGGGCCCTGCCCATTGCGCCCGATCGGGGTCTGCTGGCCGGTTTTGAAGTCGGTCATCAAGAGCGACTTGGGACCAAGGTCCACGACCAGCAGCTTGCCGCTGGGCAACTCACGGAGCGCACCGATCTGGTCAAACGATTCCTGGAACTCGGCGTCCGGTTTCTCCAGCCTCCGCTCCGGAAGCCTGGTCTGCGCGGTGAGCGCAGCGGGCAGGCCCACGGCCAGCAATGCTGTGCAGAGCGAACCGATGGACCTAGTCATGGTGGATGACCTCCTCCGTATGGGTGGCGAAATGAGTCGGCCGGGGACCGACGGTTCCACGGATCTGGTGCCCCGCGATGACGAGTACCGCCGCCAGGATGAGTGGGCGGGTCAGATAGGTGTCATCCGGGCCGCGACTTGGAGCCGGTTCAGGGGTGGGGTACATGCGACTCTCCGTGTGCCTCTCTCGCCCGGGGAAGGATGCTCCGGTGGGGTCCGGGGTCGCACGAAACCCTTTGCCGGGTCCCGTTGTCTACCTCACAGCCAATGGCTTCGCCCATGACCCTCCGGGGCGCCCCCGGATCCGACCGCGCCGTCATCGCGCGAGTACTCGTCGGCGACCCCGCCGCCGAGCGGGAGCTGTACGAGCGCCACGTGGATCGGGTCTACCGGATGGTGTACCGGATGGCGGGCGACGCGGAGCTGGCCAGGGAGTTCACCCAGGACACCTTCGTCCGGGCGTTCGACCGGTTGGCGACCTTCCGCGGAGAGGCGGCCTTCTCGACTTGGCTGGGCAGCATCGCGATTTCGGTGACCCTGACGGGGCTCCGCCAGCGGAAACGGCGGTGGGATCGCGAAATCGACCTGGAAACGGCCGAGCCAGTGACGGTGCGGCGGGAATCGCTGGAGCCGGATCTCCGGCGGCGGCTGTTCGAGGCGATCGACGCCCTGCCCGGCGGCTATCGCGCCGTGCTGGTGCTGCACGAGCTGGAAGGCTACACCCACGAGGAGATCGGGGCATTGCTCGACATCGACCCGGGGACCTCGAAAGCCCAGTTGTTCCGGGCACGTGCCAAGCTGAGAACCGCGCTCGGGCCCCATGCAAGAGACTGGCACCGATGAACGAAGATCCGCTGGACCGCCTGCTCGACCAGGCGCGCGATCAGTACAACCCGCCACCGTCCTCGCCCAGAGAAGCGATGTGGGCGGCGATTCAGGCTCGCAAAGGGGAGCGCCAGGGCATGCCTTGGCGCCAGCCGGGCACCATCAGGAAACTGGCATGGCCTCTGGGCATCGCGGCGCTGCTGGCGGTGGGGTTTGGGCTGGGAAGACTGACCCAGGAGGGCCAGGTGGCCCCAAGGCATGCTTTGGGGCCAACCACGGCGCCTACCCTGCCCAATGAAGCCCAGGGCTCCACCTCTCCGGCCCTGGCCGGAGCCGCGCTCCAGCACCTGAGCCGCACCGAGACCTTCCTCACCGGATTCCGGCTGGAAGCCCAGGCCCGGGTGCCGGACCCGGCCCTGCTCGCCGGCGCCCGCGATCTGCTCGGCACCACCCGGTTGCTCCTCGATTCGCCCGACCTCCAGGACCAGCGGGTCAGGCAACTGCTCCGGGAACTCGAAGTGGTACTCGCCCAGGTGGCTCAACTGCAGGCCGAGCCGACCCGGGAAGACGCGGACCTGATCGTCCGCGAACTCGACGAACAGGGCGTCCTGCCCCGGCTCAGAACCTCCATTCCCGCCGGGCCCGCCGCCAACATTTCAGGAGAAAGCTGATGCGCGTCACCTTCGCCCTCGTACTGGCCGGTGTCCTCTTCACCCACGCACGGCCCGAGACCGGGTCGCCAGTCCTGCCGGAACCCGGCTCCGGCTGGACCCTGCTCGGCGGCTGGGTCGACGACGATCCGGCGGATTCGCTCTATCGCGCCGCGCGGGCCGCGCTCAATGCCTCCAACTACAGCAACGCGGCGGATCTGTTCCGTCAGCTGCGCGAGCAGCAGCCCAAGTCACGCTACGTGGCCGACAGCTACTACTGGGAGGCATTCGCCCGCTACCGGCTGGGCGGGGGCGAGGAGCTACGGGAGGCCCGGCGGCTGTTGGCCGAGCAGCAGGAGAAATACGCCAAGGCGGCGACCCACGGCGACGCCGCCACCCTCCGGACCCGGGTGGAGGGCCAGCTCGCCCAACTGGGCGATGCCGATGCGGCCCGGCGGGTTTCAGTGGCGGCGGAATCGGCGGCTCCGGCCGGCGGTGGTGGCGCGCCCTGCACGGACGACGATGACGACACCCGGATCGCGGCGCTCAACGCGATGCTGCAGATCGACGCCGAACGGGCGCTGCCGATCCTCAAGCGGGTGCTGGCGCGGCGCGACCGCTGCTCCGAGATCCTCCGCCGGAAGGCGGTATTCCTGGTCTCCCAGAAGCGTACTGACGAGACCGAGCAGATCCTGCTCGACGCCGCCCGGCAGGACCCAGACGGCGAGGTGCGGGAGCAGGCGGTGTTCTGGCTGTCCCAGGTGGGCACCGAGCGCTCGGTGAGCGCGCTCGACTCCATCCTGCAGTTCTCCCACGACCCCGAGCTGCAGAAGAAGGCGGTCTTCGCCCTCTCCCAAACCAAGCTGGCGCGGGCCCAGCAGGTGATTCGCGACCTGGCCTCCAAGGAGGGCGCGGATGAGGAGGTGCGGGAGCAGGCGGTGTTCTGGCTGGGCCAGTCGCGGGACGCGGGCAATGCCGAGTTCCTGCGGACGCTGTACGGCAAAACCGGCAACGCCGAACTCAAGGAAAAGATCCTGTTCTCGATCTCCCAGATCCGCTCATCGGCGAGCGACCAGTGGCTGCTGGATATTGCCCTCAACGCCAAGGAGGACGTCGAGCTCCGCAAGAAGGCGCTGTTCTGGGCCGGCCAGTCGCGAGCCTCGGTTGCCGACCTGGTGAACCTGTACGACCGGATGGCCGAGCCGGCGATGCGTGAGCAGCTGATCTTCGTGTACTCGCAGCGGCGGGAGACGGCCGCGGTGGACAAGCTGATGCAGATCGCCAAGTCCGACACCGACAGGGAACTGCGCAAGAAGGCCATCTTCTGGCTGTCGCAGAGCCGCGACCCGCGCGCCGCCGAGTTCCTGCTGCAGGTGATTGAGCAGCCGTGAGCGGACGGGCGGACGGGCGGACGGGCGGACGGGCGGACGGGCGGACGGGCGGACGGGCGGACCGCGGATGGTGAACTCCGCAGTCAGAGGCCACAACAGGTCCACGAGATTGGCAACGTGTTCCCAGGGAGCGACGCAATGCGAACCACGATCATCGGCCTGGCCGGCGCTGTCTTGGCTCTTCCGCTGCTTGCCGCGCCGGCGGGGGCCCAGGGGCTGGCCCAGCGCATCACTGCCGCGCCCAACGGCGAGGTGCGGATGAGTTTCGCGGCCCAGCCGGACGTCTGTGGCGATGGGGAACACACCATCCGGCACGGCCGACGGAACCGGATCCAGGACGATGATGACGACGTGGTGTACAGCGACAGGGACTGCCCCTGCGAGCCGGGACCGGTGCGGGTCGCCTTCCGCGTCACCGAGCACCGGGTGACCAAGGTGCGCACCTGGGTCGGAGGCCGGTGGCGGACCGACGTCGGGAGCGCCACCGACCTGGGCACGGTACCGGCGCGCGACGCGGTCGCCGCCCTGCTCACCATCGCGGCCGACCCCCGGCATTCCGGCGGAGAGCACGCCGTGTTCCCCGCCACCCTGGCGGACAGCGTGACCGTCTGGCCCCAGCTGCTGCGGCTGGCCCGGAACGATGCCGCCCCACGCGACGCTCGCAAACAGGCGGTGTTCTGGGTGAGCCAGGCCGCCGGCGACTCGGCCACCGTCGGGCTCAGCCAGCTGGCGGAGAGCGAGGACGAGGATCACGACATCCGCACCCAGGCAGTGTTCGCCCTCTCGCAGAGACCAAGAGACGAAGGGGTGCCCGCGCTGATTCGGGTCGCCCGCACCAGCGGCAGCGCCGAGGTGCGCCGTTCGGCGCTCTTCTGGCTGGGACAGTCGGAGGATCCGAGGGCTCTGGCCCTGTTCGAGGAGATTCTGACCAAGAAGTGAGAAGTGAGGAGTGAGAAGTGAGGAGTGGCGGTGTTCGTGGGACGATGTCATTCCGAGGGCG
>JBGQJV010000002.1:0-50705 GCA_041499215.1 Gemmatimonadota bacterium | reverse complement strand
TATGGCAACCGCGCTCTATCGATCGATCTTCGTACCTCTCGACGGCTCTCCCTTCGCCGAGCAGGCCCTTCCCCTCGCAGTCGAAATCGCTCGCCGGGCCGGCGCGCTGCTGCACCTCGCGCTGGTTCACCACCCGGTGCCCGCTCTGGCCACCGCGCTCGAGGTTCCAGAAATAGAGACGCAGCTCGACGAGGAGGCGCGCCTCAGGGAGAGGAACTACCTGGACGGCATCGTCACCCGGCTTCGGTCCACGGCCAACGTCCCCGTCTCGGCCGTCGTCCTGGACGGAGCGGTCGCGGACGCGCTGCAAACCCAGGTCGAGGCCACCGGCACGGATCTGGTGGTGAGCACCACCCATGGGCGCGGGCCGCTCAGTCGCTTCTGGCTGGGCAGCGTTGCCGACCAGTTGATGCGACGGCTGCATGTGCCGCTTCTGCTGGTGCGGCCTGCGGGCGTTGCGGCCGAGGCCCCGCGAACCATCGCGAAGATACTGATCGCGCTCGATGGATCGCCGTTCGCCGAGCGGGCGCTGACCAGCGCCACCGCGCTGGGACGGCCCTTCGGCGCCTCCTACTCGCTGGTGTTCGTTGTTGAGCCCCCGATGCCGATCGCCGATCCGTCAGGGCTGATGGTGCTGCCCACCTCGGGGGACACGGAGCGCCGGATCAGGGAGGGTGCGACTGAGTACCTCAGTGGCGTCGCGGACCGGCTCCGCCGGGAAGGGCTCCAGGTGTCGTGTCACGCGGTGGATGGGGCGACCGCCGCCGGCACCATTCTGGAGCAGGCCGGTTCGATCAAGGCGGACCTGATCGTGCTGGCGAGCCACGGTGCGGGCGGGTTCGAGCGGCTGGTGGTGGGGAGTGTGGCGGACAAGGTGATCCGCGGATCCACCCACCCTGTACTGGTAGTCAGGCCCTCCGGCCAGCCCGACTGATTGCCTGGGCAGTGAGTCGAGCCCGGCACTCCGCGGACGAGCAGTCCGACCGGAGTGCCGGGCTCCCTGCTTTCCCTCACCCGACGGGACGATGACCATGGCTTGCGGTCCTCACTCGAAGATGAGGGATGGCATGCCATGGTCACCGTGGTTCTCCGCCATTCCCCCGTGACGCCCGGTCGCATCGCTTCCGTCGATCCGGTTAGGTTACCACCCATCGATTCCCGGGGAACGCATGCGACGGATCATCGGCGGTGTGCTGCTGCTGGCGGCCCTCGAAATGGGGCAGCCGACCAGGGCGGAGGCCCAGTTGCCCGTGTTCCTGGCGGGGTACGCCGGAGCGGCGTTCACTACGAACGACAACAGCCCGGGGGAGAACGGCGGGGGGTTTTCCTTTCAGACCGAGGTTGGGATCCGACTGGCGCGGGTGAGCTTCGGGGCGGAGTTCGGCCAGCACACCACTGGCGGCGACTTCAAGTCCAAGGTCTACGGTGGGTTTGTGCGGTTGCCTTCGTTGATCGGCGAGGGGCCGGTGCAGGTGTACCTGGTTGCGGGTCTCGGCAACTACCGGTTCGACCCCTCCGGCGGGAAGGGCAGCAGCACGGTGGGCGGGAGCCTGGGACCGGGGGTGAGCCTCCGGCTCAGGGGGAGCCCTGTCGCCCTCGGCTTCGAAGCCCGGTTCCATTCGACCTTCGAGAGACTGCCGAGCATCAACAACCAGCAGTTCATCAGTGTGGTCGGGGGGCTGGAGCTGGGTCTCTGATCCACGCTGCGGGTTGATGGCCCGTCGGGAGCGCCCTAAGTTCCTGCCCCGGTGTTCCTGGCGTTCTTTCCGAGGCCTCCTGTGCCCGTGCTCGCCGCCGTCATTCCGGATTTCATACGACAGCTGGCTGACATCCTGAAGGTGGATGCGGCCGAGCTGATCCGGAAACTGCTCCAGGTCGGGCTCATCTGGGTGCTGACCTGGCTGGGCACTCGGCTGGTACGGCTGGTGGCCCGGCGGATCGAGCAGGCCGTGGACGATGGCGACGACACCCGGCTCACCGAAGCGGAGCAGCGCGGCCAGACCATCTCGCAACTGCTCCGAAGCGTGAGCAAGGTCTTCTTCGTCGCCCTGGCACTGCTCCTCTCGCTCAACGTCTTCGTGGACATCGGCCCGCTGCTGGCCGGTGCGGGCATTCTCGGTCTGGCCGTGTCGTTCGGTGCGCAGAGCCTGGTCAAGGACGTGATTTCCGGGTTCTTCTTCCTTATAGAGGGGCAGTTTGCGGTCGGGGACGTGATCGAGATCGCGGGAAAGTCGGGAGTGGTGGAGCGGATGACCCTGCGGGTGGTGATGCTGCGCGACGTCCACGGAGCGCTGCACATTATCCCCAACGGGCAGATCTCCATGGTGAGCAACATGACCCGGACCTGGTCGCGGGCGGTGGTGGATGTCGGGGTGGCCTACGGCACCGAGGTCGACAAGGCGCTGGAGATCTTCCGGGATGAGGCGGAACGGGTCGCCGCGGATCCGGTGTGGCGTCTCGAGCTGGACGGCCCGCCGGAGGTAGTCGGCGTGAACGACCTGGGCGACAGCCAGGTCACCATCCGGACCCTGTTCCGGACGCGCCCCGGCAAGCAGTGGGGGGTCGGCCGGGAGTTCCGCCGGCGGATCAAGAACCGGCTGGACCACGAGGGGATCGAGATACCCTTCCCGCAGCGGACGATGCACATCCGGGTGAGTGACGACACCGACCCGGACGAGGCCACCGCCCTCCTGGCCGGTCGCGCGCCCCGGCGGACTATCCCCGGGTCCCGCCCCAAGGAGGAAATCGCGCCGCCCTCATCCGAGGGGGAGTGAGATGCCGCTCCGCGCCCGGAAGACCGTCTGAATCCATGCCGCTCCGCCTCTACAACACCCTGACCCGCCAGGTCGAGGAGTTCGCTCCGCTAAAGCCCGGGCGGTTGGCGATGTACACCTGCGGGCCCACGGTCTACAACTTCGCCCACATCGGGAACTTCCGGACGTTCCTGTTCGAGGATCTGCTGCGCCGCTGGCTGGAGGCCAGCGGCTACGAGGTGTTCCACATCATGAATCTGACGGATGTGGACGACAAGACCATTCGCGGCGCGCTCGCGGCCGGTCAGCCACTCAAGCTGCACACTGAACCTTTCGCCCGGGCCTTCTTCGAGGACTGCGACTGGTTGCGCATCCGGAGGGCCCACGAGTACCCGAGGGCCACCGAGTTCATCAGGCCGATGGTGGCGCTGATCCAGTCGCTGCTGGACAAGGGGGTGGCCTACCGGGGTGAGGATGGCTCGGTCTACTTCTCCATCGCGAAGTTCCCGGCCTACGGCCGCCTGTCGCAGCTCGACAAGCGTGAACTCAAGGCCGGAGCCAGCGGCCGGGTATTGGCGGACGAGTACGACAAGGAGAATGCCCGGGACTTTGTCCTGTGGAAGGCCGCGAAGGAGGAGGACGAAAAGGTCGGCGCGGCCTGGGATGCCCCCTTCGGCCGGGGAAGGCCTGGGTGGCACATCGAGTGCTCGGCCATGGCGCTCGACCTCATCGGCCGCCACTACGGGGTTGACATGCTCGACATCCATGCCGGCGGGGTAGACCTGATCTTCCCGCATCACGAGGACGAGATCGCGCAGTCCTGCGCTCACACCGGCAAGGACCTGTTCGCCCGCTACTGGGTGCACGGGGAGTTCCTGAGCATCCGCGGCACAAAGATGTCGAAGCGCTACGGCAACGTCACCACCCCGCGGGATCTGCGGGAGGATGGAGTGGATCCCGGGGCAATCCGATTGCTGGTCTTCAGTACCCACTACCGGCAGAAGATGGATCTGACCGACAAGGCCCTCGAGGGGGCGCGGGAGGGGAGCCGGCGGCTGGGGGAGTTCGATGCCCGGCTCAGGAAGGCGGGCGGACCGGCGGACGGGCGGACCGGCGGGCGGGCGGACGGGCGGACCGGCGGACCGGCGGAAGGATGGCAGGAGTGGAGTCGGAGACTCGAGCTCTCTGTCCGCGAAGCTCTCGATGAGGATCTGAACGCTCCGAAGGCGGTTGCCGCGCTGTTCGACGCGGTGCGGGACGGGAACCGGTTGCTCGATGAAGGGGAGCTGCCGGGCCAGGCGGGGATGGGGGTGTGGAACAAGCTGATCGGAGTGCTAGACGTTTTGCCAGGAGGGGAAGCAGCGCGCGTTTTATCGGTAACGCTCACCGACTCGATCGTCCTGAGCGATAAAACGCGCGCTGACTCTCTGTCCTCTGCTGCCCCCGAGGGCAGGGATGAGCAAGAAGGTTGGGCAAAGGCTTGGGCGCGGCTCCGCTCCGAGGCCAAACGCCGCCGGGACTATAAGGAAGCAGACCGCATCCGCGACCTGCTCAACGCCGCTGGCTGGGAGGTGCGGGACAACAAGGACGGCACTGTCGAGGTGCGCCGGATATGAGCCGGCCGTTCAAGGCCCGGCTCCGGGCTGGAGAGCTGCTCCACGGGACGCTCTTGACCATGGCGGCCACCGAGGTGGCCGACCTGCTGGCAACAGCCGGGTTCGACTGGCTGTTCGTGGACGCCGAGCATGGCGCGCTCGACCCACGCGATGTGTTGCTCATCCTTCAAGTGGTCGCTGGGCGGACCGCCTGTCTGGTCCGCGTCCCGGCCCTGGAAGAAGCCTGGATCAAGCGGGTCCTGGACGCCGGCGCCGACGGGATCATCGTTCCGCAGATATCCACTGCGGAACAGGCCGAACGGGCGGTGCGGTTCGCTCACTACCCGCCGCGAGGCACCCGGGGATTGGGCACCGGAAGGGCCAACCGGTATGGACTTGGGCTGGCTGGGCACCTGGACCGGGCCCGGGAACAGGTCACGGTCGTGGTCCAGGCGGAAACGGCGGACGCAGTCCGGAACATTGAAGCCATCACCCGGGTGGCCGATCTCGATGCGGTCTTCGTCGGGCCGTTCGACCTTTCGGCCAGTCTCGGCCACCCCGGTGAGTTGGACCATCCGGAGGTCCGATCGGCAATCGAGCGGGTGGCTGAGGCCTGCCGGAGCGCTGGGGTCCGGTCCGGCATCTTCGGGCTGGGGGCGGCCGGGCTCCGGAGCCGGCCTGGCGAGGGGTTCACCCTCCTCGCCGCCGGGGTCGATGCTGCCCTGCTCGGCGGGGCGGCCGAAATGCTGGTGAAGGATCTCCGCCAGCAGGTCGTTCCGGTTCAGGTCCGGCCGGCCGGCGTCTGACCCCGGGCCGGGGCCGCCGTCGGCCCGGATCGGCCCCGTTGACATACCCGTAAGTCCCCAACTATCATACCGTTCTGTCCGTTTTGGCTACCCGCTGACGTAGCTCAACTGGCAGAGCACCGGTTTTGTAAACCGGCGGTTGAGGGTTCGATTCCCTCCGTCAGCTCTACCCAGGAGCGCTGCCAGCGGCGGGGAGCGTGCGGGCGTCGGTGGGGTGGCCGAGTGGCTAATGGCAGCAGACTGTAAATCTGCCGCGCTTTGCGCTACGTAGGTTCGAATCCTACCCCCACCATGTTAGGCGGGAAGGCGGAAGGGCGGGACGCCGGTGGAGCTGGCGAGTGGCGGTGGATGGCTGACTGGACGACCGGGCATGCCGCCCTCCCGCCTTGCCGCCCTTCCGCCTTGTTTCGCGGGTGTAGCTCAGTTGGTAGAGCGTCAGCCTTCCAAGCTGAATGTCGCGGGTTCGAGCCCCGTCGCCCGCTTGGCTGAGGGATGGTGGCCAACGCACGTGTTGGCCGCACCACTGAGGAACTGGGCGGTCGCTCGCGTAGCTCAGTTGGTAGAGCGCATCCTTGGTAAGGATGAGGTCAGCGGTTCAATCCCGCTCGCGAGCTCTGGGGAGTAGCCGTCAGCCGTCAGCCGTCAGCCCTCACCGGTTGATGGCCCGCCGAATCGGGCAACGCCACCCGATCCCGCGTCGGACCGCTGAAGGCTCTAGACTGATGGCTGACGGCTGAGGATATCGTGCCGCGAGAAAAGATCATCCTGGAATGCACCGAGTGCCGGGACCGCAACTACTTCGGTGACAAGAACCGGCGCAAGCATCCCGAGCGGGTGGAGTGGAAGAAGTTCTGCCCGCGCTGCAACAAGCACCGGCTGCACAAGGAGTCGAAGTGAGCACGGAGGTCGCCGCGTCCCGGTCGGGCGGCCCCGCCCGCTGGGTGGGGGCCACCGTCGAGTTTCTGCGCGCGGTGCGGTCCGAGCTCGGCAAGGTGACCTGGCCGTCGCGGGATGAGCTGGTGAAGGCCACGCGGATGATCGTGGTGCTCGCGATGGTGCTGGGGATCGCGATCGGCTGGCTGGACTGGCTGCTCAACCTGGTGCTGGTGAACGGGGTGGCGGCCCTGGTCCGGTGAGCGACGCGCCCGAATACCGCTGGTATGCGATCCAGACCACGGCCGGCCACGAGAACAAGGTTCGCAGCCTGATCGCGCAGCGCATCACCCAGGACCCGCGGCCCGAGGGACAGCGCCTGATTCACCAGGCCCTGGTCCCGGTGCAGGAAGTGGTGGAGATCAAGAACGGCAAGAAGGTCACGGTGGAGCGGAAGCTGTATCCCGGCTACGTCCTGGTGGAGATGGTCATGAACCAGGAGTCGCTGCACGTGATCAACAGCATCCAGGGCGTGATCAAGTTCGTGGGGGCCGGCAAGTTCCCCCAGCCGCTCCGGCAGGACGAGGTGAACCGCCTCCTGGGTATCGTGGAGGAAGTGGCGGAAGCGGAGCCCAAGGAGGAGATCCCGTTCCTGATCGGCCAGGTGGTCGAGATTACCGAGGGACCGTTCTCCGACTTCAGCGGCACGGTGGAAGAAGTGCTGCCGGACAAGGGCAAGGTGAAGGTCTCGGTCAGCCTGTTTGGCCGGCCGACGAGCGTGGAGCTGGATTACCTGCAGCTCCGCGGGCATTAGGTCCCGGCCAACGCATGCGTTGGCCGCACCGCTGACGGCGGAAGGTTCGCCCCCGCGACCGCGCGGGTCATCGCGGCAGTAGAGCGCGCACAGCTGTGCGCGCGTACGCAAAGGAAGGAATCGATAGATGGCCAAGAAGGTCACCGCAGTCATCAAGCTGCAGTGCCCGGCTGGCGCGGCGAATCCCGCGCCGCCCGTGGGCACGGCCCTCGGTCCGCACGGCGTGAACATCATGGAGTTCTGCAAGCAGTTCAACGCCCGGACCCAGGCCCAGGCGGGGATGGTCATCCCCGTCATCGTGACGGTCTTCCAGGACCGCACGTTCACGTTCATCACCAAGACCCCGCCGGCGCCGAACCTCCTGCTCAAGGAGGCGGGGCTGGAAAAGGGCAGCGCCGCACCCAACCGCACCAAGGTGGGGAAGGTGACGCGCGCGCAGCTCAAGAAGATCGCCGAGCTGAAGATGCAGGACCTCAATGCGGCCGACCTCGAGGGGGCCATGCGGATGATCGCGGGCACCGCGCGCTCGATGGGGCTGGAGGTGGCCGACTGATGGCACACGGAAAGAAGTTCGCCACCGCGGTGGCCAAGGTTGACCGCTCCCGGGAGTACCAGATTCCGGATGCCGTGTCCCTGGTCAAACAGGCGGGGTTCGCCAAGTTCAACGAGACGGTCGATGTCGCGGTGCGCCTGGGGGTGGATCCCCGGCACGCCGACCAGGTGGTGCGCGGCACGGTGGTGCTGCCGCACGGGACCGGCAAGTCGGTGCGGGTGCTGGTGATCACTCAGGGCGAAAAGGTCAAGGACGCGCTGGATGCGGGCGCGGACTTCGCCGGCGTGGAGTACGTGCAGAAACTCAAGGAGGGGTGGCTCGAGTGTGACGTCATCGTCGCCACGCCCGACGTCATGGGCCAGCTGGGCCAGCTGGGCCGGATCCTCGGTCCCCGCGGCCTCATGCCGAACCCCAAGGCGGGAACGGTCACCATGGACGTGACCAAGGCGGTGCGGGAGATCAAGGCCGGCAAGATCGAGTTCCGGGTGGACAAGACCGGCAACGTCCACGCCCCGATCGGGAAGATCAACTTCTCGACCCAGCAGCTGGCGGAAAACCTGCAGGCGTTCATGGACACCATCGTGCGCGTGAAGCCGGCCGCGGCGAAGGGTCACTACATCCGGAGTGCCACGGTGTCCAGCACCATGGGGCCCGGGGTCCGGCTCGACACGGCGGTGTATCGATGAGCAAGACTGATCGCCAGGCCGAGGTCGAGTTCATCACCTCGGCCATCAAGGCCGCGCCCAATGTCTACGTCACCGATTTCACCGGGCTGGGCGTGGCGAAAATGACCGAATTCCGCCGCCGCCTCCGCGGCGCCGGAGCGCGGTATGTGGTGGTCAAGAACACCCTGGCGGCGCGGGCGCTCGAGAGCCAGGGCATCAGCACGCTCAACGAGCACCTCAAGGGACCGATCGGCCTGGTGCTGAGCCGGGAACCGCTCGCCGCCGCCAAGGTCCTGACCGAGTTCGCCAAGGAGCACCAGAAACCGGGCATCAGGGCCGGACTGGTGGACGGAGCGGCGGTGTCGCAGGCCCACATTCAGCGGCTGGGCACCATTCCGGACCGGCAGACGCTCCTCGCGATGATCGCGGGAACGATGAACAACATCCTGGCTTCATTTGCTGGCTGCCTCGAGGCGCTTCGCGAGCAGCGCGGTGCAGCCTCTAACGCCTGAGGGAGAACACCATGAGCACTGCCACACTGAGCAAGGACGACATCCTCGAGGCCATCGGCAAGATGAGCGTTCTCGAGCTGGCCGACATGATCGAGGCCTTCAAGGCCAAGTTCAACGTCTCCGTGGTGGCCGCCGCGGCCGCCCCGGCGGCGGGTGGCGCGGGCGCCGCTCCGGCGGTGGAAGAGCAGACCGAGTTCAACGTCGTCCTGAAGGGCGGGGGCGAGAAGAAGATCCAGGTCATCAAGGTCGTCCGTGAGCTCACCAGCCTGGGCCTGAAGGAGGCCAAGGAACTGGTGGACAACGGCGGCACCGTCAAGGAAGGTGTGCCGAAGGCCGAGGCCACGGAGATGAAGAAGAAGCTGGAGGACCAGGGCGCCACCGTCGAGCTGAAGTAGCCAGGCCTGGGCCCGGCGGGCGGTGCGAATGGTGGCGCGCAGGTGAGGCGCCGCCACGGCCCCCCGGGAGATGTCCAAGCCTCCTACTTCGGTGAGACAGCATGCGCCCTGGACGGCTGCGTTAACTCCTAAGGTACCAGAGCCCCGCGTGGTCCCCCTGCAATGGGCAGGGGGTCACGCGCCGGGGCCATTTGTGTTGCGCGAGAGTGCTCGATGACGGCTATCCGGCCCCAGATCGTGTTTTCGAAGCGAGAGGTGGGCATGCCCATGCCCAACCTGCTCGACATCCAGACCCGGGCGTTCCAGAGCCTGCTGGTCCCCGACGACGTCCACGGCGAGCGGCAGGACGTCTCGCTCGAACGGGTCTTCCGAGACCTGTTCCCGATCGGCGACGTCAACGGGAAGTACAGCCTGGAGTTCATCTCCTACCACCTGGGTGATCCCAAGTACTCGGTGGAGGAGTGCATCGAGCGCGACATGACCTACGCCGCGCCGCTCAAGGCCACCCTCCGTCTCGACGTATTCGAGGAGGTGGACGGGCAGCGCCGGCTCAAGAACGCGATCGAGAAGGAGGTCTACCTCGGGGAGCTCCCGATCATGACCCCCCTCGGCACGTTCGTGATCAACGGCGCGGAACGGGTGGTGGTGAGCCAGCTGCACCGCTCGCCGGGCGTGGTGTTCGAGGAGGACACCCACCCGAACGGGCAGCGGCTGTTCTCGGCCCGGATCATCCCGTTCCGCGGGTCGTGGGTGGAGTTCACGATCGACATTCACGACGTGATCTTCGTCCACATCGACAAGAAGAAGAAGTTCCCGGCGACGGCACTGCTCCGGGCATTCGGCTACGGCACCAACGCCGAGATCCTGAAGCTGTTCTTCGGCACCAAGGAGCTGGACATCACCGGCAAGCTCGAGGGGCGGCAGGAACGCCGCGAGCTGGTTGGGGCGCTGGTGGCCGCCGATGTGCCGAATCCCGAGGATCCCAGCGGTCCGCCGCTGGCCCAGGTGGGTGACGAGCTCACCCCCGAGCGGCTCAACCACCTGCGGCACGTGGGGGTCAAGGGCGTCACCGTGTTCGCCGGGTACACCACGATCGACCTGCGCGACGACGAGCAGCCGACCACGACCCGCGAGCGGGCCCGCCAGGTGCTGGCGTTCGACGTGGCCGACCCGGAGACCGGCGAAGTGCTGGCCGAAGCGGGGAGCGAGGTCAACGAGGCGCTGCGCAAGAAGCTAATCAAGGCCGGTGTCACCAAGGTCGAGGTGCTGCTCCCCGCCGGGCGGGGCGAGTCGCCCCTCATCAAGAACACCCTGGCCAAGGACCCGACCCACAGCGAGGCCGAGGCCCTGGAGCAGATCTACGCCCTGCTCCGGCCGGGCGAGGCGCCCAACCTGGAGACCGCGCGCGAGGCGCTCAAGCGGCTGTTCTTCAATCCCAAGCGCTACGACCTGGGCCGGGTGGGCCGCTACAAGATCAACCAGCGGCTCAAGACCAAGACGCCGGCGAACCACACGGTCCTCACCGAAGAGGACTTCATCGCCATCATCCGGTACCTGATCGACCTGAACGACGGCCGCGGGTTCACCGATGACATCGACCATCTGGGCAACCGCCGCATCCGCAGCGTCGGCGAGCTGATCGCCAACCAGTTCTCGGTGGGCCTCTCCCGCATGGCCCGGCTGGTGAAGGAGCGGATGAGCATCAACTCCGATCCGGAGAAGATCTCGCTGGACGACCTGGTCAACGCCCGGACCGTCTCGGCGGTGATCCAGGCGTTCTTCGGCTCCAGCCAGCTGTCGCAGTTCATGGACCAGACCAACCCGCTGGCGGAGCTGACCAACAAGCGCCGGCTCTCGGCGCTCGGTCCGGGCGGCCTCACCCGCGAGCGCGCGGGCTTCGAGGTCCGCGACGTGCACTACTCGCAGTACGGCCGGATGTGCCCGATCGAGACGCCGGAAGGCCCCAATATCGGCCTGATCACCAGCCTCTCGACCTACGGTCGGATCAACGACCTGGGCTTCATCGAGACA
This sequence comes from Gemmatimonadota bacterium, assembly GCA_041499215.1. GTDB lineage: Bacteria > Gemmatimonadota > Gemmatimonadetes > Gemmatimonadales > GWC2-71-9 > JADJOM01. Next base: position 39,708 of record JBGQJV010000002.1, on the reverse strand, counting down.
CCCTACCGGGTGGTCAAGAACGGCAAGGTGACCGACGAGATCCGCTGGCTGTCGGCCAGCGAGGAGGAGGGTTACGCCGTCGCCCAGGCCAATGCCCAGCTGGACGAGGCGGGCAAGCTCAGCGAGGACCTGGTCCTCTGCCGCAAGGGTGACGACTACCCGCTGCTGCCGCCGGACCGGATCGATTTCATGGACGTGGCGCCGGAGCAGCTGGTCTCCATTGCCGCGGCGCTGATCCCGTTCCTGGAGCATGACGACGCCAACCGTGCGCTGATGGGCAGCAACATGCAGCGCCAGGCGGTGCCGCTGCTGTTCCCCCAGGCGCCCATCGTCGGCACCGGGCTGGAGGCCAAGGTGGCGGCCGACTCCGGCGCGGTCATCGTGGCGCGCCGGGCGGGAACGGTCACCCGGGTGACGGCCGACGAGATCATCGTCGACTCGGGTGAGCAGGGGAAAGTGGATGCCAACGTGCCGCTGGCCCGGCTGACCCAGCACGACCGCTACCGGGTGCGGAAGTTCTGGCGCACCAACCAGGACACCGCGATCAACCAGCGTCCGCTGGTTCGCGCGGGAGACAAGGTGGGCGTGGGGCAGGTGATCGCCGACGGCGCCGCGACCGAAGCGGGCGAGCTGGCCCTCGGCAGCAACGTGCTGGTGGCCTTCATGCCCTGGTACGGACACAACTTCGAGGATGCGATCGTTCTGTCCGAGCGGCTGGTGAAGGACGACGTCTATTCGTCGATCCACATCCAGGAGCTGGAGCTCCACGTTCGCGACACCAAGCGCGGCCAGGAGGAGATCACCCGGGAAATCCCCAACGTCTCCGACGAGGCGCTGGTGGACCTGGACGAGCGCGGCATTGTCCGGATCGGCGCCCATGTGAAGCCGGGCGACATCCTGGTCGGCAAGATCACCCCCAAGGGCGAGACCGAGCTGTCGCCGGAAGAGAAGCTGCTGACCGCGATCTTCGGCGAAAAGGCCAAGGACGTGAAGGACAGCTCGCTCAAGGTGCCGCCAGGCATGAAGGGCGTCGTCATCGACGTCAAGATCTTCAGCCGGGTGGAAGACCAGGTGGTGGAAAAGGACCGGGGCGAGCGGATCGGCGAAGTGCGCCGGGTGGAGACCGACGAGAAGGCCCGCATCAGCAGCGTGATGCTGGAGGAGCTGCGCTTCCTGCTCGAAGGGCAGGAGGTGGCCCTGATGCTCAAGGCCGGCACCGTCGAGGAGGCCGTCCCCGCGGCGACCAAGCTGAGCCGGACGCTGCTCTCCGAGCTCGACCTGGGCGAGATCGACCTGAAGACGCTCCGGGTGGCGAACAAGGTCGCCAACGAGCGCATCCGCCTGACCATCGACACCGCCACCCGGGAACGGGCCAAGGTGGAGGAGAAGGCGGAGGACCAGATCGACAAGATCCTCCAGCCGGATGAGCTGCCTCCGGGCGTCATCCAGCTGGTGAAGGTGTACATCGCCGAGAAGCGTAAGGTCTCGGTGGGCGACAAGATGGCGGGCCGCCACGGCAACAAGGGTATCGTCGCCCGGATCGTGCCGGAGGAGGACATGCCCTTCCTGCCGGACGGCTCCCCGGTGGACATCGTGCTCAACCCGCTGGGCGTGCCGAGCCGCATGAACGTGGGCCAGATCCTGGAGACCCACCTCGGCTGGTGCGCCTCGATCCTGGGGTTCAAGGCCAAGACCCCGGTGTTCCGCGGGGCGGACGAGGGCGAGATCGGAGTGCTGCTCCGGATCGCCGGCATCCGCTGGGCGGGAGAGGCGCTGGGGCTCAAGCAGCAGGCGCCGGAGCCGGACGCCGCAACCATCACGGCGATCGCTTCGGACCTGCACCAGGCCACCCACATGCTGAGCGATGCGGGGCTCGACGACCTGGCCCACCGCGGCGCCCAGGCCCCGACCCGGGAGCTGTACCAGGGGATCAAGGGCTTCCTCACCTCGGCGGCGAAGGAGCTGGCGGCCCGGGAACTGGCCCAGCGGAAGCAGGAGCTGGCATATCACCAGCACCGGCTGAGCACGGCGGAGGGCCCGGAGCAGAAGACGCTACACAAGCTGGTGAAGGACCTGGAGAAGGCGGCGGACCTCGGCGCGGCCGAGCTGCTGGAGACCACCGGACGTCCGGCGCTGGCGGTGCTGGCCGGCGGCAAGGGCGAGCCGGAGGAAGTCGCCAAGGCGGCCGAGGAGCTGATTCGGGCGGCGGGGCTGACCCCGTCAGGCAAGGCCCGGCTCCGCGACGGGCGCAGCGGGCAGGAGTTCGAGGGGGATGTGACGGTCGGCACGATCTACATGCTGAAGCTGTCGCACCTGGTGGACGACAAGATCCACGCCCGCTCGATCGGACCGTACTCGCTGGTCACCCAGCAGCCGCTGGCGGGCAAGGCCCAGTTCGGCGGCCAGCGGTTCGGCGAAATGGAAGTGTGGGCGCTGGAGGCATACGGCGCGGCGCACGTGCTGCAGGAGATGCTGACGGTCAAGTCGGACGACGTCAACGGCCGCAGCAAGGTGTACGAGGCGATCGTCAAGGGACAGAACCTGCCCGAGCCGGGCATACCCGAGTCGTTTAACGTGCTGGTGAAGGAGCTGCAGGCGCTGGGGCTCAAGGTAACGCTCGGCACTACGGCGGACGGGGATGAGTAGGCGGGCGGACAGACGGACCGGCGGACCGGCGGACGGCCGATCCGAGGCAATAGCGAGTTACTAGACGGGACAGGTTGGGCAGGTAGGCCGAGAACTCAGGGCGCAATGTGAGGAGACACTCTGCGTCCGCCGGTCCGCCGGTCCGCCCGTCCGATACGAAGAGGGACCAATGATCGATTTCCGCAGCGGACGCGAGCCCAAGAGCTCGAGCTTCGACTACATCAGCATACGCATCGCCTCCCCCGAGGAGATCCGCGGCCCGCGCGACCAGAAGGAGCGCGAGCGGCTGGAGCTGCAGGGGCAGCGGTACTGGTGGTCCTGGGGCGAGGTGACCAAGCCCGAGACCATCAACTACCGCTCGTTCAAGCCGGAGAAGGACGGCCTGTTCTGCGAGCGGATCTTCGGCCCGGTCAAGGACTGGGAGTGTCACTGCGGCAAGTACAAGCGGATCCGCTACCGCGGCGTGATCTGCGACCGCTGCGGCGTCGAGGTGACGCTCAGCAAGGTGCGGCGCGAGCGGATGGGGCACATCGAGTTGTCGGTGCCGGTGGCCCACATCTGGTTCTTCAAGACGCTGCCCTCGCCCATGGGTAACCTGCTCAACGTCACCCTGCGCGACCTGGAGCGGGTGATCTACTACTCGAGCTACATCGTCATCGAGCCGGGCGACCAGGACGTCGACGCCAATCAGCTGCTGGACGAGGACGAGTACCTCTCCCTCCGGGCCAAGGCCCGGGAGGAGGGCGACAGCGCGTTCCGGGCTGACATCGGCGCCCCGGCGGTGCGGGAGCTGCTCAACCGGATCGACGTGAAGAAGCTGGCCGAAGAGCTGCGCGGCAGCGTGGCCACCGAAACCAGCCAGCATCGCAAGAAGCAGATGCTCAAGCGGCTCAAGATCGTGGACGCGTTCCTCACCTCGGGCGAGAACGGCGACGTGCCGAACAACCCGGCGTGGATGATCCTGGACGTGATCCCGGTCATTCCGCCCGATCTCCGCCCGCTGGTGCCGCTGGATGGCGGCCGCTTCGCCACCAGCGACCTGAACGACCTGTACCGCCGGGTGATCAACCGCAACAACCGGCTGCAGAAGCTGATTCAGCACAAGGCGCCGGAGGTCATCCTCCGCAACGAGAAGCGGATGCTGCAGGAGGCGGGGGACGCCCTGTTCGACAACGGCCGCCGCTCCAAGGCGATCCGGGGCCGGGGCAAGCGTCCGCTCAAGTCGCTGAGCGACATGCTCAAGGGGAAGCAGGGCCGGTTCCGGCAGAACCTGCTGGGCAAGCGGGTGGACTACTCGGGCCGTTCGGTCATCGTGGTCGGCCCGGAGCTGCGCCTGCACCAGTGCGGTCTGCCCAAGGCCATGGCGGTGGAGCTGTTCAAGCCCTTCATCATCCACAAGCTGGTGGAGAAGGGCATTGCCGAGACGGTGAAGCGGGCCAAGAAGATCGTGGAGAAGGAGAGCCCGGAGGTCTACGAGATCCTGGAAGAGATCATCCAGGACCACCCGGTGCTGCTCAACCGCGCCCCGACCCTGCACCGCCTGGGCATCCAGGCGTTCGAGCCGGTGCTGGTGGAGGGCAAGGCCATCCGGATCCACCCGTTGGTCTGCGCCGCGTTCAACGCCGACTTCGACGGCGACCAGATGGCCGTGCACGTGCCGCTCTCGTTCGAGGCGCAGATCGAGGCCCGGCTCCTGATGATCTCGTCGAACAACATCCTCAAGCCGTCCGACGGCCGGCCGGTGGCGGAGCCGTCACAGGACATGGTGCTGGGAAGCTACTTCCTCACCAAGCTGCCGCGTGGCGCGGAGGAGCCGAAGGAAGGCAAGCCGGGCGCCGCGTGGGAAAAGGCCAAGCATTACGGCTCGCTGGCGGAGATCGAGATGGCCCTGCTGCACCGGACCATCGACTACCACACGGCCATCCACTTCTGGTACCAGCCTCCGCGTGAGGCGGCCGATCCGAAGCCGCGCTGGGTGCGGTCCACCGCGGGCCGGGTGCTGTTCAACAGCATCCTGCCGCGGCAGGTCGTGGCCAACCATGGCTTCAAGAACGACCTGATGCGGAAGAAGGCGCTGTCGGAGCTGGTGCTGCAGAGCTATCGCGAAGCCGGGCTGGCGGACACGGTGGTCTTCCTCGACCGGCTCAAGGAGTTCGGGTTCCGCTATGCGACGCAGGGCGGGATCTCCATCGGGGTCGAGGACCTCGAGATCCCGAGCGAGAAGGTCAAGCTGCTGGAGGAGGCGGACAAGCGCGTCCAGCGGTTCCAGCGGGCCTACAACACCGGCCAGATCACCTTCGGCGAGCGCTACAACAAGGTGATCGATGCCTGGACCCACGCCAACAACGACGTGGCCGAGGCGATGGTGAACAACATGCGCCAGAGCCGGGGCGGGTTCAATCCGGTGTTCATGATGTTCGACTCCGGCTCCCGCGGCTCCCGCGACCAGATCCGCCAGCTGGCCGGCATGCGCGGCCTGATGGCCAAGCCGCAGAAGAAGCTGACCGGCGGCATCGGCGAGATCATCGAGAGCCCGATCAAATCGAACTTCCGCGAGGGGCTGACCGGCCTGGAGTACTTCATCTCCACCCACGGCGCCCGGAAGGGCCTGGCCGACACCGCGCTCAAGACGGCGGACGCCGGCTACCTGACCCGCCGCCTGGTGGACGTGGCCCAGGACGTGACCATCACCGAAGAGGACTGCGGCACCATCCAGGGCCTCGAAATCTCCGCGCTGAAGGAAGGCGAGGACATCATCGAGCCGCTCAAGGAGCGGATCCTGGGCAGCGTCGCCTCGGAAGACGTGTTCGATCCGCATGAGCTGGATGAGCACGGCGATCCGAAGTTGCTGGTGCAGTCGGGCAAGCTGATCGACGAGGAGATCTCCGCCCAGATCGACGAGGCCGGGATCGAGAAGGTCAAGATCCGGTCGGTGCTGACCTGCGAGTCGCGCCGCGGCTGCTGCCGCATGTGCTACGGCCGGAACCTGGCCACTATGGATATGGTGGACATGGGCGAAGCCATCGGCATCCTGGCGGCCCAGTCGATCGGTGAGCCGGGCACGCAGCTGACCCTGCGGACGTTCCATATCGGCGGCGCCTCGTCGCGCATTGCCGAGGAGGCGGAGCGCCGGGCCCGCGCCAGCGGCCTGGTGAAGTACACCGCTGGTCTGGAATACGCCGACGTCCCGGTCGAGTACGAGGACGGCACCAAGGCGGTGGTCCGCATCGCGCTCACCCGCGATGACGAGAACGCCGACGAGGAGTCGAAGGAAGGCATCCTGGTGGTGGATCCGGGCGATCCCAAGCGGGTGCTCAACCGCTACCCGGTGCCCGAGGGCGCGCTGATCCAGGTCAAGGAGGGCGACGCCGTGCAGGGGAAGATGTCGATCCTCTACACCTGGGACCCGTACAACGACCCCAGCATCCTCAAGCTGGACGGCGAACTGCGCTGGAAGGATCTGGTCCCGGGCTCGACTCTGCGCGAGGAGCTGGACGAGTCCACCGGCCTCCGCTCGCTGGTGGTGATGGCCGACCCGGACCGCGAGCTGCACCCGTCGGTGCTGGTCTACGCCGCCAACCGGAAAGATCCCCAGGAGTACATCCTGGCGGAGGGGTCGCGGATCATCCTGGGCTCGGACACCGACCAGGTGACCCGTGCCATGGACCTGCCGGACGAGGCCAACCCGTGGTCCTCCAGGTTCAAGGTCGAGGAGTATCCGATCAACGTGGCTTGGCCGAGCAAGAGCAAGAAGGAGAGCAAGGACAAGACCGTCTATCTCTCCTCACCGGTGAAGGTGAGCAAGGGCGTGACGGTCGTGAAGATGCCGCGGCAGGCCTACAAGACCCGCGACATCACCGGCGGTCTGCCCCGCGTGGCCGAGTTGTTCGAGGCCCGCCGGCCCAAGGATCCGGCCACGATCTCGGAGATCGACGGGATCGTGAAGTTCGGCGAGATCAAGCGCGGCAAGCGCGAGATCTACGTCTACCCGCTGGGCGAGCCGGGCAAGAAGGGTGAGCCGGAGCCGCCCCAGCTGTATGAGGTGGGCTCGGGCAAGCACCTCCGGGTCCATGAGGGCGACCGGGTGCGGGCGGGCGACCGCCTCACCGAAGGGCCGGTGAATCCGCACGACATCCTGCGGATCAAGGGCCCGCGCGCGGTACAGGAATACCTGCTCAACGAGGTGCAGGAGGTCTACCGGCTGCAGGGCGTGCGGATCAGCGACAAGCACATCGGCACCATCGTGCGCCAGATGCTGCAGAAGGTCCGGGTGACCGATCCGGGCGACACCGACTTCCTCGAGGGCGAGACGGTCGACAAGGTGATGTTCCGCGACGAGAACGAGCGGGTGATCAAGCGGAAGAGCAAGCCGGCGCAGTCCGAGCCAGTACTGCTCGGCATCACCAAGGCCTCGCTCACCACCCAGTCATTCATCTCGGCGGCCTCCTTCCAGGAGACCACCCGGGTGCTGACCGACGCGGCGATCCGCGGGGCCAAGGACGACCTCCTGGGCCTCAAGGAGAACATCATCATCGGGCACCTCATCCCGGCCGGGTCGGGCATCTACCGCTACGCCGAGATCGAAATCGAGCCGCCCGCGGGTTACGAGCCGCCGCCTCCCTCGGAGGTTGTGCCGGAGGTCGTTGCCCCCGTGCCGGTGGCCGCGCTGGTGGAGGACGAGGAGTAGCGGCGGACGGGGCGGGCAGGGCGGAAGCGGCGGGGAAATGCAGCGGGCGAGAGACGAATTTCATCTCTCGCCCGCGGCATTTTCGCCCGCCCGCCTGCCCGCCTCGCCCGCCTACAGTTTCCCCGCTCCGAACGTATCGCACTGCTTGGGATCGTGGGTCTCGAACCCCTGGTGGAACCAGTGCTCCCGCTGGGCGGAACTCCCGTGGGTGAATCCCTCGGGGTTCACGTAGCCTTGAGACATCTTCTGGATCCGGTCGTCGCCTACCGCCGCCGCCGCCCGCATGCCCTCCTCGAGGTCCCCCGCCTCCAACCCGCCCTTGGCCTGATAGTCGGCGCCCCACACTCCGGCGAAACAGTCTGCCTGCAGTTCCAGGCGAACCGAAAGGTCGTTCCTGGCCGCCGGCCGGCGCTGTTGCGCCTGGCGCACCTGTTGCTCGATGCCGAGCAGGTTCTGTACATGGTGGCCGAGCTCGTGCGCCAGGACGTAGGCCTCGGCGAACTCGCCGGCGGCGCCGAAGCGGCTGGTCAGCTCGTCATAGAACCCGAGGTCGATGTAGACCTTCTCATCCCCCGGGCAGTAGAACGGGCCGGTCGCCGACTCGGCAAACCCGCAGGCCGACTGGATCGCGTCGCGAAAGAGGACCAGCTTGGCCGGCCGGTATTGTACGCCCAGTCTGGGGAGGATGGCGGCCCACTCGCCCTGGGCGCTGTCGAGCACGGCGGAGACCAGAGATGCGAGCGAGTCTTCATGAGCCTGCGCTTCGGGGGAGAGGCCGGCGCCTGCGGGCGCGCCGGCCTGCATTCCATCGGCTCCGCCGATGAGCGAGAAGAAATCCCGCCTGAAGACGATGCTCAGAATCAAGAGCAGCAGCATTCCACCCAGGCCGAGCCGCATGCCGCCCGGACGCCGACCGCCGCCCTGGCCCCGCATGTCCTCGATGTTGTCGCTCATCGGACCACGGTTCCACCGCATGCGGCCTCCTCAGGATGGTGAACGGCGCCGCCCGCGCCACTGGCAGACGCTGAATATGACCCGTCATGACGGAAGCCGGCCAGAGGGTCATCCCGGGAGGCACTTCTGGAACAGCCGGGGGTGGGCTAGCCGAGGAGCCAATTCGGTGTAAAGATTGGGCATGCGAATCCACAATTGGTTGGGCCTCCTTGCTGCCGGCGTGATCCTGTCCGCTTGCGGCAGCAGCAACGAACCCAGTCGCACCCCCACCGTCGTCGTCATCATCACAGGCAACAACCAGACGGGCGCCGCTGGCGCCGCGCTGGGCCTGCCGCTGACTGTGCAGGTCAACGACAAGCAGGGCGACGGGCTGCAAGGCGTCGACGTGACCTTCGCGGTGACTGCCGGTGGCGGGACCCTCCAGGCCACCACGGTGAGCACCAACGCCCAGGGCCAGGCCGCCACGAGCTGGACCGTGGGGACCGCAGTCGGGACGGCCAACACCGCGACCGCCAGCGTCTCCGGGGTGACCACTCCAGCGACGTTTTCAGCGAGCGTGACCGCCGCCCCGGTGGCGAGCGGCACGGTGGTTCAGGGTGGTGCCCAGTCCGGGGTAGTTGGCACGGCACTCGCCCAACCGGTGGTCGCCGAGTTCCGGGATGCGTTCAACAACGTGGTGAATGGTGCCGCGGTGACCTGGACCGTCACCGGTGGAGGCGGTTCGCTGGCCGGTGCGCAGGCCACGACCGATGGGCAGGGGCGCGCCTCCGCGACCTGGACCCTCGGGCTCGAGTTCGGCAACGGGCATTCCGTGACCGCCACCGCCGGGGGCGTCACCGCCACCGTAACAGCCCAGGCGACCCTGGGCGCCGGGGTGACTCTTGCCGTGGCCGGCGGTGATGGACAGACCGCGCCGGGTGGCGCCGCGCTCGGTACCGCCCTCAGCGTCCGGGTCCGCACCGCCACCGCACAGAACATCTCCAAGGTGCCGGTGACCTGGGCGGTCGCCACCGGCGGTGGCAGCCTCACCCAGACGGCAAGTCTCACCGACGGAAACGGCCTGGCGACCACCGGCTGGACTCTCGGGGCCGGGGCGGGAGGCCAGAGCGTGACGGCCTCGAACGCGGGTACCTCTCCGACCAGCGTGACGCTGTCGGCGACTGCGGTGGTGGTGCCACCCTCCACGATCATCGGTACGGTGGCGCTGTCGGACTCGGTCCTGAGCAGCATCAGGATGGCGCGGGTGGGAGGGGTGCGAAGCACCGCCGGTCTTCGGGCAAGTACCCGGCAGCGGGCCGAGGCGGCACTACCGGCGTTGACGGGGGTGCGGCGGTCCGGTCTGAGTCCCCATTACGTGCCAGACGAACTGCTGGTGGTAATGAAGCGCAGCGCGATCAGCGCCCCCGCTGGGGTCCGGGCGATGGCTGCGCTCCCGACCGCGCTGGTGCTGGCCCAGGCGATCCGGCAGCAACTCGCGCCCCACGCGCTGTCGGGCAAGGTGACGATCGCCGGCGTGTCGCCAGTGATCCGAACCGCAAAGATCAAGGTCGCCGACCCCGCCAGAATGGACTCGGTGGCGCAGGCCCTGGCGCAGGATCCGGCGGTGGAATCGGTCGGGCGGAACGGGTGGCTCCGATCGGACGCCGGCCCGGTGCGTCCGGGGACCATTCCCAACGACCCCTTCTTCCCGATCCAGTCGTGGCACTACTCGATGATCGATCTGCCACGGGCGTGGTCCATCACCACCGGCTCGGCAAGCGTCATTGTGGCGGTGCTGGACAACGGGGTGGTGTTCCACCACCCGTCGGTGGGGGCCGCGGGTGCCACGGCGGCCACGGGCGGGGGAAACTTCCGCAACGATGGCCGCGATTTTGTAAGTAGCAGCAACGTTACTCTCTGCGCCACCCAGGGCGGCGGCACGATCAACAATTCCGGTGATGGTGACGGCTACGATGCCGACCCCAGTACGCCGGACGACCGCGAGGCCGAACCAAGCACCGGCGCACCCTGTGCCCGAAGCACCCTCGGCAGCCATGGCACCCATGTCTCAGGCACCATCGGGGCCAAGGGCAATGACGGGATCGCGGTGCTCGGGGTGAACTGGACCGTGAGCATCCGGCCGGTCCGGGTGCTCGGCATCGACGGCGGGAGCTACTTCGACATCGCCCAGGGAGTGCTGTACGCGGCCGGCATGCCCTCGGACGACGGCTCCGGCGGAGTGCTCCCCGGGCCGGCACAGCCGGCCCGGATCATCAACATGAGTCTGGGTGGCGGCTGCATCACCGGGCCCGACCCGCTGCACACGGCGGTGCAGACCGTGACCGATCCAGGGCTCCCCAACGGCGGCGTTCTGGTGGTGGTCTCGGCGGGCAACGAGGCTTCGTCTACCGCGCCGTGCCCCGCGGCGTATCCGGAAGTCCTCGCCGTCGGCGCGGTTGGTCCCACCGGACACCGTACCTCCTACTCCAACTTCGGCAGCTTCGTCGACCTCGCCGCCCCGGGGGGGGACTTCGGATCGCCGCAGCTCGCCTCGTCCGGGGTGGCTTCGTCTACCTGCGATTTCACCCCGCTAGATCTCAACCCCTCGGCGGCTTGCACGCCCAATCACGCGTTCTACACCGGGACCTCGATGGCGGCGCCGCATGTCTCGGGGGTAGCGGCCCTGCTGCTCGCGCAGGATCCGAGCCTCACTCCAGCCCAGCTCCGGACGCGGCTGATCACCTACGCCACTCCGATCGATCCCGGGGAACAGATCGGACCCGGCATTGTCAACGCCCGTAATGCCCTGACCCAGACGGCGGCGCCGAGCCGGCAGCTGTTCGTGCGCGCGATCAACGCCGCGACCGGAGCCGTTGCGGCGACGGTGGCGGCCAGCGGGGCCAACTACACGCTGAGCGCCCTGCCGGACGGCAGCTACTACGTCGTGGCGGGAGAGGATGAAGCTGGCGACGGCCAGATCGGCATCCCCGGCAGGCGGTTCGGGGCGTTCGGCGGGGTTTCCTCTCCGACGGCAGTGGCGGTGTCGGGAACGGTCGGCGGGTTCGCCGCCTTCACGGCCGGTTTCCCGTCGGAGGAGGAGTCGAACGATGTGGCCGCAACGGCCAACCGGCTGACCGTCGATGGTGCGGTGCAGGGCGGTCTGAGTGCCACCGACCAGACTGACGTGTACCAGATCCAGATTCCCGTCACCGGGACCTACACCTTCGAGACCTCGGGCTGGTTCGGCGCCTTCTGCGGGTTTGCGCTGGACCTGGACATGATCCTCGAACTCAGAGATCAGACCCAGAACAGCCTCGGTAATTCGATCGACATCGATGTGAACGGGCGGGACTTCTGCTCGCGGATCTCGCAAACCCTCACACCGGGCACCTACTACCTGCTGATCACCCGGGACAGCGGGAGTACGGGGCGGTATATCCTGCAGGCGCGGACCGGGCCCTAGATCGTCTCGCATTGGGCAGGCGTCGTGACTGCGGCAGGGGAAGCCAGAAGACTGACGGGCTTCCCCTGTGCGGTCGTATCCTTGACCCAACCCGTTCCCCCGGCTACTTTTACCAGTCTTTCCCGGAACCGCCGGGATTGGGCCACAGGCCTCAAAGCAGGGTTATGCCGACCATCAACCAGCTCGTCCGCCTCGGCCGCAAGGATCCGGTCTACAAAGACAAGTCTCCCGCGCTGCGCCAGAACCCCTTCCGCCGGGGTGTCTGCACCCGCGTGTACACCACCACACCGAAGAAGCCCAACTCGGCCCTCCGCAAGGTGGCCAAGGTCCGGCTCACCAACGGGTTCGAGATCATCGCCTACATCCCGGGCGAGGGTCACAACCTGCAGGAGCACTCGATCGTGCTGGTGCGGGGCGGCCGGGTGAAGGACCTCCCGGGTGTGCGCTACCACATCGTCCGGGGCGCGCTGGATGCGGCGGGCGTGAACGATCGTCGCCGCAGCCGGTCCAAGTATGGTGCCAAGCGGCCCAAGGCGGCTGGCGCGGGAGGTAAGAAGTGAGTCGGCGCACCAAGTCCGTCCGTCGTCCGGTGCCGCCTGATCCCCGGTACGACAGCCAGACCGTCTCCAAATTCATCAACTCGCTCATGTTCGAGGGGAAGAAGAGCACCGCGGAGCGGATCTTCTACTCCGCGATGGACATGATCGAGGAGCGCACCGGCCAGCCCGGGGTCACCGTGTTCAAGCAGGCGGTCAACAACGCCAAGCCCGCGCTCGAGGTGAAGAGCCGCCGGGTGGGCGGCGCCTCGCTGCAGGTGCCGGTGGAGGTCCGCCCCGAACGGCGCGCCGCCCTGGCCATGCGCTGGATCATCGAGTTCTCCCGTGCCCGGTCTGAGAAGACCATGCAGGAGCGCCTGGCAGCCGAGCTGATCCTCGCGTCGAAGGGTGAGGGGAACACCATCAAGAAGAAGGAAGACACGCATCGGATGGCCGAGGCCAACCGGGCGTTCGCGCACTACCGCTGGTAAAGGGCGGGGAGGCGGTCAGTGGTGCAGCGGACAGTCCTGCTGCCAAGGGGTGAGTTCCACACGAACTCACCCCGTTAGCTTCTCCCGTCTTCGCGTCCGTCCAGGCCCCGTTGACATTGAACCATAGCGGGTTAGCTTTGCAGGGCTCTGGGGGATTTCCCGCGTGCTTCGCGGTGGCCGAATCGGCCCTGCTCGTCCGCACCAAACCAGACGACATCCGGATCGCGTGACCGGCCGGCCCTGATCGAGCGGGCCCCGCCAGCCACCTCCGATCCTTCTGAAGGGCCGGCTGGATGGCCCAAACGAAACGCAGGGACCTGCAATGGTCCTCGTCCCGGGTCTCGACCCGGACGGGCGCGGAGCGATACCACCGGGCTTTCCCGGGTCGGTCGCCCCGCTTTTTCGCTGGTAAAGGTTGGGTAAGCGCGCACGGCTGTGCGCGCCAACGAGTCAAGGGATCTCAGAGATCTAGATGGCGCGCGAAACTCCGCTCGAGCGGTACCGGAACATCGGCATCATGGCGCACATCGATGCCGGTAAGACCACCACCACCGAGCGCATCCTCTACTACACCGGCAAGAACTACAAGATCGGTGAGGTGCACGAGGGTGCCGCCACGATGGACTGGATGGAGCAGGAGCAGGAGCGCGGCATCACGATCACGTCGGCCGCGACCACCTGCTTCTGGAGCCGGTTCGGCATCCTGTACCGCATCAACATCATCGACACGCCCGGCCACGTCGATTTCACGGCCGAGGTGGAGCGGTCGCTGCGGGTGCTGGACGGGGCGGTGACGCTGCTGGATTCGGTGGCGGGGGTGGAGCCCCAGACCGAGACGGTGTGGCGCCAGGCGGACCGGTACGAGGTGCCGCGGCTGATCTTCGCCAACAAGATGGACCGTATCGGCGCGGACTTCTTCCGCTGTCTGGACATGATCCGGGACCGGCTGACCCGCAAGGCCCATCCGGTGCAGCTGCCGGTCGGCTCCTCCGACACCTTCACCGGGCACATCGACCTGATCCGGCAGGTGGAGATCGTCTTCCACGACGAGACGCTGGGGAAGACCTTCTCGGAGATGCCGATTCCCGATGCGTACAAGGAGAAGGCGGCCAAGTACCGGCACGAGCTGGTCGAGGCCGCCATCGAGCATGAGGACGCGCTGCTGGAGAAGTACCTGGGAGGCGAGGAGCTGACCGAGGCGGAGATCCGGGGGGCGATCCGGAACGCCACCATCCGGCACGGCTTTGTCCCGGTACTGTGCGGTGCGTCGTTCAAGAACAAGGGCGTCCAGGACCTGCTGGACTCGGTGATCGACTACATGCCGTGTCCTACCGATGTGCAGGCGATCGTGGGCCACGTGCCGCTGCACGATACCGAGCACGTCTCCCGGATCCCGAAGGACGACGAGCCGTTCGCGGCGCTGGCGTTCAAGATCATGACCGACCCGTTCGTGGGGCGGCTGACCTACTTCCGGGTGTACTCCGGCAAGCTCAACGCCGGCAGTTACGTCTACAACGCGACCAAGGACAAGAAGGAACGGGTCGCGCGGCTCTTGCAGATGCATGCGAACAAGCGGGAGGAGATCCAGGAAGTGCTGGCGGGCGACATCGCCGCCGCGATCGGCCTCAAGGACACCCGCACAGGCGACACCCTGTGCGACGAGGACAAGCCGATCATCCTGGAGGCGATGAAGTTCCCCAACCCGGTCATCGACGTCGCCATCGAGCCGAAGACCAAGGCGGATCAGGACAAGCTGGCCATCGCCCTGCAGAAGCTGCAGGAGGAGGATCCGACCTTCCGGGTGCGGACCGATCCCGAGACCTCGCAGACGATCATCGCCGGCATGGGTGAGCTGCACCTCGAGATCCTGGTCGACCGGATGAAGCGGGAGTTCAAGGTGGAGGCCAACGTCGGCGCGCCGCAGGTGGCCTTCCGCGAGACGATCACCCGGAAGGTGACTGACGTCGAGGGCAAGTTCATCCGCCAGTCGGGCGGCAAGGGCCAGTACGGTCATGTGGTCATCCACCTCGAGCCGACCAAGCCCGGCGAGGGCTTCGTGTTCGAGGACAAGATCGTGGGCGGCGTGATCCCGCGGGAGTTCATCAAGCCGGTGGAGGCGGGGATCCGCGAGGCGCTGGAGAACGGCATCCAGGCCGGATACCCGGTGGTGGACGTGAAGGCGACGCTGGTCTACGGCAGCTACCACGACGTGGACAGCTCGGAAATGGCCTTCAAGATCGCCGGGTCGATGGCCTTCAAGCAGGCGGCGCAGCAGGCCAAGCCGATCATCCTGGAACCGGTGATGGAGGTCGAGGTGGTGACTCCGGCCGACTTCCTGGGCAACGTGGTGGGTGATCTGTCCGGCCGGCGCGGCCGGGTGGGCGGCATGACCCAGCGGGGCGAGGCGCAGGTGGTCGCGGCGCACGTGCCGCTCAAGGAGATGTTCGGGTACTCCACCCAGCTCCGCAGCATGACCCAGGGGCGGGCGGTGTACACCATGGAGTTCGAGCACTACGAGGAAGTTCCCAAGACGATCGCGGAAGCGATCATCGCTAAGAAGAAGAGTTGAGCCGGCCGCCGGGCTATGAGCTGTGAGCTATGAGCCGCTCCGACCAGGAGCGGCCATCGTAGCCAGGCCCGGCGGACGGCGATGCAGGACAGACCATAGCTCATAGCTCATAGCTCATAGCTCTTAAGCCCCGAGGATCGTATGGCCAAGGCCAAATTCGAGCGCACCAAGCCCCACGTGAACGTCGGCACCATCGGCCACGTGGACCATGGCAAGACCACCGTGACCGCGGCCCTGACCAAGGTCTCGGCGGACAAGGGTCTGGCCACGTATGTGCCGTACGACACGGTGGCCAAGGCGTCCGAGTCGCAGGGTCGGCGCGACGCGACCAAGATCCTGACGATCGCGACCAGCCACGTAGAGTACAGCACCGTTAAGCGGCACTACGCCCACGTGGACTGCCCGGGCCACGCGGACTATGTGAAGAACATGATCACCGGCGCCGCCCAGATGGACGGGGCGATCCTGGTGGTGAGCGCGGTGGACGGCCCGATGCCGCAGACCCGCGAGCACATCCTCCTGGCCCGCCAGGTGAACGTGCCGTACATCGTCGCCTTCCTGAACAAGTGCGACCTGGTGGACGACCCGGAGCTGTTGGACCTGGTGGAGCTCGAGGTTCGCGAGCTGCTCAGCAAGTACGATTTCCCCGGGGACGACCTGCCGGTGATCCGCGGCTCGGCCACAGGCGCCATCAAGGGCGATCCCCAGTGGGTCGAAAAGATGTGGGACCTGCTCAACGCCCTCGACACCTCGGTTCCGGAGCCCAAGCGCGAGATCGACAAGCCGTTCCTGATGCCGGTCGAGGACGTGTTCTCGATCACCGGCCGCGGCACGGTGGCCACTGGCCGTATCGAGCGGGGCAAGATCAAGGTGGGCGAGGAGGTCCAGCTGGTCGGGTTCAACAGCGAGAAGAAGACCACGGTCACCGGCGTCGAGATGTTCCGCAAGCTGCTGGATGACGGCCAGGCTGGCGACAACGTGGGCCTGCTGCTCCGCGGCACGGAAAAGCACGAGATCGAGCGCGGCATGGTGCTGGCCAAGCCAGGCAGCATTACCCCGCACACCGAGTTCAATGCCGAGGTGTACGTCCTGACCAAGGAAGAGGGCGGACGGCACACCCCGTTCTTCAAGGGCTACCGGCCGCAGTTCTACTTCCGCACCACCGACGTGACCGGATCGGTGGAGCTGCCCGAGGGCGTGGAGATGGTGATGCCGGGTGACAACATCCAGATGCGCATCACCCTGATCATCCCGATCGCGATGGAGGAGGGTCTCCGGTTCGCGATCCGCGAGGGTGGCCGGACGGTCGGTGCGGGCGTCGTGACCAAGATTCTGAAGTAGGGGACGAGACGGACAAGACGGACGAGACGGACGAGATGGACCGGATGCGCGGTCCGTCCCGACCGCCCCGACCGTCCCGACCGTCTCCCAGCAGCGAGAACCCAGATGGCACAGCGAATCCGCATTCGACTCAAGGCATTCGACCACGGCGTGCTGGATCAGGCCGCGGCGGACATCGTGCGCACTGCCGAGAAGACCGGGGCGCAGGTGTCCGGGCCGATCCCGCTGCCGGTGAAGATCGAGCGGTGGACCGTGCTCCGCAGCCCGCACATCGACAAGAAGAGCCGGGAGCAGTTCGAGCTCCGGACCCATAAGCGGCTCCTCGACATCAACGACTCCCGGCCGCAGACGATGGACGCGCTGACCAAGCTCGACCTGCCGGCCGGGGTGGACGTGGAGATCAAGGTCGAATAGCCATGGCCAACGGACTGATCGGGAAGAAGCTCGGCATGACCCGCGTGTTCGCGGAGGACGGCACCTCGGTCCCGGTGACGGTGATCGAGGCCGGCCCCTGCCGCGTGCTGCAGGTGAAGTCGGGCGCGGTACAGCTGGGCTTCGGCGCCAAGCTGGCGCAGCGAAGCACCAGGGCGGAGCTGGGTCATGCCAAGGCCGCCACGGTGGATGCGGCGCCGAAGATCCTCAAGGAATTCGGCGCCGGCGAGGCGAGCTACAAGCCGGGCGACACGGTGACCGTGGGGATCTTCGCGGCGGGCGAGCTGGTGAAGGTGACCGGCACCACCAAGGGCCGCGGGTTCCAGGGCATGGTCCACCGGTATGGCGCCGGCGGCGGTCCTGCGAGCCACGGCAACACCCGGCACCGCAAGCCGGGCTCGATTTCCCCCGGGACCGACCCCTCCCGCGTCATCAAGGGAAAGCGGATGCCGGGCCACATGGGCGCCGAGCGGCACACCGAGCTCGGGCTCCGGGTGGTGAAGGTAGACGCCGAGCGGAATCTGCTGTTCGTGCGGGGCGCGGTCCCCGGCGCAAAACACGGCATCCTGCTCGTCAACAAGCAGCACGGCAGGAGCCGCCATGATTGAGGCCCCGCACTTCTCGCAGGCCGGCGCCCGGAAGAGCGCCGCCTTCGCGCTGCCGGAGGGTTTCTTCGATGGCACCGTAAACGGGCCGGTCATGCACGAGGCGGTCAAGGTCTACCTGGCCAACCAGCGCCAGGGCACCCATGCCACCAAGACCCGGAGCTTCGTGTCCGGCGGCAACCAGAAGCCGTGGAAGCAGAAGGGCACCGGCCGCGCCCGGCAGGGCTCGATCCGGTCCCCGCTGTGGCCCGGCGGCGGCAAGGTGTTCGGCCCGCAGCCGCGCGACTACCGGCTGGACATCCCCCGCAAGGTGAAGCAGCTCGCCCGCAAGAGCGCGCTCAACGCGCGCGCCGCCGAGGGCAACCTGTACGTGGTGGAGCGGTTCGAGCAGCAGAGCCCGAAGACCCGGGACCTGGTTGCCTTGCTGGAGAAGCTGGGCGTGGCCGGGCGGAAGGTGCTGGTGCTCACCCATGGTGTCAGCGAGGCGCTGTACCTGAGCGCCCGCAATCTGCCGCGGGTGGATGTGCTGCCGTTCAACGAAGCCTCGGCCTACGACGTGATCTGGGCGGAGGTGGTGATGGTCGAGGAGCCGGCGCTGGCGGGCGAGCCGGCGGTGCCCTTCGTGCGGACCTTCACGCCCGTGCCCAGGGAGGCGCCGGCGCCGCGCGCTGCGCGGCCCGTCAAGCCCACGGCGGAGAAGCCCAAGGCCGCGAAGGCCGCCAAGGCGGGGAAGCCGGCCAGGGCGGAGAGAACCGCGACCCGGGCCAAGGCCGCCAAGCCGAAGGCGGAGAAGGCGGCCAAGCCGAAGGCCCAGAAGGCGGCGCCCAAGGCAAAGGCGGCCAAGAAATCCGCGCCCAAGAAGAAGGGGGGCAAGTAATGCCTGCGCTGCACGAGACCATCGTGCGCCCGGTGGTGACCGAGAAGAGCTCGGCCGCCTACCAGCTGCGCAAGGAGTACACCTTCGAGGTGCACCCGGAAGCCAGCAAGTTCGAGATCCGGGACGCGCTCAAACAGCTCTTCGGGGTGACCGCGACCAAGGTCCGTACCATGCAGATGCGGCGTAACGCGGTGGTGCGGGGGAAGACCAAGGGTCTGACTCCGCGGTGGAAGAAGGCCATCGTGACTCTGAAGGACGGGGAGACGCTCCCCGTATTCGAGGGCTGATATGGGCATCCGTGAATTTCGGCCGGTGACTCCCGGCACCCGGTTCCGGTCGGTCTCCGATTTCTCCGAGATCACGACCGACAGGCCCGAGAAGAGCCTGCTCGAGCCGCTCCGCAAGACCGGCGGGCGCAACAACCAGGGCCACGTCACGATGCGGTATATCGGCGGCGGCCACAAGCAGATGTACCGCAAGATCGACTGGAAGCGGAACAAGTTCGGCGTGCCCGGCAAGATCGCGACGGTCGAGTACGATCCGAACCGCAGCGCCCGGATTGCGCTGGTGGTGTACGCCGACGGGGACAAGCGCTACATCCTGCACGCCAAGGGTCTGAACGTGGGCGACACGGTGCTGTCCGGACCGGGGGTCGATCCGCGGGTGGGCAACGCGATCCCGCTGGGCGAGGTGCCGCTGGGCGAGACGGTGCACTGCGTCGAGCTCAAGATCGGCAAGGGCGGCCAGCTGGCGCGCTCGGCCGGGGCGGGGGTCCAGGTGGTGGCGAAGGAAGGCGATTACGTCACGGTGCGACTCCGCTCGACCGAGATGCGCCGGGTGCACGCCAAGTGCCTGGCCACGATCGGCGAGGTGGGGAATGCCGAGCACGAGCTGCTCTCGGTGGGCAAGGCGGGCAAGACCCGCTGGCTGGGCAGGCGGTCGCGGGTGCGCGGCGTGGCCAAGAATCCGGTGGATCACCCGCTGGGTGGCGGCGAGGGCAAGACCTCGGGCGGCCGTCCGCCGGTGAGCCCGTGGGGCAAGCCGGAGGGCAAGAAGACCCGGCACCCGAAGAAGGGCTCGAAGCAGTACATCGTGCGCGGCCGCAAGCGCGGCAAGGCGACGCAGTAGGCGCGCACAGCTGTGCGCGCCGACGGTGCGCGGACGGCGTCAGGCGATAATCGACAGGATCAGATCATGTCGCGAAGCATCAAGAAGGGCCCGTTCGTGCAGGCGGCGCTGCTGGACAAGGTCCAGGCGCTCAACAGCAAGAACGAGAAGCGGGTGGTCAAGACCTGGAGCCGGGCGAGCACCCTCATCCCCGAGTTCGTGGGCCACACCTTTGCGGTGCACAACGGGAACAAGTTCGTCCCGGTGTACGTGACCGAGAACATGGTGGGCCACAAGCTGGGCGAATTCGCCCCGACCCGGCTGTTCCGGGGCCACAGCGGCAAGCTGGTGGCGGATAAGAAGGCCAAGGCGGAGTGACCATGGAAGCCCATGCGATCCAGCGGTGGGTGCGCCAGTCGCCCAGGAAGATGCGGCTGGTGGTGGACCTGATCCGCGGCAAGAACGTGAATGAGGCGTACGCCATCCTCAAGTTCAGCAAGAAGCTGGCGGCGAAGCAGATCGAGAAGACGCTGCGCTCCGCCGTGGCCAACGCCGAGCAGGCGGCACTCAAGACCAACGCCGCGCTGGATGTGGACGAGCTGGTGGTGACCAAGGCGGTCATCGACATGGGCCGGCCGCTCAAGCGGTTCCATGCGGCGGCCCAGGGCCGCGGGGTTCCGATTCGGAAGCCCACGAGCCACGTGGAGATCCACGTGGCCACCAAGGAGAGCGAATAATGGGGCAGAAGACCCATCCGATCGGCTTCCGCCTCGGGATCGTCAAGCAGTGGACGTCCCGGTGGTACGCCACCAAGGAGATGCCGGCCCTCCTCAAGGAGGACGAGCTGATCCGGAAGTACCTCAAGGCGCGGCTGGGGCATGCCGCGATCGCGCAGATCGATATCGAGCGGCGGCCGGGGAAGGTCACCGTGACGGTGCACACCGGGCGGCCTGGCGTGGTGATCGGCAAGCGCGGCGCCGAGGTGGACAAGCTGCGGGACGAGCTGGCGCAGCTCACCGGCAAAGAGGCCGCGATCAACGTGGAAGAGATCAAGCGGCCCGAGCTGAGCGCGCAGCTGGTGGCGGACAACATCGCGCACCAGCTGGAGCAGCGGATCTCGTTCCGCCGGGCGATGAAACGGGCGGTACAAAGCGCCATGCGGATGGGCGCCCAGGGCATCAAGGTCAGGGCCGGCGGCCGCCTGGGCGGCGCCGAGATCGCCCGGACCGAAGGCTATCGCGAGGGCCGGGTGCCGCTGCATACCCTGCGGGCCGACGTGGACTACGCGCACGGCACCGCCAAGACGACTTACGGCACGATCGGAATCAAGGTCTGGATCTTCAAGGGTGAAGTGATCGAAGACCTGTCGGGCCGCACCTACAGCACGGGGAACTGACCGATGCTGGCACCGAAGCGCGTCAAGTTCCGCAAGACGTTCAAGGGCCGGACCAAGGGAATCGCCACCCGGGGCAACTCGGTGGCCTTTGGCGAGTACGGCCTGATGAGCCTGGAACCGGGCTGGGTCAGCAATCGGCAGATCGAGGCCGCCCGTGTCGCGATGACCCGCGAGATGAAGCGGGGCGGCAAGGTGTGGATCCGGATCTTCCCGGACAAGCCGATCACCAAGAAGCCGGCCGAGACCCGGATGGGGAAGGGCAAGGGCAACCCGGAAGGCTGGGTGGCCGTGGTCAAGCCGGGCCGGATGCTGTTCGAGGTGGAGGGCGTGGCGGTGGACCTGGCGAAGCTGTCGCTGGGGCTGGCCGCGGCCAAGCTGCCGGTGCGTACCCGGTTCGTGAAGCGGACGGAGGACTAGGCGATGGCCGAGACCAACCTGCACGAGCTGTCGGTGGACGATCTCAAGGCGAAGCTGGCCGAACTGACCGAGGAGCGATTCCGGCTCCGGTTCCGGTCGGCCACGGAGTCGATCGAGAACCCGATGCGGTTCCGCCACCTGCGGCGGGACATCGCCCGGGTCAAGACATTGCTCCGGGCGAAGGAGCTGGGGAAGTAGGCGGACCGGCGGACCGTCGGACCGGCGGACCGTTCCAGACACGAGACGAGTGATGACCGAGACGATTCAGAAGCCCCGGGCCCAGCGCAAAATCCGCACGGGCGTCGTGACCGGTGACAAGATGACCAAGACGGTCACGGTCACCCTCACCCGCCGGTTCGCCCACGCGGCGTACGGCAAGCGGATCACCCGCAGCAAGGGGATCAAGGCCCGGGACGAGCACGGCGCCAAAGTGGGCGACACCGTGCGGATCATGGAGACCCGGCCGGTTGCCAAGACGGTTTGCTGGCGGGTGATCGAGATTGTGGAGCGGGCGAAGTAGGGCCATTGGCCATTAGCCGCTGGCGGGACCGCGGCTGGGGCATTGGCTGGAGCAGGGCGAACGACCAACGGCCAACGGCCAGCGGCCGACTGAGGCGGAGATGATCCAACAGGAATCGATCGTGAAGGTCGCCGACAACTCGGGCGCGCGGAAGGCGCTGGTGATCCGCGTCCTGGGGGGGAGCAAGCGCCGCTACGCCGGCGTGGGCGACAAGGTGGTGGTCACCATCAAGGACGCGATCCCCACCGGCCAGGTGAAGAAGGGCGACGTGGTCAAGGCGGTGATCGTGCGGACGGTGAAGGAGACCCGGCGCAAGGACGGCTCCTACATCCGGTTCGACGAGAACGCGGTGGTCCTGATCACCGACCAGAACGAGCCGCGTGCGACGCGCATCTTCGGCCCGGTGGCGCGTGAGCTGCGCGAGAAGCGCTACATGAAGATCGTTTCGCTCGCACCTGAGGTCCTCTGACATGAAGCCGCTGGTCTACAAGAAGGCGAAGCGGGTGCGGCACAAGCCGGTCGAGCGCCAGGTGCTGCACATCGCATCCGGTGATACCGTGCAGGTGATTTCGGGCGACGACAAGGGCAAGCGGGGCAAGGTGCTGCGGGTGTCCCCCAAGACCGGGCGGGTGACGGTGCAGGGGGTGAACATCATCAAGAAGCACCAGCGCCCGACCCCCAACGCGCCGGGGCAGATCGTGACCCGCGAGGCGCCGCTGCACCACTCGAAGGTGATGTTGATCGATCTCAAGACGGGCGAGCCGACCCGGATCCGCCGGCAGAAGGACGCCGACGGTACGCTGGAGCGGATCGCGGTGAAGTCGGGCCAGTCCATACCGAGGAACCGCTGACGATGGCCGAGACCAAGGACAAGGCGCCGAAGGGCGGGGACAAGGGCGCCGAAAAGAAACCCGCGGGCAAGGGCGGCAAGGACAAGGGTGGGTCGGGGCCGGCGGTCGAGGCCAACCCGAAGTCGGTGGAGGGGGTCCCCCGGCTCAAGACCTACTTCGACACCGTCATCCGGGCGAACCTGACCAAGCAGTTCGGGCTCACCAATCCGCACCAGGTGCCGCGACTGGTGAAGATCGTGCTGAACGTCGGCATGGGCGAAGGGGCGAAGAACCCCAAGGTGATCGACGCCGTCGCCGAGGAGCTCTCGATCATCACCGGGCAGAAGCCGGTGGTCCGGCGGGCCAAGAAGGCGATCGCCAACTTCGGTCTCCGGCAGGGACTGCCGATCGGGGTGTCGGTCACCCTGCGGAACGCGCGGATGTACGAGTTCCTGGACCGGTTCATCAGCCTGGCGGTGCCCCGGGTGCGCGACTTCCGCGGGTTGCCGAACAAGAGTTTCGACGGACGGGGGAACTACACCCTCGGCATCAAGGAGCAGATGATCTTTCCCGAGATCGACTTCGACAAGGTCGAGAAGATCCACGGGATGGACATCACCTTGGTGACCACGGCCGGCCGGGACGACCTAGCGATGGCGCTGTTGCGCGAGTTCGGGTGGCCGTTCCGGGGCGAGACGCCGCTGGCGGTGGCGTAATCACTCTGTAGCGCCGCACAGCTGTGCGGCGCTACGGCAGGACAGGAGAGATCGATGGCGAAGACGTGTTGGATCGAGCGGGCCAAGCGCACGCCGAAGTTCAAGGTCCGGGCGGTGCGGCGGTGCCAGCGCTGCGGCCGGAGCCGCGCGGTGCTGCGCAAGTTCGGTCTGTGCCGTATCTGCTTCCGCGAGATGGCCCTCAAGGGCGAGATCCCGGGTGTCCGCAAGGCCAGCTGGTAGGGGAGTGACACGATGAGCATGACAGATCCCGTCGCGGACATGCTGACCCGCATCCGCAACGCGTGCGCCGCCGGACACAAGCGGGTGGACATCCCGGTGAGCAAGCTCAAGAGCGAGCTCGCCCGGCTGCTCCGCGACAACCACTACATCGCGGACTACAAGATCCTCGATGACGGTGCCCGCGGGGTGCTCCGGCTGTATCTCAAATACCACGGGGACCAGCCGGTCATCCGCGAGCTGCGCCGGGTCTCCACACCCGGACTCCGCCGCTACGTGAAGACCCGCGAGATCCCCCGGGTCAAGAACGGCCTCGGCATGGCGATCGTCTCCACGCCGAAGGGCCTCATGTCCGACCGCGATGCGCGGTCGGCCAACCTGGGCGGCGAACTCGTCGCCCTCGTCTGGTAGGAACGACCATGTCGCGTATCGGCAGGAAGCCGGTGGCGGTGCCCAAAGGCGTCTCGGTGGCCGTGAACGGGCAGCAGCTGTCCGTGAAGGGCCCCAAGGGCGAGCTCAAGCGCACCTTCCACCCCGAGATGCAGATCGCCCTAGCCGGTGAGCTGGTGACCGTGACCCGGCCATCGGACGAGGCCCGGCACAAGGCGCTCCACGGCCTCACCCGGACTCTGATCCAGAACATGGTGGACGGGGTGAACAAGGGCTTCTCCCGCATCCTGGAGATCCAGGGCGTGGGCTACAAGGCCGAGTCCAAGTCCACCGGACTGCAGCTGGCGCTGGGGTTCTCCCACCCGGTGCACTATCCGGCGCCGCCGGGTATCAAGTTCACGGTGGACAACAACACCATTGTCAAAATCGAGGGTCCGGACAAGGAGCTGGTCGGCCAGGTGGCCGCCGAGATCCGGAGCCTCCGGAAGCCCGAGCCGTACAAGGGCAAGGGCGTGCGGTATCAGGGCGAAACGGTCCGCCGCAAGGCCGGCAAGACAGGAGCCAAGTAATCCATGCGTGCCATCAAGTCTCCCTCCTCGCGGCTGGAGCTTCGCTACCGCCGGCACCTGCGGGTGCGCAAGACGGTCACGGGGACCGCGGAGCGGCCGCGGCTGGCGGTGTTCCGCTCGCTCAAGCACATCTACGCCCAGCTGGTGGACGACGACAAAGGTGTGTGCCTGCTGGGCCTGGGGGATACCTCCGAGGGCGTGTCGCCGGATGGGGCGGGCAAGATCGGGAAGGCCAAGGGTGTGGGCAAAGCGATCGCGGCGAAGGCCAAGGCCGCGGGCTTCACCCGGGTAGTGTTCGATCGGGCGGGGTACCGGTATCATGGACGCGTCAAGGCTGTGGCCGACGGCGCGCGCGCAGGCGGACTGGAGTTCTGACATGGCAGACGAACAGGAAGGCCCCGTGACCGAGACCCCGCCGCCCAGCGGTACCCCGCCTGGCGATCGTGGGCGTGGCCGCGGGGGTCGGGGTGGTCAGGGCGGCGGGCGGGGTGGCCGGGGAGACCGTGGCGGGCGGGGTGGCCGCGGCGACCGGGACCGCGATCGGGAGAAGAGCGAGTTCATCGAGAACGTGGTCGCGATCAATCGCGTCGCCAAGGTCGTGAAGGGCGGCCGGCGGTTCTCGTTCAACGCGCTGGTGGCCGTGGGGGACGGCAAGGGACGGGTCGGCATCGCTACCGGCAAGGCCAATGAGGTCTCCGAGGCGGTGCGCAAGGCGGTCGATGCTGCCAAGCGCAGCATGGTGGATCTGCCGCGCGTCGGGGCGACCATTCCACACGAGGTCATCGGCCAGCATGGCGCGGGCCGGGTACTGCTCAAGCCGGCGGCCAGCGGGACCGGGGTCATCGCCGGCGGCCCGGTGCGATCGGTGCTCGAGTGCGCCGGCATTACCGACATTCTCACCAAGAGCCTGGGGTCCAACAACCCGCACAACATGGTGCGGGCCACGCTGGACGGGCTCTCGCAGCTCGTGACGGCGCGCCAGGTGGCGCGAGAGCGCGGGATCGAGCTGGATCAGATCCCCTACCGCGCCCCGCAGGAGGTCTGAGCCATGGGACGTAATCCCGTCGTCGGCCGCCAGGGGCCGGCCTACCACGCGGCCACCATCCCCGCCGAGGGGCAGGCCAAGCGGCTCTGGGTGAAACAGATCCGCTCCGGGATCGGGCATTCGGAAACCATGCGGCGGACGCTCAAGGCGCTGGGCCTCAAGCGCCATCAGGCGGTTTCGGAGCTGCCCAACAACGCCTCCGTCCGCGGGATGCTGTTCAAGGTGCGCCACCTCGTCGAGGTGGCGCCGGCCGAGGAGAAGTAAATGGCGGACAAGACGAGTCCGGTGACGCTGTCGACGCTCCGGCCGGCCCGCGGCGCGTCCAAGACCAGCAAGCGGGTCGGTCGCGGCCCCGGTTCCGGCAAGGGCAAGACCGCCGGCCGCGGCAACAAGGGTCACAAGGCCCGGCAGGCGGGTGAGACGAATCCCGGCTTCGAAGGCGGGCAGATGCCGATGTACCGGCGGCTGCCCAAGCGCGGCTTCACCAATCCGTTCAAGGTGACCGCCCAGCCGGTGAACCTGAAGGACCTCGCCGGCCTCAGCGCCACCGAGGTCAACCCGGATACCCTGTTCGCCGCAGGTCTGATCTCCAAGCGCGACGTCCCCGTGAAACTGCTGGGGACCGGCGAGGTGGCGCGGGCGTACGCCGTGCACGGCGTGAAGCTCTCCGCCTCGGCGCGCACGAAGATCGAACAGGCCGGCGGGAAGATCGCCGTCGAATGACCGCCGCCGCCCGGCCCACCTTCGGCGGGATCGACCCCGAGCTGCAGCGGAAGATCGGGTTCACCCTCCTCGCCCTGGTCATCTACCGGATCGGGGCGCACATCTTCGCGCCCGGCGTGAATGTCCAGGCGGTCACCGACTTCATCCGGAACTCGGCGGCCGCCGGCTTCTTCGGGCTGTACGACACCCTGGGCGGCGGGCTCTCCCGCGCCACGGTGTTCGCGCTGGGCATCATGCCCTACATCTCGGCCTCGATCATCTTCCAGCTGGCGGGCGGCATCGTCCCCTCCATCGGTAAGATGCAGAAGGACGAGGAGGGGAAGAAGAAGCTCACCCAGTGGACCCGCTACGCCACGGTCGCCATCGCGCTGACCCAGGCCTACGCCTTCGCGGTGTTCACCGAGAGCATCCCGGGGGCGGTTCCGGTCCCGACGTTCTGGACCCGACTCTCGATGATGGTGGTCCTGACGACCGGCGCGATCTTCGTCATGTGGCTGGGCGAGCAGATCACCGAGCGCGGGATCGGGAACGGGATGAGCCTGCTCATCACCTTCTCGATCCTCGACCGGCTGTGGCCCGGCCTGGTGCAGATGGCGGGCTTCTGGAAGGAAGGGGCGCTGTCGTTCCCCAAGGTGATCCTGTTCGGCGCGATTCTGGTCGGGGTGGTCACGGCGGTGACGGCCATGTCCCTCGCGGCACGCCGGATCCCGGTCCAGATCCCGCGGAAGGTGATGGGGCGGGGCCGGATGACCCAGGGGCAGAAGACCTTCATTCCCATCCGGCTCATCACCGCCGGCGTCATGCCGATCGTCTTCGCCCAGACGATCATCATCGTGCCGGGCACGCTGGCGAGCTTCACCCAGAACAACATCCTCAGGGCCTTCGCCGACTTCTTCACGCCCGGCGAGCTGCCCTACGACGTGACCTTCGCGATCCTGATCCTGCTGTTCAGCTACTTCTACACCTCCATCATCTTCAACTCGGTGGACCTGGCGGAGAACCTGAAGAAGCAGGGCGGGTTCATCCCCGGAGTGAAGCCCGGCGCCAGCACCGCGGACTACATCGACAACGTGCTGGCCCGGGTGACCCTCCCGGGCGCCCTGTTCCTGGCCCTGATCGCCATCATCCCGGTCACCATGACCAAGCAGCTCGGCTTCCAGCAGCAGTTCGGCGGAACCTCGGTGCTGATCGTGGTGGGCGTGCTGCTCGATACGATCGCCCAGGTGCAGCAGCACCTGACGCTCCGGAAATACGACAGCTTCATGAAGACCGGACGAATCAAGTTCCGCGGGCGGCAGCAGCGATTCATGTGACGCGGGGCCCGCGGCCTCGCGTCATCCCGAGCGCAGCGAGGGATCCCTTGCCGGACCGAAAGGGATCCTTCGTCGCTTCGCTTCCCTCGCTTCGCTCGGGACAGGCTCTCAGGATGACGAGTCGGGCGGCATCGCCGACTCACACGACGGGTGACCACCCATGAACATTCTGCTGCTGGGTCCGCCCGGTGCCGGCAAGGGCACCCAGGGCGCGCTGCTCGCCGAGCGGCTGGGTCTGCCGAAATTCGCCACCGGCGACCTGCTGCGCGACGCGGTGAAGCGCGGGACGCCCGTCGGGCTCCGCGCCAAGGCGGTGATGGAATCCGGCCAGCTGGTCAGCGATGATATCATTATGGGTGTGGTGCGCGACGAGCTCGCCAAGCCCGAAGCCGCCCAGGGCGTGATCTTCGACGGGGTGGTGCGGACGGTACCCCAGGCGGAGGGGGTGACCCGTCTCCTGGGCGAGCGCGGCCGGAAGATGGACTGCGTGCTGTTCTTCGACGTGCCGGACAGTGAGATTCTCGCCCGGATCGACCGGCGGCGCACCATCGAGGGGCGGGTGGACGACGATCCCGTGGCCGTGGCCACCCGGCTCAAGGCCTATCGCGACCTGACGACCCCGGTGCTCGAGTGGTTCAAGGGCCGTGCGGCTGTCCACGTCATCCCGGCGGTCGGAGGAATCGACGAGATCGCGGCGCGGGTGGTGGGGATTATCGGGCGGTAGGGTCTGGTGGGCCGTTGGCCATAGCCGTTGGCCTTTAGCCGTTAGCTTTCATGGTGCGCAAGACTGCGGACTTCCTACTGCGTCCCCGACGAACTGGGCTGCAGCTAATGGCTAGCGGCTAATGGCTAATGGCTGACCGCCACCCGCAATGATCACCATCAAGTCCCCCCGCGAAGTCGAGACGATGGCCCGAGCCGGCCATATCGTCGCCGAGACCCTTGCCCTGATGCGGCGCTCCGTCCGGCCGGGGGTCAGCACCCTCGAGCTGGATACGCTGGCCGAGGAGTTCATCCGGAGCCACCCCGGGGCGACCCCGTCCTTCAAGGGCCTGTACGGGTTCCCCAAGACCCTCTGCACCTCGATCAACGAAGAGATCGTGCACGGCATCCCGAACGCCCGCCGGGTGCTCCGGGAAGGCAACATCGTGAGTATCGACGTCGGGGTGCATCTCGAGGGTCTGCATGCCGACTCGGCCACCACGGTGGCGGTGGGCGAGGTTTCGCCCGAGGCGACCCGGCTGCTGGCGGTGACCCAGCAGTGTCTCGCAGCAGGGATCGATCAGGCACGCGTGGGCAACCACGTAGGTGACATCGGCCACGCGATACAGGAGGTGGCGGAGGCCGCGGGGTTCGGCGTGGTGCGCGAGCTGGTGGGTCACGGCATCGGCACCCAGTTCCACGAGGAGCCCCAGGTCCCGAACCACGGCCAGCCGAAGCGCGGACCCCGCTTGCTGGAGGGAATGACCATCGCCATCGAGCCGATGATCACCGCCGGGCACTATACCACCCGGACCCTCCCCGACAAATGGACGGTGGTGACCGCCGACGGGAGTCTGGCGGCTCACTTCGAGCACACCGTGGCTATTACCGGGAACGGGCCGAGGCTGCTGACCGTTTGACGTGAGAGGTGAGGCGTAAGACGTGCGCCCGTGCACAGGGACGCCTGGGCGGTGGGAGTCCACGCCCGGTAGTGGCACCTCTCCTCTCACATCTCACGTCTCACGTCTCACGTCTTACGTCTTACGTCTTACGTTTGGAGCCCAGCCTTTCTTCCGCAATCAGCCGCGTCTCCGACGCGGCCCTCTGCGTATCGCGCAGCAGGACTTCGCTGTCGTTGGCCAGCACCCGCATGTCCTCGGGGCGGCCCGCTGCCTCAAGATTGAAACGCAGGTTCAGATGGGACCCGGCGGCCGCCGCGGCCGCCAGCAGCGCCGCCATGACCGCGTCGCCAATGGTGCTGGGCGGCCCGTCGTGGGCCGCCCTTCTCGCCAGCTGGACGATCTCCCGGCACAACCGGATCACATCGGCCGGAACCTGTCCCGCATGGCGCCACGCGCGCCGGATTCGGGTGTCCCGCTCCGCCTCTCCGCCCGCTGTGGACCGCTTCGCCTCCAGCACGGCAGCGAAGGCCTTCGAATCCTCCTCTGCAAGCTCCAGCAGCCTTCCACGGAGCCGCTCCGCCTGTTCCACCAGCTGGGTCAGGCTCTCCGAGCCGTCCCGCTGCCTGGCCTGCCCGATCCGGCCGACCATCTCGACCAGGGCGGCGGCGAGACTCGCGGCCACCGCCGCTACCGCGCCCCCCGCCGGAGTTGGCGTCGGAGCCGCAACCTGCCTGCCGAACTGCTCGATGGTCTCGGTCATGTGCGTTGGGGAGCGCCTGCATTGAGCTGCGCGAACAATCAATCGGAACTCGAAACCCGGGACTCGGTACTGCCGTTGAGCACCTCGAGCAGCCACCCGTGAATCGCCGGGTTGCCCGCGACCACACTCGAATGCTCCACTCCGAGATCCCGCCCGGTGGAGTCGGTCACTTTCCCACCCGCCTCCCGAACCAGCAGAATCCCCGCGGCAATATCCCACGCCGAAAGCCGCTGTTCCCAGAATCCGTCGAACCGTCCCGCCGCCACATCGGCCAGGTCGATGGCGGCCGATCCGGGCCGTCTTACTCCTGTGGCTCCCTGGATCACCCGGCCGAGCTGGCCGAGGTATTCGTCGATCCGGCCGAAATCGCGATAGGGGAGTCCGGTGCCGACCAGGGAATGGGCCGGATCGGTAATCCGCGATACCGTGACCCGGACCCCATTCTCCCAGGTGCCTCGCCCGCGCTCCGCCGTGGTCATGCGGTCGAGGGGAACGTGCAGCACCGCCGCGGCCTCCAGCACCCCGTCGAGCGCGGCCGCGATCGAGACCGCGAACGCCGGAAAGCCGTGCAGGAAGTTGGTAGTCCCGTCGAGCGGGTCGACCACCCAGACCAGCCCGTCGGTCACCACCTCAGGACTCAGCTCCTCGCCTATGATGCGTGATCCCGGGATCGCCCCGAGCAGAATCTCCGCGATCATCGCCTCCGCCGTCCGGTCGACATCGGTGGCCCAGTCGGCCCGGCCCTTGGACGTCCACCCGGCCGGGTCCCAGGGCCGTTCGGCGGTTCGGAGATAGTGCCCGGCTAATCTCGCCGCGGTCGAGGCCAGGTCGAGTAAGTCGTTGGCCGATGGCATCTTGCGTGGCTCCTTCAGGCCCGGTACCTTGCCCAAATGCCCCGAATCTTCTCCGGGATCCAACCCTCCGGCGAGCTGCACATCGGCAATTGGCTCGGCGCGGTCCAGAATTGGGTCCGACTGCAGGAATCGTATGAGTGCTACATCTGCATCGTCGATCTCCATGCCATCACCGGCAAGTACGACGCGGCGACGCTGGCCCAGCGGACCTGGGAGATGGCCATAGGGCTGCTCGCCGCCGGAATCGACCCGGCGCGGGCGACCCTGTTCGTCCAGTCGCACGTGCCCGAGCACGCCGAGCTGCAGTGGCTCTTCAACGCCGTGACGCCGATCGGCGAGCTGGAGCGGATGACGCAGTTCAAAGATAAGTCTACCCGATTCGAGAGTGTCCCGGCCGGGCTGCTCAACTACCCCGTGCTGATGGCCGCGGATATCCTGCTGTACCACGCGGACCTGGTGCCCGTGGGTGAGGATCAGGTGCAGCACCTCGAGCTGACCCGGGAGATCTGTCGCAAGTGGAACGCCCAGTTCGGCGGCGGGGAGGATTACTTTGCGGAGCCTCAGCCACTCCTGACCGAGGCGAAGCGGATCATGGGGCTCGACGGCGAGGCGAAGATGTCCAAGAGCCTCGGCAACACCATCGGGATCATGGAGACTCCGGAGGAGATCTGGGCCAAGCTGCGGCCGGCCAAGACCGATCCGGCCCGGGTGACCAAGAAAGACCCGGGGAACCCCGACGTATGCAATATCTACGCACTGCACAAGCATTTCTCGCCGGCAGCGACGCTGGAGACCGTGGCGGTGAACTGCCGTGGCGCGCGCTGGGGGTGCATTGAGTGCAAGCGCGTGCTGGCCGATAACATGATCGCGGCGCTGACTCCGATCCGGGAACGCGCCACCGACCTCCATGCCCATCCCGAGCGGGTAATCGAGATCCTGGCCCAAGGCGCGCACCGCGCCAGGCGGGTGGCGCGGGAAACGATGCGCGAGGTTCGGGAGCGCATGGGGTTTCTGGCGGCCGGGGACGGTGACAGCGGGGAGAAGTAAGAAGTGAAAAGTGAGCAGTGAGAAGGGTGTTCGCGGCCAACGGCCAGTAGCCCATGGCCAAGGGCCAGTCGGCTAACGGCCAAGAGGCTAACGGCCACATGGAAAAAATTATCAAGGCTGCCGTCGAACGTGGCGCCTCCGACCTCCACATCAAGGCCGGAGACGTGTTTCGCGCCCGGATCAACGGCAAGCTGGTTCCGCTTACCAAGCAGCGGCTCACCCCGGACCAGACCCGGGCCATCGCCCTCAAGCTGCTGCCCAACGAGGTCGATCGTGCCCGGCTGGATCAGCTGAAGGACTTCGACTGCTCCTGGGGGATGCCCGGAGTCGGCCGGTTCCGGGTCAACGTGCTCCGGCAGCGCTCCTCGTTCATGATCGTGATGCGGGTCATCCCGTTTGCGGTCCCGACGATCGAGGAGCTCGGGCTGCCGCCCATCACCGCGAAGCTGGCAGAGCTGGACCAGGGCCTCGTTCTTGTCACCGGCGTGTCCGGCAGCGGCAAGAGCTCAACCGTGGCGGCGATGCTCAACCACATCAACCAGAATCTCCAGCGGCACATCGTCACGGTGGAGAATCCCATTGAGTTCCTGCATCGCGATGTGAAGTGCTCGGTCACCCAGCGCGAGGTGGGTGTCGACACCGACAGTTTCGCCGTGGGGCTCCAGTCCGCGCTGCGGCAGGATCCCGACGTGATCGTCATCGGCGAGATCGCCGACAGTGAGACGCTCGACACCGCCATCAAAGCCGCGGAGCGCGGGCACCTGGTAATCTCGACTCTGCCGACTCCCGATGTGGTCAGCACCGTCAGCCGGATCCACTCCATGTTCCCGCCGGTGGAGCGGGAGATCGGTACCATCCGGCTGTCCGAGGTCCTGCGCGGCATCATCTCGCAGCGGCTCCTTCCCCGGAAGGACGAGGGGGGACGGGTGGTCGCGGTGGAGACCCTGACCACCTCTTCTCCCGTCCGGGCCATCCTGCGAGACCCCGAGCGGCTCGGTGCACTTCGCGTGGTCATGATGGAGGGCGCGGAAGACGGGATGCAGGCGTTCGAACAGCACGCGTCCAGGCTGTTGGAACAGGGGGCGATCACCCAGGAGGCCGCAGTCGCTCTCGGGGTCACCGGCGGCGCACCGCGGAAATAACCTGAACCCCCGGGAACTGTTTCACTCCCTGGCCGCTCTCCCGCGGGAAGCCGGCACCCCGGCCGCCGAGGAAGCCCGTCGCCTGATTACCCGGTTTCTCGAGGCCAGTGGCTACGCGGTGCGGCAACAGCGGTTCACCTTCCTTCCCGCCGCGCTCAACGCTCTCCCGCTGGTCGGTGCCGGTCTCGGCTGGCTCACCCTGCTGGAACTCCCGCTCCTGCTGTGGCCCGGCGCGCCGCGCTTCGCTGCCATTGGCATCTGGCTGGCCGGGGCCGCCGCCCTGGGGGTGCTCGCTTGGGGAGTCGGCACGGGGGTGGAAGTGCCCGGCGCGGAGCGTCGGGAGGACGCCAACCTCATCGCCACCCGGGGGAGCACCCCGATTCGCCGCTGGATCGTGGCGCACGTGGACACCAAGTCCCAGGGCCACTCGATGGCCGGTCGGCTGGTCGCGGTGTGGCTGCTGCTCGCGTCCTGCGCCGGCCTGACCCTCCTCGCCCTCCTGAGAGCCACTCAGGCGCGCCCTCTGCCGGCTGCACCCGTGGCGGCAGGGGCTGGCGCGGCCCTGGCCGCGGGCGCTCTGGCCGGGCGGGGCCGCCTCCGGGGCACCTCGTCCGGCGCCCGCGACAACGGTACCGGTCTCCTCGCCGCCCTCACCACCGCGAGCACCAGCCAGGACGCGGGGGTCGGCTTCCTGTTCACCGGCGCGGAGGAGTTCGGACTGGTGGGCGCGAGAGCGGCACTGAACGCCGGCATTCCCTTCGACGGGGTGGAGGTCATCAACCTCGACACTCTCGACCAGCAGGGGGCCCTCTACCTGGTATACCACGATGGACGCGGGGCCGGCCTGGCGCGGAGCCTTCGACCAGGGCTTGCCGGTCTTGCGCCTCGCCTCGTCACCCGGCGGCTCCCTCTGGGCATCCTGACGGACAGCCTGCCTCTGGCTGGGGCAGGGGCGGCGGCGGTTACGGTGAGCCGGCTCGATTGGGGCACTCTCAAGCGCATGCACACCCCGCGCGACCTTCCCGACGACCTCGATCTGGCCACCGCCGAGGCGGTCGGCCGCTTGTTGGCTGGGGTCGAGCCGGTGCAGAGAGTGGGTCAGCAGCCCGCTGCAGGGGCCGGAAACCCGCACCGGGACTGACGTTGACCCCGGCCAAGGGGCCGCCTAGCTTTCCCCAGAGGATACTCCAGGGCCCCAGCCGGGGCCTTTTTTCTTGTTTCGTTGCTGCCGCTTCCGTCGCTCCCACGACGCCTCTGCCCGGGCGGCCGGCCGGACCGGTGCCGGGCGACTCCGGGGAGACCAGGAGAATATGTTCGGACCCAAGACGCAGTGCATCGTGGTCGTCGGCGCCCAGTGGGGCGACGAGGGCAAGGGGAAGCTGGTCGATGTTCTGGCCGAGCGGGCCGACTACGTGGTTCGCTATCAGGGCGGCGCCAACGCCGGACACACGGTCTGCATCGGTGACGCCCAGTTCATCCTGCAGCAGATTCCATCCGGGATCCTCCACGATCGCTGTACCTGCGTGGTAGGGAACGGCGTGGTGCTCGACCCGGAGACCTTCTTCCTGGAGCTGGACGGTCTGGCATCTAAAGGGGTCAAGACCGCTGGCCGGATCTTCGTGTCCGACCGGGCGCACTTGGTGCTGCCGTATCACAAGCTTCTGGACAAGGCGCACGAGAAGAGCCAGAACATCGGCACCACCGGACGGGGGATCGGGCCGACCTACGAGGACAAGTTCGGCCGGCGCGGGGTGCGGGTCGGAGACCTGCGGAACCTCGAATCAACCAAGGCGGTGCTATCGGAGCGGGTAGCCCGGGCGAATCAGCTGCTGGCCATGATGGGGAGCACCGAAGTGGCCTCCGAGGCGCAGCACCACGCTCTGCTCGACCGGCTCGCACCCAGGCTTCTGCCTCTCGCTTTCGACACCGGGCGGCAGGTGTACCAGGCGCTGCGAGAGGGCCGGCGGGTGCTGCTGGAGGGGGCCCAGGGCGCCATGCTCGACGTGGACCACGGCACCTATCCCTTCGTAACTTCGTCGAACACCACCGCGGGCGGAGCGGCGACGGGCGCGGGCATTGGTCCGACCGCGATCGACGAGGTCCTCGGCGTGGTCAAGGCCTACACCACGAGGGTGGGGAACGGACCGCTCCCGACGCAGGCGGAGCCCCCGACCGAAGAGCAGCTCCGTCAGCTCGGTGGAGAGTTCGGAGCCGTGACCGGCCGGCCCCGGCGCTGCGGCTGGTTCGATGCCACGGTGGTGCGCTACTCGGTGCGGGTCAACGGACTCACAGGACTTGCCGTGACCAAGCTCGACGTGCTCGACACCTTTGCCGAGGTGCCGGTCGGGACCGATTACCTGGTCGATGGGCAGCCTTGCGACGACCTGCCGTCGGACGTCCAGGCGCTGGAGCAGGTGAAGCCCCGCTATGAGATCCTGCCCGGCTGGCGCCGGCCGACCACCGGAGCCCGGCGCATGGCGGACCTCCCGCCCGAGGCCCGGGCCTATCTCGACCGGCTGGAGGATCTCTCCGGGGCCCCGATCCGGTACGTGAGCGTCGGGACCCGGCGGGATCAGATAATTGAGGTCTGAGGTTCCGCGTTCCGCGTTCCCCGTTCCGCGTTGATGAACCATCCTTACGCAACGTGGAACCCGGAACGCGGAACGCGGAACGGATCGACATGACATCAGAAGCAACAGACCTTCTCGTCATCGGTGCCGGCCCCTGCGGCCTGGCCGTGGGGGTGGCCGCCAGGGAGGCCGGGCTCGGCTGCATCCTGCTCGACCGGCGCACGGTGGTGTCGACCATCGAGCGGTATCCCCTCGGCATGACCTTCTTCTCTACACCCGAAAAAATCGAGATCGGGGGAGTCCCCTTCATCGCCAGCGGCGAGAAGCCCACCCGGCGCGACGGCCTGCTGTACTACCGCCGGGTGGCGGAGCACTTCCAGTTGGATGCGCGCCCGGGCCAGGAGGTGACCGAGGTGACTCGCGAGCCGGATGGCCGGTTCCGGGTACAGGTCCGCCGCCGACACGACGCGACGACGTACCTCGCCGGCGCGGTGGTGTTCGCCACCGGGTACTACGACTGGCCCAATCCGCTCGGCGTGCCCGGAGAGGGCCTGCCGCACGTGGCCCACTACTTCACCGAGGGCCACCGCCATTGGCACCAGGACGTGGTGGTGATCGGGGCGGGAAACAGTGCGGTGGACGCGGCCCTCGAGTGCTGGCGTGCCGGAGCGCGGGTATCGCTGGTGCACTTCGCCGAGGGGTTCGACAAGGTCGTGAAGCCGTGGGTGCTTCCCGACATCACCAATCGGGTGAAGGAGGGCAGCATCAAGGCCTGGTGGCGCCACCGGGTGGTGCGCATTACCCCGGACGCGGTCGAGGTGGAATCGCTCGACTCCGGGCAGGGGAGCCGGCTGCCGGCGGACTCGGTCCTGGCCATGACCGGCTACCACGCGGACACCGCCCTGCTGGAACGGCTGGGCGTGCCGGTGGATCAGACTACCGGCATTCCCAAGCACGACGAAGCCACCATGATGACCTCCCTTCCGGGGTGCTACCTTGCCGGGGTGATCGCAAGCGGAAAGGACGCCAACCGCCTGTTCATCGAGAACGCCCGGGGCCACGGCGAGCTTATCGTGAGTGACGTCCTGAGAAGGCGGAATGGCCCTAAAGGACGACCTCGCCCCGGATCGCGCTGACGCGCTCCCAAAAGCGCGCGGTCGCGGGAAGGCGGTAGGCGGACAGGCGGTCAGTGGCTCCCTAGAACTTGAAACCCTCCGGCTCGCACCGGAGGGTTTCGTCATTCTGAACATCGTCCCGCCCTCCCGCCCGTCCGCCTTTCCGCCCGTTACGCGGCGTTGGCGTTGAACCAGGCGGTCACGTTGAACCCCACGGGATCGATCTCGTAGTAACGGTTCTTGTAGTACCGGCCCGTGGTCGGGAAGTACGGCGGGGCCTTGATGCCGTCGCAGCGGTCGTAGCTCCACTGCGGGTTCCAGCCGGTGCCCGAGCTGGTCATCCGGGAGCCGTTGATGCCCTGGATGGCGGCGCCCACCATGTTGAAGCAGCCCCGCCCGGACGGGTTGCCTACACAGACTTCGGAGTTAGTGGACCCGCCGCTTACGTTCTCGCTCTGGATCGAATTCAGCGTCAACACCGCCGCGTGCAGGAACTCGTCGGAGGTGTCGTCGTACCCCGTCTTGTAGGCGTTGTTCACCTTGAACGGCGAGTTCACGTTGTCGTCTTCGAGCATGAAGTACTGGGGCGTCAGCAGCCCCAGGATGTCGGCGGAGCAGTCGACGCTGCTGCCCGGCGCGGTCACGTAGGTGATGTCGTCGTCGAGCATGATGTTGCCCGTGGTCGCGACGGTGATCTGGCCACGTACCTGGCCGCTCACTCCCACGCTGCCGTTGACGTACACCACGCCCTTGAAGTTCGCATTGAAGGGGCGGTTGACCGGCCAGAGATAGCGGGCCTGGACGGCGCCGACGACGGTGCCGTCCGGCAGGCGGCCGTTGGCGATCGCCACCGGAGCCGCACCGGCGCCGTAGCCCGGCCAGGGGAGCCACTGACCGTAGTTGGCCGGGGCGGGGGTGATCGCCACGAAGCCACCGGTCAGGCGCGGATCACCGCCCAGGAAGCAGCGCCGGGTGGCGTGGTTCAGAAGGTTCTGGGCCTGGGCCAGGTTGGCGCCAGCGGGGTTCACCAGCTGGGCGGACTGCCAGGCACCGCTCAGGCTCGAGCCGCAGTTGGGAGACTGGGAGTTGGGGTCGGCGGCGCTTCCCGTGTTCCACACCCGGCCCGTGACATAGGCCTTCGCCGCCGCGGTCGGGGTGGCGCCGAGGGCCTGGTAGACCCGCATGAACCCCTCGTCGGCGCCGGTGAACTGGCCGTCGCCGTTGATGTCCACCGGAATGAACTCGATGCGGACGCTGGGATCATAGACCGCGGTGCCGACCGCGCCACCTGGCACGGTGGTATTTCCGGTTGTGGCGTAGCTCGAGAGGGTCGCCAGGTTGGCCGGCGTGGGCATCGGAATGATCGCCTGGTTCTGCTTGTAGCCCTGGCGGAAAGTCCCGTTGGCGACCGAGTTGATGGTGGAGGCGGTGGTCACCGGGCCCCAGAAGGTCGGCATGGTGCTGGAGTTGGGGCCGACGTACAGGGTGCCGTTGGTGTGCAGCGGACCGAACACCTGGATGCCGTTGGCGAACACGACGCTCGAGGTGGTCTGGTCGTCGAACCGGGCAAACTTGGAGAACGACTCCTGGCTCAACTCGGCCCGCCGCACCACCACGGCGCCTCGGGTGTCGCTGATCACGGAGAGCACGCTGGCGTAGACGCCGAACTGACCGGTGGTCGAGCCGGTCTTGCCGACGTAGACCGAGCGGGTGAAGCCCGGAATCACCGCGCCGGTGGCGTCGCGCACGGTGCGGTTGAGCTCCAGCGTGTCGAAGCCTACCAGGGGGAGGGCCAGGCCACCGTTTACGGTGTCACGGGCCACCTCGAGTCCCATGTCGGCTGCCGACTGCATCTCCAGCTCCTTGGCATGGAACCGGGAGATCAGGGTCGCGTTGGAAGACATGAGGATGGCACCGATGGCCATGGCGGTCACCGCCAGGGCCAGGAGCAGGGCCATGAGCAGGGCAAAGCCCCGTTGGTCGCTCTGAGTCGTGCGTGCCATACCGTCAAGCCTCCGGGTCAAGATGCTTCAATTGGGTTGAACCATGCCGCTGACCAGCATGGTGGACTCGGCCGGACTGCAATCCTGGGCTGTGATGCCGTACACGTACCTCGTGCCGACGGTCACGCCTCCGTCCACGAACGTGTAGGTCGCAACGCCGCCCGCGGGAACCGTGGTAAGGGCACTGCCGAAAGCCGGATCGGTCTGCAGCTTCCGGTAGACATTGTACTGGGTCACGTCGGTCTGGCCGCTGGCCTCGTCCACCGAGGCCGGCCAGGTGAGGGTCGCCGCCGGGGGCGTCCCGATCAGGTTCGGCAAGGCGACCAGACCGCCGCCGCCGATGAACAGCGGCGCGTCACCACAGCTCTGCAGCTGGACCAGGCCGTTGTTCGGCAGCTTGATCGTGGTGGACATGTCGGTGGAACGCTTGTCCGTGCCGGTCAGGCCGTTGGTGACCCGGATGCTGAGCCGGACCGCCTTCACGCTGTCCGCCAGAGCGGTGGTGCTGCCGGCGGTGTCGCCGACGCTGCCATGGATCGAAAGCGTGTGCACGATCGGCAGGGTGATCCCGCTGCCCGCCGCATTGGCACGCACCAGCGAGTCCCGGGGCGCGGGGGACACCAGGGTCCGCGGGTGGACATAGTACTCGAAGAAGGAACGGCTGGGGTACTGTTCGATGTTGCTCGCCACCATTTCCGGGGCCATGCCGTTGACCTTCATCAGCAGCAGGTAGTCGCCCGTTACGGTGGTGGTCGAGTCGGGCCGGAAGT
>JBGQJV010000001.1:0-63484 GCA_041499215.1 Gemmatimonadota bacterium | reverse complement strand
GATCCAGAGCGTCGCTGCCACCCAGAAGGGCAGCGTCGTAGCCGAGCGGAGTTACGCCGTCGGCAGCACCACCGTGCAGCCGCAGGACCGCGAGGCCCGCGACCTCGACTTCGAGTCGGGCCGGTTCTTCTGGGTGGTGGATCCCGTCACCCTCCCCGGATACCCGGCGATCGACATCCTGCAGCTGCCCCAGCGGGGAGCCCTCCCGCCGGGAGCCCAGATCGACCAGGGTGATGTCCGGGTCTACCGCTATCGCCCCCTGAGCCGGACAACGGTCAATCCCAATCTGGGCGGCATCAACGCGGTGGCACTCAGCTCCGATTCGGTGCAGCAGACCTCCGGGATCTGGGAGCTGCTCAATCGGGACATCGATTACTACGTGGACCCGAGCGGCCTCTGGTTGGTGCTCGCCGCCAAGCTGGACCAGAACGACTTCCTCGCCGTCAGCTACCGCAGCGCGGCGGGACAGGTGGGAACCTTCCCGGGGGTGGACCGCGGCCTGCCCATCCGGGACACCCTCCGGCTCATCGTGGAGCCCCGGGTGGATGCCAGCCGGGTGACCTTCCGCTCCGAGATCCGTAACGCCTACCGGGTGGCGGGCGCCGATCTGGATCTCAACTCGCTGGTGGTGAATCTGACGCTAGGCCGCTCCGAGCGGCCGCTCCGACCCGGCGCCGCGGCCACCTACCTCGCGGAGCTGGGTCTGGCGACCCCCGATGACCCCGCGGTGTTCAACCGGCGGGACCGGCTCTTCCCGCGCACCCGGGAGCCCAACGCCCAGCTCACCATCAAGGAGTCGTACATCATCTTCCCGTCGCTCGCGCCGTTTGCAGATCCCGCCAGGCTGCTGCAGACGGAACGGAACGACTCGCTGTACCGCACCCCGGACTACCTGCTGTTCAGCGAAGGCCCGACGGCCAAGTTCGCCTTCCGGCTCCGCTACAACGCCAGCTCCAGCGGGGACCGCTCTTCCCTGGACCTGGGCGCGTTCCAGATCCGCGAGGGCAGCGAGGCCCTCTTTCTCAACGGCCGCCGGCTCGAGAAGGGCATCGACTACAACATCAACTACGATCTCGGCCAGGTCACCTTCCTGAATCCGCAGGGCCTGTTCGGCAACGCCGCGGGGACCATCCAGGCGCGGTTCGAGGAGCGCGGGGTCTTTGCGGTGGCGCCGACCCAGATCTTCGGGTTCTCCTCCCGCTACAACCTGGGAGAAACCGGTGGGATCAACCTGATGGGCATCTATCAGGTGGAGCAGAGCGCCTTCAACCGGCCCCAGCTCGGCTTCGAGGCGGCCGCCCACATGGTCGGCGGCATCAGCACCGACCTGCGTTTCAAACCGGCGGTGGTCACCCGGCTGATGAACTCGCTTACCTCGACTCCGGCCATCGCGCCCTCGCGGCTCGACCTCAACGCCGAGCTCGCCCTCACCAAGCCCGACCCGAATCGATCGGGGCAGGCCTACCTGGAAGAGTTCGAAGGTGACCGGGGCATCTCCCTCTCCCTCCGGGAGTCGATCTGGGAATTCGGCAGCCGGCCCCAGTTCGCCGACGGCGTCGACGCGGTGGTCGGCGCGGCCTTCGACACCGCCGATGCGGTGCAGCTCACCTGGCAGAACCTCATTCCCGACAACCAGGGCGGCGCCGTCCAGCTCCGGGCGCGGGACATCGACAACAGCATCCAGGTGGCGGGCCAGCAGGACCAGCTGGAGACGGTCCTCTATCTGGCGCTGCATCCCGACACCGCCGGCGGGCAGGTACACGCCGACGGGTTGCACTGGCGCATGCCCCGGCGGCTCAACGCTCCCCGCTGGCGTTCGATCGTGACCCCGCTCAGCACCACCGGCCTGGACCTGTCCAAGAACGAGTTCTTCGAGTTCTGGGTGTTCAACGACAAGAACAAGACCGCCGATTCCGCCGGTGTGCAGCTGGTCCTCGATCTGGGCAGCGTGAACGAGGACGCTATCGCCATCGCGCCGGAGAGTCTCACGGCCACCACCGACTCAGTCTTTACCGGCCGGCAGTTCGTGGGCCTCGGACGGCTGGACACCGAGCGCCAGCCCACCGGCGTGTTCAACGCCGAGTCCGACGACATCGGCATCCTGGGCGAC
This sequence comes from Gemmatimonadota bacterium, assembly GCA_041499215.1. Lineage (GTDB taxonomy): Bacteria > Gemmatimonadota > Gemmatimonadetes > Gemmatimonadales > GWC2-71-9 > JADJOM01. The sequence goes on along the minus strand of JBGQJV010000001.1, from coordinate 61,374 downwards.
CGGCCCGACACCCTGTGGGTCGGGGACGAGCTCCGCCAGCGGGTGGCGCTCTGCCGCCAGCAGCTCAGCAACGTCGTGGCGCTGTTCCAGTGGGGGGATCTGGGCGCCCGCTGCACCAACGGGAACGGGCTGCTGGATACGGAGGATCTCGACAACGACAATGGCCTGAACGCCAGCGGCAGCTCGGAAAACGTGTTCCGCTGGGTGGTGAACCTCAGGGACCCGAAGTATTTCGTGCGCAACGGCGTGCAGGCCGCCGACGGCAGCGGCTGGAAGTTGTATCGGATCCGGCTGCGCACCCCGGATTTTCCGCTTGGCTCGCCCAACATCCGCCTGATCAAGGATTTCCGGATCACCCTCGTGGCCAACCCGGACAACAACGGCCCCGACGTGCGCGCCTTCCTGGCGCTCGCCCGGATGCGGTTCCTCGGCGCTCCCTGGGTGCGGCGGTCGGATCGCCCGATCACCGGACTCGCCGGTGCTACCGGGTCCTCGACCGGTGAGGTGGTGGCTTCCACCGTGTCTACCGAAAACCAGGAGCTGGGCTACGAATCTCCGCCGGGGGTGCAGGGTGGTCTGGACAGCAAGGGCGGCAGCCAGAAGGAGTTCGGCACCCAAGTGAACGAGCGATCGCTCCGGATCATCGGCCGCGGTGTGACGGACAGCCAGCGGGTGGAGGCCTATTTCCGGTTTCCCAGCGGGCCGCAGAACCTGCTCGGCTACCGCCAGCTGCGCGCCTGGTTCCGCGGCCGGGGACCCGGCTGGGGCCCGGGCCAGGACTTCCAGGCGTACCTGCGGGTGGGAAGCGACAGCCGCAACTTCTACCAGTACACCACCGAGGCGCGAACCACCACCTGGCTCCCCGAGGTGAACGTCGACCTCGCCAAGTGGCGCGACATGCGCGGCGCCATCGAGTCCCGCCGGTTACAGGGCCTCGCGCCCGACAGTGCCGCGCGGGTCGCCTGCGGCGGTGACCCGGCCCTGTCGGATGCCTACGTGCTGTGCGACGGACCCTACCTGGTCCACATCGAGGACGTGGCAGTCAATCCGCCGAATCTCGCCAGCGTCCAGGAAATCGCCGCCGGGATCCTGCGACGCGGTAGCACCGACCCTTCCGACAGCGCCGAAGCGTGGGTGGATGACATCCGGCTGGTGGACCCGATCTCCCACGTCGGATCCGCCATGGCGCTGGACGCGCGGCTGGTGGCGTCGGACGTGGCCGAGTTCTCCGCCGGGTACGTGCGCCAGGACGGGTACTTCCAGCAGATCGGCGGGCAGCCGAGCTATCGAACCAGCGCCACCTTCCAGTTCGGCAGCGGCGTGCGGCTGGATCGGTTCCTCCCGACCTGGCTCGGGCTCTTCGTTCCGGTGCAGGTGAGCTACGCCCGTACCGACGTGGACCCCCAGCTCATCACCGGCACCGACGTGCAGGGGGGAGAGCTGGCCGGGCTGCGCAAGCCGGTAAACTGGACCTTGAGCTACAACGTCAGCGTCCATCGCAGCGCCCGCGGCAAGAGCTGGCTGGTACGCGGCCTGCTCGACCCCCTCGGTCTGAGTGCCAGTTTCACCGACGGCCGCAACACCTCCGAGCTCTCCCGCGCCACCAGCTCCTCCAGCGCGTTGACCGCCAGCTACCAGCTGCAGCCGGGGCGGGGCGGCTTCGGGATCAACTTGGGCGGAGTGATCGACAAGTTGCCTGGTTTTCTGGGCAAGAGCGATGCGGGTCAGGGACTCCGGCGAAACTATGTGAACCTCGCTCCCACCAGCGTCCGACTCTCCAGCGGGCTTACCCGGGATCAGTCCGACCTGATCTCCTACCAGGTCCCGGTGCGGCGGGCGCTCGACTCTCTCCTCCTGCCGGTGACCTCCCTGCAGCACTTCTGGCGCAACACGGCGGGCCTCTCCTGGCAACCGGTGGGGATGCTGAATCTCGCCGGCGATCTGGCCAGCACCCGCGATCTCAGGCGCTATCCCGATTCGACTGCCCTCGGTCGTCTTGCCGGGGATGCGCGCCGGAGCTTCCTCGGCATGGACGTTGGGGTGGAGCGCGACCGCCAGCTGAGCACCTCGATGGCAGTCACTCCCCGGATCACCTCGTGGTTCCGGCCCCGCTTCACCTCGCAGAGCAGCTTCGTGCTCTCGCGGAGCCTTTCCAGTCGGGAGCCGATCCGGGCGGACGGCGATACGGCCGGGGCGTTCATTCTGCCCCAGACGCTCAACAACACCCGCTCCTATGAGCTGGGCGCCGGGCTGGATGTGGGCCGGCTCCTGAGCCGCGCGTTCGGGGATTCGGGCGGGGTGAGCCGCGCCACCCGTCGGCTCCGACCGCTCGATGTCAGCGACCGGCTCACCCGGAACTCGACCTTCGACCTGGCGGCGTTCGACCCCGGTGTGGGCTATCAGCTGGCGCTGGGAGGGTTGGAGTCCTTCCTGCACCAGGGTGCCGATTCCGCCATCGGCGCCGCCGAGGTTCGAGCCACGAGCCTCAACGCCGGGGCCGACCTCCCGCTGGGCCTCTCGTTCACTCTGGGCTACGGTCGAACCCGCACCAGCCGGTTTCAGCTGGTCTCCGGTTCATTCCTCACGTCCGAGACCAAGCAAAATGAGTGGCCCAAGGGCACCGTGCGCCTCACCCAGAGTCTGCGGGGTGGCCCGGTCGCGCTGTTTGCCGTCGGCACGACCTTTCTGACCTCCGAGGGCACCACCACGACTCCGAGCGTGGACGGCCAACCCATCCTCGCCCGCACGTTCTCCTCCAACATCACGCCCGACGCACAGCTTAGCCTGCGCAACGGGATGGTGTTCACCTTCTCCTACAACCGGCTGAAGCAGGAGAACCTGACCAGCGGCAATCTCACCCGCATCAGCCAGAATGATTTCACCGCCGGGCTCAGCCACGCGTTCAATCTCCCCACCTCGATCAGCCGGATCCGTCGCGCGGTCCGGTCGCAGCTGAGCGGCGTCCTCTCCCGGAGCAGCAGCTGCCTGGAACGGGTCGGTGCCACCGACTGCATCACCGTGTCGGATACCCGGCGTACCGAGGCGCGTGCCAGCTTCGACAGCGACCTGGCCAAGATCCTTACCGGGGGCCTCTCGTTCAGCTACTCGCTCAGCGAGGCGCGGCATCTGGACCGGAAGTTTTCCCAGATCGTGATCACCGCCTCGCTGCAGCTCTCGCTGTTCTCGGGGGACTACCGGTAGACTCTGGGCTGCGAGCTATGAGCATCGAGTGCGTCCGGCTACCTTGGTTCCGTGATGCGTCGGAGAAGTCCTGGGAGTGCAGGAGCGTTCGGTCGGAGATCCCTCGCTCACTCCTCACTTCTCACGCCTCACGCCTCACTCCTCATTCCTCATTCCTCACTGCTCACCGCCCCATGCGCCTGACAATCCTCCTCACCACGACCATCCTCGCCGCCTGCGACTCCTCACCGCCTCCCCGTGAGTTCGACGGGCAGTCCGCGTTCCACTACCTCGAACAGCAGGTGGCCTTCGGGTTCCGCATACCGGGCACGGACGCACATGCCCGGATGGCGGCCTGGCTCGATTCAATGGCGCGGGCCCGCGCGGACACGGTCATCATACAGTCGTGGAAGCACGTCACCGCGCGGGGAGATACCCTGCCGCTGGTGAACGTCATTGCCCGGTTCAATCCGCGGGCCTCGGAGCGGGTGCTCTTCATGGCCCACTGGGACACCCGCCCGATCTCCGATGGCCCTAACAACAAGGGAGACCGGATCAGACCCGTCCCCGGTGCCAACGACGGCGCCTCGGGCGTCGCGGTGCTGCTCGGGGTGGCAGACGTGCTGAAGCGGAGCCCCGCCAAGGTGGGGGTCGATCTGCTGTTCGTGGATGGCGAGGACTACGGCGATTTCAGCGCGACTCCGCCGGCGGATGTGCTGATCGGGTCGCGCTACTACGCCCAGCATCGGCCGCCTGGCCCGGTGCCGCTGTACGCGGTGCTGTTCGACATGGTGGCCGACAAGGACCAGCAGATCTACCAGGAAGGCAACTCGCTGCTCGGCGCGCCTGAGGTGGTGGAGCTGGTGTGGACCGTCGCCCGGGAAGCGGGCCACGCAGGCAGCTTCCTGGCCAGCCCCAAGCACACCCTTACCGACGACCATGTGGAGCTGCAGAAGGTCGGCATCCGCGCCATCGACGTGGTGGATTTCGACTACCCCTACTGGCACACTCCGGACGACACCATCGACAAGGTGAGCGCCCAGAGCCTGCAGAGCGTGGGAGACGTTGCCACGGCGCTGGTGCGGAGACACTAGACCCACCCAGTTCTCGGTTCCCGGTGCTGAGTTTCGCCTCAACTGCCGTAAACCCGGAACTTGGAACTCAAGACACCGCGCGTCCTCACGGTTCTGTTCGCGTCGGAATGATTGGGCCACCTCGCGAGCCGAGCACTATGCTCGTCCATGGCCCCCGAGCGCCGTGCCATCCTTCTGCTTCTCGGGCTCGCCGTCGGCGGACAGGCGATCCGGGTCCTGCTGGCCCGCCCCGGAGCTCCGCCGGGCCAGGTTGCCCTCCTCCCCGCGCCGCCGGGCAGCTCCTCCCTCGCCCACCGTGATTCGAGCATGGCCCTGGCCCGCCCGCTGGCTCCCGGCGAGCGGATCGATCTGGACCGCGCCTCCGCGCTTGAAATCTCCCGGCTGCCGCGGGTCGGACTTCGGTTCGCCAAGGTCATCGTGGCCGACCGCGAGTCCCGGGGGCCATTCGGCAGCCTCGAGGGTCTGGATCGGGTTCCCGGCGTCGGGACAGGGCTCCTCGCCGCGATCCGCGACAATGTCCGGTTCTCTGCCGTGCCCACTTCCCAGCCCCCCATCCCGCTCCCCGCTCCGGCCGAGCCCGCTTCAACTCGGAACTCGGAACTGAGGACTCGAAACGACCTGCCGATACTCAACCTGAATCTGGCCACGGCGGCGGAGCTGGAGCGGCTTCCCCAGATCGGCCCCGCCCTGGCAGGCCGAATCGTGGCCTTTCGCCAGAAGTACGGGCCTTTTCCGGTGGTAGACAGCTTGGTCCGGGTGCCCGGGATCGGGCCGGCTACCCTGGCCCGGCTTCGAGACAGGGTCTCGGTGCAGTAGTTCCGCGTTCCGGGTGCCGCGTTCCGAGTTGGGGGCCCTCCGGCACCACGCTTGCCCCGGGAATCAAGGTTTCCGCTGCAACTCGGAACTGATGTCGCGGCCTTGACACTCTACCCCGGTATCCTAGCTTAGAGTGAAGGGCCCTAACCCCTTGTCACACTTCACAATCCAGAATTAGAGGGCGATGGCGACCGCAGCTGCCGGCAGCAATGATCGGCTGGGCGACATCCTGATTCGCGAGGGTCTCATTACCCGTGACCAGCTCACGGCGGCCTTGGCGGAACAGAAGTCTTCCGGCCACCGCCTGGGCTATGTCCTGGTCAAACTGGGACTGGTCCAGGAGCTCGAGGTCACCAAGATCCTCGCCCGCCAGTACCGGATGCCGGCGGTGGACCTGGCCCGGTTCGAGGTCGATCCCAAGATCCTCAAGCTCGTCCCCGCCGACTTCACACTGAAGCACGTGGTCCTGCCGCTCAAGCGTGAGGGCCGAACCCTCACGGTGGCGATGGCGGACCCGACCAACACCGGGGTCCTGGACGACCTCAAATTCATCACCCGGTACGATCTCTTCCCGGTCATTGCCGGCGAATACACTCTCCGCAACCTCATCGAGAAGCACTACGAATCTTCCGACGAACAGCTGCAGACCCTGCTCAAGGACATGGAGCAGCTGGGCGAGGGCGACGTCGAGGTCCTGGAGGAGCAGGAGGACGAAGCCGCGACCCAGGCGCAGATCAACGACGCGCCCGTGGTCAAGCTCATCAACGGGATCCTGACCGACGCGGTGAAGCGCGGGGCCTCGGATATCCACATCGAGCCTTTCGAGCACGAGATCCGGGTGCGCTACCGGATCGACGGCTCGCTGCTCGAGGTGATGAAGCCCCCGGTCAAGATGAAGGCCGCCCTCACCAGCCGCATCAAGATCCTCTCGCAGCTCAACATCGCCGAGCGGCGGGTGCCCCAGGACGGGCGTCTCAAGCTCAAGATCGGCGCGAAGGTCATCGATTTTCGGGTGTCCACCCTGCCGGTGATCTACGGTGAGAAGATCGTCCTGCGGATCCTGGATAAGGGCAACCTGACCCTCGACCTGTCCAAGTTCGGCTTCGAGCCCAAGGCCGAGCAGGACCTGATGCGGAACATCCTGAACCCCTACGGCATGGTGCTGGTGACCGGACCGACCGGTTCGGGCAAGACTACGACGCTCTACTCCGCTCTGTCTCGGGTCAACACCATCGAGACCAACATCATGACGGCGGAGGACCCGGTCGAGTACAACCTGATGGGGATCAACCAGGTCCTGGTCCGCAACGAGATCGGCCTGACCTTTGCTGCTGCGCTAAGGGCGTTCCTGCGGCAGGACCCGAACATCATCATGATCGGGGAGATTCGTGACCTGGAAACCGGCGGTATCGCCATCAAGGCGGCGCTGACCGGGCACCTGGTGCTCTCCACCCTGCATACCAACGACGCCCCGTCGACCATCACCCGCATGATCGACATGGGGATCGAGGCGTTCAACGTGGCCAGTGCGGTGAATCTGGTCGTGGCCCAGCGGCTGGTCCGGCGGATCTGCCGAGAGTGCAAGGAGCCCAAGGTCTACACCGACGTGGAGCTCAGCGCCCTGGGGAATGACTTCGCCGAGATCCGCAAGATCCCGTTTATGAAGGGGAGCGGGTGCGAAACCTGCAGCGGGACCGGCTACAAAGGGCGGGCGGGCCTGTACGAAGTGATGGCCATGACCCCGGAGCTCCGCCGCCTGATCCTGCGTGGGGGGTCGGTGGCCGAGATCCGGGACCAGGCGGTCGTCGACGGGATGCTGACCCTGCGCATGGACGGCATGAAGAAGGTGGAACGGGGCGTGACCACGCTGGAAGAGGTCATCAAGGAGACCGCCGCATGACGGTGAACCTGCGCGCGCTGCTCGAGGAAATGATCGAGAAGGACGCCTCGGACCTGCACATCACCGCGGGGGAGCGGCCCAAGCTCCGTGTTGACGGCGAAATCACCAGCGCCTCGGCGTCGGAGGTGCTGACGCCCAAGGACACCTTGTCGCTGGCCTATTCAGTGCTCACCGAGAACCAGAAGAAACGGTTCGAGACCGAGGACGAGCTGGACTTCTCCTTCGGCATCCAGAACCTGGCCCGGTTCCGCGGCAACGTCTTCAAGCAGCGCGGCTGCGTGGCCATCGTCATCCGGATGATTCCGTTCAATGTGCGAACCTTCCAGGACCTGGGGCTGCCGCCGGTCCTCAGCAAGCTGGCGGAACGGCCCCGCGGCCTGATCCTGGTCACCGGCCCCACCGGGTCGGGCAAGTCGACCACGCTGGCGGCGGTGCTCGACAAGATCAACAAGGAGCGCAAGGGTCACATCATCACGGTGGAAGACCCGATCGAGTTCATCCACCGGCACCAGGCCTGCATCGTCAACCAGCGCGAGGTCGGGACCGACACCAGGAGCTTCGCCAGCGCGCTCAAGTACGCCCTGCGGGAGGACCCCGACGTGATCCTGGTGGGCGAGTTGCGCGATCTGGAGACCATCGCGGCCTGCCTCACCATCGCCGAGACCGGCCACCTGGCGCTGGCCACGCTGCATACCAACTCGGCGGCGGAGTCGATCAACCGCATCATCGACGTCTTCCCGTCCAACCAGCAGCAGCAGGTCCGCGCCCAGCTCGCCTTCGTGCTCGAGGGGGTCGTGACCCAGACGCTGCTGCAGAAGGCCAAGGGACGGGGACGGGCGATGGCCTGCGAGATCATGGTCTGCACCCCCGCCATCCGGGCCCTGATCCGCGACGACAAGGTGCACCAGATCTACTCGGCGCTGCAGTCCGGCAAGAAACACGGCATGCAGACCATGAACGATTCGCTGTTCCAGCTGTACATGACCCGGGAAGTCACGCTCGAGGAGTGCATGCGCGCCTCGGGTGATCCCAACGAGCTGCTCCGCATGTGCGGCGAGACGCCGCTCGAGGAGCAGGAAATGGGTGCCGCGGACAAGCCCGCCGGCCGCCCCGCCGCCCGCCGCTAAGGGACCAGGAGCCCGACGATGCCAGTCTTCGAGTACACCGCGCGGAATGCCAGCACCGGCCAGATCCTCAAGGGCACCCTCGACGTGCCCACCCGGGACGAGGTGCTCAAGCACATCAAGCAGCAGAAGATGATCGTGGTAAACGTGCGGGAGCAGCCCAAGCAGCTCTCGTTCGGTTTTCTCAAGCGCAAGGGCATCCGGACCCGGGACATCGTGATTTTCACCCGGCAGTTCGCCACGATGATCAACTCGGGCCTGCCCCTGGTCCAGTCGCTCGACATCCTGGCCCGGCAGACGGAGAATCCGGCGCTCGCCGAGGTCACCAGACAGGTGGTGTTCGACGTGGAGAGCGGCCACACCCTGGCCGATGCGTTCAGCAAGCACCCCCGGGCTTTCACCGAGCTGTACGTCAACATGGTGGCCGCCGGTGAGGCCGGCGGTATTCTCGACACCATTCTGCTCCGGCTCGCCACCTTCCTCGAAAAGAGCGACGCCCTGATCCGGAAGGTGAAGGGTGCCATGGTGTACCCGGGCGTGATCATGTCGGTCGCGGCCATCGCGGTAGCGGTGCTGCTGATCTTCGTGATCCCGACCTTCCAGAAGATGTTCGCCAGCGTGGGCATGGAGCTGCCGCTCCCCACCCGTATCGTGATCGGGATGTCGGACTTCCTGATCAACTACTGGTGGATGCTCATCCTCATCATCGCCGGCATCGTCATCGGCCTCCGCCGCTACTACAGTACCTCCGACGGGCGGCTCCGGATCGATCAGATGCTGCTCAACTCCCCGGTGCTCGGCGACCTGCTCCGCAAGTCCGCCGTGTCTCGCTTCACCCGGACGCTCGGCACCCTGATCAGCTCCGGCGTGTCGATCCTGGACGGTCTGGAGATCACCGCCAAGACCGCCGGCAACCGGGTGATCCACGACGCAGTGATGGAATCCCGCAATTCGATCGCGGGCGGTGAGACCATCGCGGGTCCGCTGGAGAAGTCGAAGGTCTTCCCGCCGATGGTCATCTCGATGATCGCGGTGGGCGAGCAGACCGGCGGTCTGGACGAGATGCTCTCCAAGATCGCGGACTTCTACGATGAAGAAGTTGACGTCGCGGTGAGCGCGCTGCTCTCCCTGATGGAGCCGATGATGATCGTGGTGCTCGGTGTCATCGTCGGCGGCATGGTAGTCGCCATGTACCTGCCGATCTTCGACATGATGAACGCGGTACAGTAGGCGGAGAGCGCGAGCACGAGACAGGCGGGGGCCGGGGTACTCCCGGCCCCCGCCGGTTTTCGGGGTATACCTGGTTCTATCGGCGGGCCAGGCAGCGAAGCGAAGGCCGTCGGGACCATCCGCGGTCGGTGGGAGGCCGACAGCGGATCCGGCGGCCCTCACCGCTTCCCGATGTACCGCTTGGCGCGTCGAATTTCCCTTCGCTGTCGGGCAATCCCGCGCTCGAACCCGGTGGTGATGAACCGGAACTGAGGCGAGGTCGCCACCCGGGTGGCGAAGTGCCGCACCCAGTCCGGCCGCGCGCCGTCGGCGTCGCTCACTCCGTATCGCCGTCCCAGCTCCCACGAGCTGGTCGCCTCGCCACTCCACGTGAGTACCCTGGGATCCGCCGCCAGCGCCGCCACTCCCCGGCCCAGGAACAGGGGCGTCTCCGACGCGATGAAATGCGGATCCTTCGCCGCCCCGTCTCGCCAGTTCTCCTCCGTGACCCCGAAATGCTCGAGCATCACCTCCGAGCGCAGGAACCCAGGTGTGACCGAGACCGCGGTGATTCGGTCCTTCCGGAGCTCCTCCGCCATCACCAGCGCCAGCCGCATCACGTTGGACTTCACCAGGTCATGTAGGAATCCCATGCCGCCGTACCCCGGTGTGTCTCGGTCGGTCACCTCCACGATCAATCCGCGGCGGCTCTTGCGGAGGAGCGGCACCGCGAACCGTGCGGTGACGACGTGGGACAGCACTGCTTGCCGGAACAGCGCCTCGATGGCGGTGAGGGTGACCCCGAAGAACGGCTTGTTCCACTCGAATCCCGGAGCCTCACCCGCAAGGCTGTTGACCAGGATGTCGAGCCGCCCCTGCTCCCGGCCCACCCTCGCCATGAGGGCCTCCACCTCCGGCTCCACCGAATGATCCACCCGCACTGCGATCCCGGTCCCTCCCAGGGCCGAGACCAGCGTCGCAGTCTCTTCGATCGTCTCCGGCCGGCCGTAGGGAGAGGGATTGCCCCGTGCGCTCCGACCGGTGCAGTAGACCGTGGCCCCCGCCTCCCCCAGGGCCCGGGCAATGCCCCGGCCCGCGCCCCGGGTCGCTCCCGCCACCACCGCGATCCTGCCGCGCAGTCTGGCCATGACTCCCTCCCCCCACCCCAGAATTGTTTATAAACAAGCGTTCGTTTATTATTGTTGACCATGACCCTCCCGCGCAAGTGAGCCCCCGGCCCCGCAGTTTTGAAGACGCCGACATCCTCGCCGCCGTCGGTCGGGTGATCGGCCGGCACGGGCCGGCCAGGTTCACGCTGGCGTTGGTGGCCCGTGAGGTCGGCATGTCACCCGCCACGCTGGTCCAGCGGTTCGGCAGCAAGCGAAAGCTGCTGGTCACCGCCATGCGTGGCGGGGCAGGAGACTGGGGTGGGTACATCGCTGAGCTGAAGGCGGCCGGAATGTCGCCGCTCCCAATTGTGCGGGAGCTGCTCCTCTGCCTGGCCGGGATGGCTCCCACCGCCCGGGAGTTCGGCAACCACCTTGCCGCACTCCTCCTTCTGGATCTCGCCGATCCGGCGGTCTATCCCCTGACCCGCGACATGGCCCGGAAGAACCAGCTCGCCCTGGTCACCCTGCTCCGCGAGGCCGAGGCCGCCGGCGAGGTCCTGCCGGGCGATCACGAGGCCACGGCCCGGGTGCTCAACGGGCTCGCTGTCGGCTCGCTCCTGCAATGGGCCATCCACCGGGAGGGGACGGCGCGTGACTGGCTGGCCAGGGACCTCGACCGGGTCCTTGCCCCCAGCCTGCCATCGGTCCAGGGCCAGCGCGCTGACACCCTCAAACGGGGGTCCGATTAACGAATCGGCATCGCGCTGCGTAATTCAGGGAGTCGCTGCCGCCGGGTCGCGGCGCACGCGCTCCTCCCCAAACCTCATCGACGCATGCCCAGATCCCCTCTGCCGCTTTTCGTGGGCCTGGTTCTCCTCGGCCTCCCATCCGTCACTGCCGCCCAGGAGGTTGGCGATTCGGTCCTCGCCCGAATCTGGACCCTCGGCATGGACAGCTCCCAGACCGAGCACCTTGCGCAGGTACTGTTCGACTCAATAGGTCCGCGCATGACCGGTACGGCCGGGCTCAAGAGCGGCAACGACTGGCTGATCCGGACCTATCAGTCCTGGGGCATTACCGCGCGCAACGAGCGCTACGGCACCTGGCGCGGATGGCGCCGGGGCTACTCGCACATCGACCTGATCGAGCCCCGGGTCCGCACCCTCGAAGGCACCATGCTGGGGTTCAGCCCCGGCACGCGGAAGAAGGACCTCACCGCGCAGACGATCATTCTCCCCCGGTTCCCCGACAGCACTGCCTTCGTCCGCTGGCTGCCACAGGCAAAGGGCAGGCTGGTGCTGCTGGCGGCGCCGCAGCCGACCTGTCGTCCCACCGACAACTGGGAGAAGTTCGCGACCCCCGCTGCGAAGGCGCGGATGGACAGCCTTCGGGCCGCGGTCCGGCGGGAGTGGGCCGGCCCCGACGTGCGGGGCACCGGCTACAGCCTTGCGCTGGGGACCGGCGAGCTGGGGTTACGGCTGGAGCAGGGGGGAGTAGCCGGAGTGCTCACCTCCCGGCCCAAGGATGCCTGGGGCACGATCGAGATTTTCGACAGCTACAACACCAGGGCCCCGGCCATTGCGCTGAGCTGTGAGGACTACGGCCTGGTATACCGACTGACCGAGAACAACCAGCACCCGCGGCTCCGGCTCAATCTCGATGCCGAGCTGCTCCCCGAGCAGCCCATCTTCAATACCGTCGCGACCATCCCGGGGACGGAAGAGCCGAACGAGTACGTGGTCCTCTCCGCCCACTTCGATTCCTGGGACGGGTCCTCCGGCGCTACCGACAACGGCACCGGCACGCTGACCATGATGGAGGCCGCACGGATCCTCAAGCAGGTGTATCCCAGGCCCCGGCGGACCATCCTGATCGGGCACTGGGCCTCGGAAGAGAACGGCCTGGTCGGTTCACGGGCCTTCACCGAGGAGCATCCGGAGGTCCTCACCGGGTTGCAGGCTCTGTTCAACCAGGACAACGGCACTGGCCGGGTGGTGCGGGTAGGGGCGGCGGGACTCACCAACGCCGCCGAGCATCTCGCGGCCTGGATGGCCCGGGTGCCCGAGGTCTTCCGCCAGCAGATCACCTCCTCCGGTCCAGGCTTTCCCTCGGGCGGCGGCAGTGACGATGCATCGTTCGCCTGCCACGGGCTCCCGGCTTTTGGCCTTGGGGCGTTGCCCTGGGACTACGGCAGTTATACCTGGCACACCAACCGCGACACCTACGACAAGGTGGTGTTCGACGACCTCAAGGCGAACGCCACGCTCACTGCGATGCTGGTCTACCTGGCGGCGGATGATTCCACAACCATCAGTCGTGATCGGGTGGATCTGGTCGCAGCGGCCGCGAAGGCCCAGGCCGACACTACGATGAGCGCCGAAGCCCGCCGGAGGATTCCCACCGCGTGGCCCGAGTGCTCCACGGCCCCTCGGGTAACACGAGGCCGACTCAAGTAGCGTCCTCCTTGCGTTGCGGCCCCCGGAGGGTCCCTAGAGGCTCGCACCTCCAGGGACCCTCCCCGCATTCGCAGTGACCATCGCTAGTCGGCCTCGAGGTGCCCACGGCCACTTCGCCCGAGGCCTGCCAACCACGTTCACGCTGGGTTCATTCACTCCGGGCTACCTTGACCGGGGCCGAACACTACGGGCCTCTGGGGAAGAATCATGACTGGAGCAATGCATCCCGGCACTCTGCTCATCTTGAGCTTGGCCGCCGCCTTGGCGGCGGGTCCCGGCAGTCTGCTCGGATCCCGTCCATGGATGGCTTCCCAGGGGGTCGGTTGGGCCACCGCCACCGCGGCGGGCTTCATGCTCGGCATAGGATACGTCCTGCTCTCGGCCGGGCAGGCCATGGCACCGGCCGCGACCCTGCTCGGTGCGGCCGTGGGTCTGGGCCTTATGCGCGTCGCCGATGGCGTCCCCGGAGCGCCTCGAACGAGCAGCGATGTCGCGAGAGTCTCCGCTCCCCCGCCAACCGACCCGGGCGCCATCCGGGGTAACGCTCTGCATTCGGCGGCGGAGGGCCTCGCCATCGGAGCGGCGGCCGCGGCCGCCGCTTCCCTGGCGGGTTTTCTGCTGCTCACCTTCGCGATCCACAATGTCTCCGAAGGAGCGGTGCTCGGCGCTCTGCTGAAGGCCCGGAGCTGGCGGGATGGTCCCGCTGCGCTGGTGGCGATTTTCGCGCGGTCCACTCAGCCGCTCATGGCGGTAATGACACTGCTGGTGCTCCGAGCAGCTCCGGGGCTGCTGCCCTGGTGCCTCGGGGGCGCGTTCGGCGCCCTGTTCTATCTGATCGTGGCCGAGCTGCTGCCGCAGAGTTACCGGCATGCAGGGCGGACCGGAATTGCCCTGGTGGTGAGTCTGGCGGCGGGCATGGTGGCCCTCATGGGTGGCACGCCGTGAATCAGATGCTTGGACTATCGATGCCGGCCGCAGTCTTCCTCGCCGCCCTGATCACGGCGCTTGCCACCGGGCTCGGCGCGATTCCCTTCGCCTTCATCCGCGGCCTCTCCCCCCGCCCGGTGGCGTTCGCCAATGCCATCGCGGCTGGCCTCATGCTGGGCGCGAGTCTCGGTCTGCTGGCGGAGGGTGTGCGTCACGATCCCGCGCGGACCTTCATCGGGGCGGCCGGTGGCGTGGCGTTCATCCTCCTCACGCAATGGCTGCTGGGCGAGCGGGAGGTCCAGTTTGCCAATCTGAGCGGCCAGGGCGCCAGGAGGATTCTGCTGCTGGTGATCGTGATGACGGTGCACTCGTTCGCCGAGGGGGTGGCGGTGGGCGTCTCCTTTGGCGGCGGCGAAGCCCTCGCGATCGCGATCACGGTCGCCCTGGCGATTCACAACATCCCCGAGGGGCTGGCCATCACGGCGGTGATGCGCCCGCGTGGAGTGTCGCTGGTAGCCTGCGCGTTGTGGAGCGTCTTCTCCTCCTTGCCCCAGCCGCTGACTGCGGTGCCGGCCTTTCTGCTGGTGGAGCGGGTGCGGACAGCTCTGCCGTACGGTCTGGGATTCGCCGCGGGCGCGATGGTCTACATGGTCCTTATCGAGCTGCTTCCCGAGGCGTACCACGCCGCCGAGGGGCGGTCGATTGCGACTCTGGTGGGGTTCACCACTGTCGCCATGCTGCTGTTCCAGCAGTATCTCTGAGGCAGGTGAGCCATGCTTTCCGCGGCGGTGGCGGGAGCGGCGAGCGAATCGGTCTCCCGGTATCTTGGATTGTCCTCGGGAATCTCCTTTCGCCCTGACCGGAACTGCGCCGCAGGCGGGCGTGAGCCCGGATCGCACCCGCAGCCACACGCTGAGTGGAGCCTCACCGCCGCTTCACCCCTGCCTCAACGGGGGACGCGAGCATTCCGACCGAACCCGTGGAGTAACGCTCATGCCCGCTGATCGGCCGCCGAGACCGTCTCACTCAGACGAACCGACGCTTCCCCTCGAGGGCATCCGGGTGCTGGATCTCTCCCGTCTCGTCGCCGGCAACATGCTGACTCTGTTGCTGGCGGACTTCGGGGCGGACGTCGTCAAAGTCGAGGATCCCGGCACCGGAGACGCCCTCCGGGAATGGAAGGCGGGCGGTGAGTCGCTGTTCTGGAAGGTTTACGCCCGCAACAAGCGCAGCGTGACACTCGACCTCCGGATGCCCGAGGGCCGCGCGCTGCTGCTCCGGCTGGCCGACCGGGCCGATGTCCTGGTGGAGAGCTTCAAGTTCGCCACCATGGAGAAGATGGGCTGCGGGCCGGAGGTACTGCTGAAGCGGAACCCGGGGTTGGTGATCCTCCGGATCTCGGGGTTCGGTCAGACCGGCCCGTACCGGACCCGGCCCGGCTTCGGCACCCTGATCGAGGCCATGTCGGGCTTTGCGGCCAAGACCGGGTTCCCCCGCCATCCGCCGGTGCTCCCCAACGTGGCCCTGGCGGATATGGTAGCCGGTACCTACGGAGCCTTCGCGGTGGTCACCGCCATTCAGGCCCGCGCCAGGCATGGTGCACCCGGCCAGGTGATCGACCTGTCGCTGCTGGAGCCTCTGGTCTCGATCATCGGTCCCGATGCCGCCGTCTACCACGCCACCGGCCAGGTCCCGGTGCGCATCGGGAACCGGCTCAGCGTGAGCGCCCCACGCAACGTCTACCATACCCTCGATGGCCGCTTCCTGGCGGTCTCGGCCTCGATGCAGCCGATGTTCGAGCGGCTGATGGCGGCCATCGGTCACCCCGAGCTGGTCAACGACCCGCGCTTCCGCACCAACTCCGACCGGGTGCACAACGTCGACGAGCTGGACCGCATCATCGACGGGTTCATCTGCGCCCGGACCCTGGACGACAACGTCCGCTTCTTCGAGGCGGCCGGGATCACCGCCGCCCCGGTGTACGATGTGGGCCAGCTCGTCGCCGACGAGCACGTGATCGCCCGCGAAGTCTTTGTCGATGCTCCCGATCCCGCCCTCGGCTCCGTAAAGATGCACAACGTCACCCCGCGCTTCTCGGCCACTCCGGGCCGGATCCGCACTCCCGCCCCCGAGCTGGGGGAACACAACGCCGCCGTGTACGCTGAGCTCGGCCTGGACCACGCCGCGCTCACGGAGCTCTCCGCCAAGCACGTCATCTAGCCAGGCGCGGATGGGATCGGTGTCAGGTGCCGAATTCCGAGGGCAGAGTCCCGAGTTTCAGATTGGGAGGGGTTGCGTCGCGCCCGGAACTTTGAACTCGGAACTCCTGCCTGACGGACCGCGATTCGCCCCGGTCCCCTCTGCTCCCGCCTGCCCGGAGTATCTTCCAGACCTGCTCACCCACGGTTGCCGATGGATCTCCGAAACGAGCTGCAGAGTACGTTAGGCGACGGCTATGCCGTCGAGCGCGAGCTCGGCGGCGGGGGGATGTCGCGCGTCTTCCTCGCGACCGACCGGTCGCTGGGCCGGCGGGTCGTGGTGAAGGTCCTCGCGCCCGACCTCGCTGCCGGGGTCAACCGCGACCGCTTTGGCCGCGAAATCTTGCTTGCCGCCCAGCTGCAGCATCCGCACATCGTGCCGGTGCTGGCCGCGGGGACCACCGGCGAGCTGCCCTATTACGTAATGCCGTTTGTCGAGGGAGAGTCGCTGCGCGCGGCGCTCTCCGCCCGGGGCGCATTCCCCCTGCGGGAGGCCGTGGCGGTGTTGCGGGATGTGGCGCGTGCTCTGGCCTACGCCCACGGGCGCGGCATCGTGCACCGCGATATCAAGCCCGACAACGTGCTGCTCTCCGGCGGGGCAGCGATGGTCACCGACTTCGGAGTCGCCAAGGCGCTTGCCGAAGGCCGGCGTCCCGATCGACCGCAGGCCAGAGGCATCCCCTCTGGAACCGCGCTCACCTCCATCGGTACCTCGCTGGGCACGCTGGCGTACATGTCGCCCGAGCAGGCCGCGGCTGATCCGGCTGTGGACCACCGGGCCGATCTCTACTCCTTCGGCGCGATGGGCTATGAGATCCTGTGTGGCGAGGCGCCCTTCGCCGGTCTGGGTCCGCGGGAGCTGCTCACGGCGATCGTGGCTCGCGACCCGGCCTCGCTGGAGACTCGGCGCAGCGATCTGCCGCCACCGCTCCTGGGGCTGATCCGCCGCTGTCTGGCCAAGGCGCCGGAGGATCGGCCGCAGTCGGCCGAGGAGATTGTGGCGCTGCTCGAGGGATCGCTCACCGCCTCGGGCGGCGTAGCCGCTGCCGCGCCTGCGGCTCTCGGTACCCGGGCGTCGTGGATCGGGCTGGTGGTGGCGGTCGTTGCGCTGGCGGTGGCGGGCTTCTGGTATGTCGGGCGCGGCCGGAGTCGGCCCGCCGTTGCTCCCAACTCGATTGCGGTGCTGCCGCTGCTCCGGGTCGGTGGCTCGAACGAGGACGACTACTTCATCGACGGGATCACCGACGAGCTTACCACCGCCCTTTCCCGGGTGCCCTCGCTGAAGGTGGCCTCTTCCGCGTCGACGTTCAGTCTCAAGGGGCGGACGGATCTGGATGTGCGCGACGTGGGCCGTCAGCTGGGAGTGGGCAACGTCCTGACCGGGACGGCCCGGCGTGACCGGGACCGGGTGCGTGTCACGGTCCAGCTCGCCAATTCCGCCGATGGTCTGGTACGGTGGGCGCAGAGTTACGAGCGGGAGGTCACCGGGATGCCAGAGGTGCAGGACGAGATCGCCCGCGCCATTGCCGGCCAACTGCAGATGGCGCTGGACCCCGGCACCCGCCCGAGCTCACCGGCTACCCGGGATCTCGAGGCGTGGGATCTTTATCTCCGGGGCCGGTTCCACTGGCGCCAGCGGGGAGAGGCCTCACTCCGGGAAGCCGCGGCCTATTTCGGCCAGGCCATTGCCCGCGACTCCGGGTTCGCGCGGGCCTGGGCCGGGCTGGCCGACGCTCTCGGGCTCCTGCCCATTTACGGCCCAACACCGATCGACTCAGTCCTCCCGATCGCCGAACACGCCGCGGCCCGGGCGGTGGCGCTCGACAGCAGCCTCGCCGAGGCCCACGCCGCGATCGGTCAGCTGTACAAGAGCGTCGGGCGCTGGCAGGAGGGTGAGCGCGCGCTGGCGCGCGCCATCGCCGCCGATTCGACCTATGCCACGGCCCACCAGTGGCGGGCCGAGCTGTTCGCGGTGCTGGGGCGGAACGATGAGGCAGTGAGCTCGATGCGCCGGGCGCGCGCTCTCGACCCGATGTCGCCGATCATCAACGGCGAGCTGGGCTACATCCTGGCGCTCGATGGTCAGTGGGACTCGGCCTTCGCCGCCGGGCGCCGCGCCATCGAGCTCGCTCCGGACCTGTGGACCGGGTACGCGTTCCTCGGGTCGGTTCACGTCTGGCATGGCGACGCCGCCGAGGCGCGGGTTCAGCTCGAGCGTGCCATGACAATGGCGCCGGCCAATCCGTTCGGCGGTGCCCTGGCCTACGCCTATACCCTGGGGGGAGATCGCGCGAAGGGGCAGGCCCTAGCCGCGCGGCTCGCGGGCGATGCGGGCGCGGGCCGTGGTTCCCCCGCGACTGTCGCCGTCGCCTATGCCGGCCTGGGGGATATCGAGCGGACCATGCAGTGGCTCACCCGCGCCGTGGACCGCCGGGACGCCTTCCTGTACGGCTCCTCGCTGTTCGCTCCCTGGTTCCTGCTGGTTCGACAGGACCCGCGCTTTCCGGGTCTTGTGCGGCGGATGGGACTCCCTGCGGTGGTGCCTCCCGCTCCGGCCCGCAACCCGGTCTGATAAGGCCGCCTCAGTCCGGACTGGCGGAACCGGATCACCACCCCCTCGACCAGCTCGGCGGTGACGAACGGTGACCATGGTCCCCTCGAACTGCTGCCACAGGGCACGCTCGTCGTGCGCGGCCTCGAGACTCGTGGCCGCCAGGAGGGGGAGCAGCGCACGAGCGTAGCGAGGCCTCATGATGTCCTCGGGTGACAGGTCGGGAATGCAGCCGGGTTGGATTCCAGGAATGCCCGTCCCATCCTGAAACCTTCATTGAAACCTCCCGTAGGGGGTCCGTCTCCCGGCTTTCCCCCCCGCGCGGAGGTACCCCCCATGCGAAGCCTCTGGACCAGGATCGGGCTTGGTGCCCTCGGCGTGTTCGTTGTCGGCATGATGTTGGTTACGGTCGGCCGGCAAGCCAAGGCCGCCGCGTCTGACGCCATCACCACCGCGCTCCACTCGAGCGCCTTCTCCCGTGTCGCGAGCGCCGCGTCGGATATCCCGTTCAGGCTGGACGGCGAGCGGCTGGGTACCGTCCGGCGGGCCACGATTCGCCGCGACGAGTCGGGTGCACTGCCGGAGGTGAACCTGACCGTCGAGCTTGCCGATGCCAGTGCCGGACGCCAGCTGCAGGGCTGCGTGCTGCTGCCCGAGCGGCAGCGTGACTTCGATTTCGACAGCGGCTTCACCTGCGCCGAGGGTCTGACCGGCAATCTGGTGGAGCTGGGTCGCGCCCGCTTCACCCCGGGCGATATCGACCGGCCGATCATGGTTGTTCCCTCGGTCGCCGCGGACATGCGGCACGGCGACGCCTTCGAGGCCACGGCCGATCTTGGCGGTGCGGTGCGGATCAACGCCAGGGGCGACGGCGGGGAGCTGGTGCGGCTCCTGGCCGATCACCACGGGGCCAACATCAAGGTGAATGACGGGCTGGGCAGGGCGGTGCTCCGGCTGTTCGCCGACAGCACCGGAGCCAGCATCAGGGTGCGCGACAAAAACGGTCGCGAGGTTGTCCGTCTGGACGCGGGTGACGGCCGATTCTCGCTCTCGGTCGACACCGCCGGGCATTGAGCCAGTTCCAGTGTAGGGGCCGCACGGCTGTGCGGCCCTTACTCGGAACTTGGAACTCGGAACTTCAGTATTGACAGATCAACGCCCGATTCGTAAAATGTCTCCCCTCTGGGAGTCGCGTCCCGTTGGAATGAGCCGGCCCTTCCGGGTCTGCCGGTGTCGGTGTGGGAGCACCGATCACCTCCACGGTGGCGCGACTTTCCTTTTTCTGGACCTGAGGAGCCGATGCAACTGCGTCCTGACGACTACCTGCACGCCCAGCGCCGGATTGCTCCGGTCGCACCCCTTTGGTCTGCCGGGGGGCGTTCAGGATTCTCCGGTGGCACCTACGGCGAGGATGGATTGAAGCTGCGCGTGAGTGATGGTTTGGAAGTGAGTAGCCTGCACGGGAGTCCGGCGCGACTCGGGGGATAACACCTCTGGGAACCGACCGGCGGCGGAATCGCCCCACCTGTGCAGGCCGACAGGTGGGGCGATTCCGTTTTTCGGGGCTGTCCAGAGTGAGATGACACCGGCCGGCGGGCGTGGAGCCCGCGCACGGTGGAACGCGACTCCAAGGACGTGTGGCACACACGTCCCGTCGCGCTGGGTCTCTCACGCGGGATGGCTCGAAGGAGGCCCGGATGCTGGATCCTCGGACTCTCTGGCTCGCCCGGCCGGAGGACCGCTATCAGGCGAGCCCCGCTCTGCGACGGGCGGAGCGCGCGGTGTACCCGCTGCTGCTCCGGTCTGCCGCGGGGAGGCCGCCGGTCCGGCCGCGGGTGGAGCAGGAGGTGGTATCGAATTGAGCCGCGCCATCATGCGGCCAACCTTACGAGGGCAGGATGACACAGGTACGCGAAAGAGAAGACGGCGCCCGGCCTGAAGCGCAGGCGCGGGGACTACTTCGTTCTCTGCACCCAGGAGGCCAACTGGTACCTCAGCGCCGCGATGGCGCGCTCCGCCGAGCGGGAGTTGCTTGCCGCCGGCGCCGACGGCCGGATCGTATTCGTGGATCTCACCGGCGCGCGGGTGCGGGTGCGGGCGAGGATGGTTCTGTATGTCGCCCAGTGCTACGCGGAGAATCGTGCACAGGAGCGGAGGTTCTGGCGGTCTCACAGACGTGAGGCCCGTGTCGAACGTGATTGGGACGACGACTAGCCGGGCGGTGTCAGCCTGCTGGACCCCTGCTGCTGCCCGGCCAGTTGCCATTCCCAGGTGCACTTGTCGCAAACCGCATTTCAAACCCGATCTCCCTTCGTGAGCTGAACGGCACCGGCCTTGCAACCTCC
The DNA here is from genome assembly GCA_041499215.1 of Gemmatimonadota bacterium. Taxonomy (GTDB): domain Bacteria; phylum Gemmatimonadota; class Gemmatimonadetes; order Gemmatimonadales; family GWC2-71-9; genus JADJOM01. The sequence goes on along the minus strand of JBGQJV010000001.1, from coordinate 40,405 downwards.
CTGTTTCGATCTGCACTCCTGCCCCGAATCGCCCGGGTCATAAGTGTCAAGTTGTTGTTGTGTAATGATTTGTGAAAACAGGCCCAGTCGGGCCTGAACGCGCTAACACCAGCGAACCGCAATGGCTCGGGAGCAGCGTGGGTAACCAGACAGTGGATCAAGGCCTGAACTCCGGTCCGGGAGACCCCAAAGGGTCCCTCCCGGTCGGCACGATCACTGGTCTGATGGCCCTGTACGGGCTCACGTACCTCGTCTGGGAGCGCGCCGGTTGGGGATCGCCGGCGACCCGCGAGATCGTCGGGACCGCGGGGTTCATGCCCCTGAATCTCCTCACCGGGGTTCTGTTTCTGCTCGCCTCGCGGAGGCCGGCGCTCGATCCGGGGGTTCGGCAGGCTCTGGCCCTTCTTGGCCTTGGCTCCTTCGCGGTCCTCGCTGGCAACGCGATCTCCATCTACCACATCGTGGCGCTGGGCGAGAGCCCCCCGGTGTCCTGGGCGGACGCGTTCTACCTGACCGACAGCTTCCTGATGCTTGCCTCGCTGTTGTCGTTTCCGCTTGCGAGGCGTATCCGGCTGGAGAAGTGGAAATTCGTCCTCGATGCGGCGCTGGTACTGGTCGGCGCGGCGGTAGCCATCTGGTACTTCAACGTGCGGCCCTCCACGGCCGCCCCGGGTGGCAGTGTGTCCGTCACGCTGCTCGCCTTCGCCTATCCGCTGGCCAACGTGCTCGTTCTGCTCGGCATCACGACGGTGCTCCTGCGCGGGCCGCTGGACGAGAATCGGGTCGCCTTCCGCCTGCTGGTGGCGTCGGTGCTGGTCAGCATCGTCGCCGACCTGACCTTCAACCTGGTGCTGATCGAGACCGGGGAACGCACCGCTGCCTGGGTCGATGCGGTCTACCTCCTGTTCTATCTCCTTGCGACCGCCAGCGCCGAGCTCTACTACCGGCGTCCGGTGCCGCGCAACGCCGGGCAGCACGAATCGCCCACCCGCTCGCAGCAACTGAGTCCGCTGCCTTATCTGGCCATCGCATCCACCTACGGGCTGCTGCTGGCGGCCGCCGTCAAGCCCTGGGCCGATCCGATCAGCGGCCTGGTGGTAGGGGCGGTGGCGATGACCGTGCTGGTCGTTGCCCGCCAGGTGATCGCGGTTCGGCAGAACGTCCGTCTGCTCGCCGAGACCGCCGCCCGGGCGAACGAGGCCCGGTTCCGCTCGCTGGTGCAGAATTCGTCGGATGTGATCGTGGTGATCAAGCCGAACGGGACCATCCGCTTCGTCAGTCCCTCGGTGGCTCGGGTGCTGCGCTACGACCCGGTGCCGCTGGTGGGTCGCGGCTTCGTCGACCTGCTGGATCCCGAAGACCGGGAGCGCGCCCGCAGCTACCTCCGGGATGCCTCCGAGAATGTCGGGGTTTCTCCGCCGGTGGAGTGGCGCTTCCGCCAGCCCGACGGATCCTCGCTTCATGCCGAGATCATTGCCACCAACCTGCTGCACGATCCGACGGTGCGCGGTATCGTGCTCAACACCCGCGACGTGAGCGAGCGGAAGCGGTTGGAGCAGCAGCTGACCCACCAGGCGTTCCACGATCCGCTCACCGGCCTGGCCAACCGCGCCCTGTTCCGGGATCGTGTGAGCCACGCCCTGGCCCGCGCCCGGCGACAGGGCGAGCCGATCAGTGTGCTGTATCTCGACCTGGATGACTTCAAGAAGGTCAACGACAGCCTGGGCCACAGTGAGGGCGACCGGCTGCTGGTGGTCGCGGCCGAGCGGTTCCGGATCTGTGCCCGGGCCGGAGACACCGTGTCCCGGCTGGGTGGCGACGAGTTCGCCGTGCTGATCGAAGACGGCGCAGACGCCGAGGGTGTCACCGCCGTAGTCGATCGCTTGAGTGAGGCGATGTCCCGCCCGTTCGTCCTGGGCGGCAACGAGGTGCATGTGAAGATGAGCGTCGGCGTCGCCACTGCCGGTCCGGAGGACTCCGCCGACGACCTGCTGCGGAACGCCGACATGGCGATGTATACCGCCAAGCGGCGTGGCAAGGGCCGGAGCGAGACCTACCAGGCCCACATGTACACCGACGTGAAGCATCGGGGCGAGATGGAGGTGGCGCTTCGCGGGGCGATCGAAGGGGAGGAACTCTACCTGGCGTACCAGCCGATCTTCTCCCTCAAGACCGGCCGGATCGAGGGGATCGAAGCGTTGGTGCGCTGGGAGCACCCCCAGTTCGGCCACCTGCTGCCGCAGCACTTCGTGCCGCTGGCCGAGGAGACCGGACTCATCGTGCGGATGGGGCGCTGGGTCCTCCGCGAGGCCTGCCGCCAGGCCCAGGTCTGGCGCACCGCCTTCCCCGAGACCCCGCTGACGGTGTCGGTCAACATCTCCGGCCGCCAGCTCACCGAGCTCGACCTGGTGAACGAGACCCGGATGGCGCTCACCGAAACCGGGGTGGCTCCCGAGGCGGTAGTGCTGGAGATCACCGAGAGCGTCCTGATGCAGACCACCGGCTCGGTGCTCGAGCAGCTCAAGGCCCTGAAGGAGCTGGGGGTCCAGCTCGCGATCGACGACTTCGGCACCGGCTACTCGTCGCTCAGCTACCTGCAGCGTTTCCCGATTGACCTCATCAAGATCGCGCGTCCGTTCGTCGAGGACGTGAACGCCGGGGTCGACAAGTCCGCGCTTGCCCGGGCCATCATCGGCCTGGGGGACACCCTGCGGCTCCGTACCGTGGCCGAGGGCGTGGAGACGCCCGAGCAGTGTGCTGCGCTGCGCTTCCTCGGGTGCAGCATGGGCCAGGGGTATTTCTTCGCGCCGCCGCTGCCGGCACCCGACATCGCGCGGCTCCTTGCGCAGCCCCGCCGGGAGCTCCCGGCACCCGCCAGCGGCTCCCTGTCCGACGCCGCCTGAGCGGGCGCTCGCAACCAGGCCTGCCGACGGCGCGCCGCCTCGGTAGCGCCGGACCGCCGCTGCCCCCATGCACCGCGTGACCCCGGGCAGGCCTTCCGGCTGGCTCCCCCTTCGAATCGAGCAACTCCTCAGTCACCTTCCAGTGTCTCTCCCTCGGCCAGTCTCGAGCCCCGCGCCTTGATGTGTGACTCATGACCAACGAGAACACCCCAAAGAGGACTGTCTCGGCGCACCACCTCCAGGTGGCACGCACCGCCCGCTTTTTCATGCTCGGGCCCGACCCCGGGGAGGCGGACCATCTGTGGATCGCGTTGCACGGCTATGCGATGCTGGCGGAGCGGTTTCTCCGGCAGCTCGAGCCGCTGGGTGAGCGGAGGGCCAGCCTCATTGTCGCGCCGGAGGCCCTGTCCCGGTTCTATCTGGAGACGGCCCGCGACGGCCGGCACGCCCAGGCCATCGGCGCCACCTGGCTGACGCGGGAGGACCGTGAGGCGGACCTGGCTGATACCCTGCAGTACCTGGATCGGCTTCATGCCGACCTGGCTGGCTCCCTCCGGTCTGGGGCGACAGTAGGCATTCTCGGGTTCTCCCAGGGAGCGGCCATGGCGGCTCGCTGGGTCGCGGCCGGCGCCACCCTCCCGGACCAGCTGGTGCTGTGGGGGGTCGATCCGCCGGCCGACGCCATGCCCGGGGTCGCCGAGCGTATGCAGGGGCGTGAGGTCACTCTGATCGCGGGTGACCAGGATCCGCTCGCTCCAGCGGGCGGCATCGAGGCGCAGGCCCGGGCCCTGGCCCAGAAAGGGGTCCGTGCCCGAGCCGAGCGGTTTGGGGGCGGGCATGCGCTGGAGCCTGGGGCACTGCGGCGGCTGGCGGGCGCCGGTCCGGGCCCTTGACCTGGTCTGCTGGCTCATTATATTCGACGTCGAACAATGCGACATCGGACGATATGACTGCCAATCTCCGCCGCGACCCCGCCGCCCTCCTGGCTCTGGGAAGCTTCGTGAAGCTCCGCCGGGCGGTGAACAGCCTGTCCGCCCGGCTCAACCCTCCGCTTGCGAAGGCCCATGGCCTCACGGAGAGCCAGTTCGGAGTGCTGGAGGCGTTGCTTCACCTGGGGCCGATGCCCCAGGCGCGGCTGTGCGAGAAGCTGTTGGTGAGCGGCAGCAATCTCACCACGGTCATCGACAACCTCGAGCGGAGCGGGCTGGTCCGGCGAGACACCAATCCCGATGATCGCCGGGCCTACCTCGTCCGGTTGAGCGACAAGGGGCAGGAACTGATAGCCCGGGCGTTCCCCGAGCATGCGGCGCGGGTGCGAGGGCTGCTGGGTGCGCTCACCCAGGCGGAACAGCGTGAACTGAGCCGGCTGTGCCGGAAACTCGGCCTGGCGGCCCGGGGCGGGCAGTGACAGTGAGAAGTAAGCAGTGAGCAGAGAGCCAGTAAGCAGTAGGCAGTAAGCAGTGGCACAAGCAAGTAGTGAGAGGGAAGCAGTCGGAGGTGGACAGGCTCGAACCCGAGAGAGCAAGCGCCAACGGCCAACGGCCAACGGCCAACGGCGAACGGCGAACGGCCAACGGCGAACGGCCAAACAGGGCAACACAACAAAGCAGCGCAGGAGCAGCGAATCATGCAGAACCCGACTTCAGGAATCCATCACATCACCGCCATCGCGGGCGATCCGCAGCGTAACCTCGACTTCTACGCAGGTACCCTGGGACTGCGCCTGGTGAAGCGGACCGTGAATTTCGACGACCCCGGGACCTACCACTTCTACTATGGCGACCGTACCGGCCGGCCCGGGACCCTGCTGACCTTCTTCCCCTGGGCCGGGGCGTTTCGGGGCCGCAGTGGTGCCGGCCAGGCCACGGTGACTGCGTTCGCCGTGCCGGCGGGATCGCTGGGCTATTGGGAAGAGCGGCTGGGCACGAGTCAGGTCGGCGGCGTGACCCTCCGCGAGCGATTCGGTGCGCCAACCCTTCGATTCAGTGACCCGGACGGCATGGCCCTCGAGTTGGTGGAGAGCAAGGTGGCCGAGCAGTTGAGCGTACACCCGGCCTCAACCGTACCCAGTGCCGCGGCCATCCGACGTTTCCAGGGTACCACGCTCACCCTGAGAGGGGTCGATGCCACGGCGCAGGTTCTCACCGACGTGCTCGGTCTGGTGCCGCTGGGGGAGGACGGTGCGTTCCGACGCTTCGCTCCACCCGCGGGAGTTGACGGCGGGGTGGTCGATCTGCTGCGGGATCCGAACGCGGCATCGGGGAGTCTTGGTGCGGGCAGCGTGCACCATGTGGCCTGGCGGGCAGCGGATCCGGCTCAGCAGTTGCGACTGCGTGGAGACGTGCTTGGACACAGCATCTCGGTGACCCCGGTGGTGGACCGACAGTACTTCCAGTCCATCTACTTCCGGGAACCGGGCGGCGTCCTGTTCGAGGTTGCCACTGACGGCCCCGGCTTCCTGATCGACGAACCGGAAGCCACCCTGGGCGAGTCGCTCAAGTTGCCGCCGCAGTTCGAGGCCGAGCGTGCGGCCATCGAGCAGCTATTGGCCCCAATCACCCTGCCCGGTGCGAAGCAGTCGCCGGTGGAGGCATAGCGGTGGATACGGAGTTCGTTCATCGTTACGTCCCGGGGACCTCCGGGGAGACCCTGCTGCTGCTCCATGGGACGGGCGGCAACGAGAATAGTCTGCTGCAACTGGGCCGGATTCTCCGGCCCGGTGCCAACGTGCTGAGTCCGCGAGGCCAGGTGTTGGAAGGCGGCAGCATGCCCCGGTTCTTCCGGCGGCTCGCCGAGGGTGTGTTCGATCAGGAGGACCTGGTCGCCCGCACCCAGGGGCTCGCGGCTTTCATCCTAAACGCGGCCGAGCTCCACCGGTTCGACCCCGGGCGGGTGACGGCAGTCGGCTTCTCCAATGGGGCAAACATCGCGGCCAGCCTGCTCCTGCTCCGGCCCGAGGTGCTGGCCCGCGCAGTCCTGCTTCGCGCCATGGTTCCGCTGGAGCCGGAGCCGAAAGACCTGCCCGGCACACCAGTCTGGCTCGGCGCGGGCCGGCATGACCCCATTGTGCCGCCCGGGAACACCGCCAGGCTGGCGGAGCTCCTCGGCGCGCGTGGGGCCAAGGTCCGGCTCGATTGGCGAGAGGCTGGCCACGAGCTAGCTGAGGGCGAAATCGAGGCGATCGCCGACTGGCTGGAGTGACTCCGAGGAGAGCAGGCGTCCCTGCGGCGGGGAATGGGGTACCATGCCCGTTCCCCGCTTTCCTATTGGGAGTGTCATCCCTTTCCATCTCGATTCGGTACAGGCGTACCGCTGCGCAGCAGTTGCGAGGCGGTTCTTCACCGGCTTACTGCGCCGCCGCCCTCTCACTAAGTGCATGGTGTGGCAGGCAGTTGCCCTCGGTTTCCGGACCCAAATCCCGTGCTGGGCTCTCCTCGGAACGCTGGTTGCGTCGAACTCCTCCGCCGTGATGCGGGCGGGAGAGAGATCCCTTGCGCCTGCCTCATGAATGTCTATTCGCAACTCCCCGGACCATCCTGTATCTCGAGGGGCCGATGCGCCGTCCGCATCTCTTCCTGCTCTGTCAGGCGCTCGTGGTGATGCTGCTCGGCAGCTGCGGGGGTGGTGGGGCCGCCGGGCCGATCCAGCCGCAGGTTGAGTTCAGCGGTCTATCGATATCGTCCGACAGCATCTCGGTGGCGGTCGGTGAGGCCGTGCAGCTGACGGTGACACCGAAGGACCAGGATGGCATTGCAATGGGCGGTCTTCCGGCGGCCAGCTGGGCGAGCGAGGACAGCACGATCGCCGGCGTCGTCGATGGGGTAGTGACCGGCGGAGCGGTGGGCCGCACCCGGGTGCTCGCCAGTCTCACGGCCAACGGTACGACCCACGCGGATACCATAATCGTGGTGGTGACCGCCTCTGCGCCGGGCGCGCCGGCTCACCCGGTGACCACCGTCGGAACCACCTTCGCGCCGGCGACGATCACCATCGCGCAGGGCGACAGCGTGACCTGGATCTTCCTGGGCGCGGTGCACAATGTGACCTTCACCGCCGCTGCAGCGCCTCCCGGCGGCGGCATTCCTGACCAGGTGCCGCCGACCACCGTCTCCCGGGCCTTCCCGAGCGCGGGCACGTACGTCTACGACTGTACCCGGCACGCGAATATGCGCGGCACCGTGATCGTGCAGTCGGGTCAGCAGCAAGTGTTCACCTCGGTGCAGCTCGCGCCCGCCGACGTCTCGCTCCTTTCCGGAGACACGCTCAGGCTAACGGCGGCCCCGCTCGACCAGGTCGGCGTCCCGATTGCGGGCCTCCCCAGCGCGAGTTTCATCACTTCCAACGCGACTGTGGCGGTCGTGGCCTCAGACGGGTTGGTCACCGCTGTGAGCGCTGGCGTGGATACGATCACGGCCACGATCACGAGCGGTGGGACGACCATTGCAGCCACCAGCCTCATCCGGGTGAGCGCGCCTGCTGCGGGTGCCACCGTGACCACGCCGAACCTCACCTTCGCTCCGGGCACGGTCACGATCCTGGCCGGACAGACAGTCACCTGGCAGTTCTCCGGCGCGGTACACAACGTGACCTGGCTGCCAGGCCCTGTGCCACCATTGGGGGACGTGCTCGACCAGGCGATCGGCAGCACGGTGCAGCGTTCCTTCCCCACCGCGGGGGTCTACACGTACGAGTGCACCCGGCACAACAACATGACGGGGCAGGTGATCGTCCAGTCCGGCCAGGCGCAAGTCTATTCGTCGGTTGCGGTGACGCCGGCAACCGCCACGCTGCTGTTGGGCGGGACGGTCCAATTGACTGCCGTGCCGCTGGACCAGACCGGGGTGCCGATGACGGGGCTGCCGGCCCCGGGGTTCAGCAGCGGTGACCCCGCGATCGCCACGGTGAATGGCGCCGGGATGGTGACGGCGATGGGGGCCGGCACCGCCAACATCACGGTGACGATCAGCAGTGGTGCGGTGACTCACTCGGCCACGGCCACGATGCTGGTCAGTGCGCCGGTGCCCGGTGGAGCGACGGTGACCACGCCGAATCTGACCTTCGCGCCGCCGAGCGTGACCATCGCTGCGGGCGGGACGGTCACCTGGCAGTTCTCAGGGAACACTCACAACGTCACCTTCACCGCGGCGCAGCCGCCCGGTGGGAACATCCCCGACCAGCCCGCGGGGAGCAGCCAGTCCCGCACCTTCACCTCGGCCGGCAGCTACGGTTACGTCTGCACCAGGCACTCCAGTATGTCCGGGACAGTGGTGGTGACCGGCAGTACCGGTACGCCGACTTACACCGCACTGGAGCTGACCCCGCAGGCGCCGTTCGTGCAGCTCAACGGTCTGGTGCAGCTCACCGCCACGCCGCTCGATCAGACCGGGGCGGCGATGGTGGGGCTCCCGGGCCCGGTGTTCGGCAGCTCCAGCACCGCCGTGGCCACCGTGACACCCACCGGACTGGTGACGGGCAGAGGTGTCGGCTCGACAACGGTCACCGCCACGCTCACGGCCGGCGGCACCACGCACAGTGCCACGTCGACGATCACTGTCGGTAGCCAGGTCGGAGCGGTGATCGCCACTCCGGGCGTGAAGTTCAATCCTGACGATATCGCCATCCGGCCGGGCGAAACGGTGGTGTGGCAGGTCTCGGGGACCACCCACAACATCACCTTCGAGACCCTCGCTCCGCCCGGCGGGAACATCCCGGATTCTCCACCCGGCTCGAGCCCGTCCCGGGTGTTTCCCCAGGTGGGCGAGTACAAGTACTTCTGCACGATCCACAAGGACCAGGGCATGAACGGCCGGATCCGGGTGCAATAGTGCCATCGGCAGCACGGCCATCGGAGCCAGAATGAAGCGTGGAGTCTTGGTCGTTCTGTTGCTGGCGCCGGCAACCGGATCGCTCGCGGCCCAGGGCAACCTCGACCGGTCGCCCAATGTCTCCGGCGACTGGGTCATCCATCCGGGCACGGTGCAGTTCAACTTCCTGCACCGCTTCGTGAAGAGCCCGGCGCCGGTCAGGAAATTGACCAACTTCCCGACCTTCCTCGTGGCGTTCTCCCTGCTCCAGGGTACGACCATCGGGTTCAACTACGCGACCAATTCCACACTCGCGCCGGCGTATCCTAACGAGTGGGAGTTCTTCGGTCGGGTCCAGCCACTTACGCAGGCCGGCGGATTCCCGCTGGACGTGGGCGGGCAGGTCGGGTGGAACATCGCGGCGAAAGGCCTTGATGGCGAACTGTCGCTCGCACGGCGGGCAGGTCCTCTCCGGCTGGTCGCGGTCGGGCGGGCACTGTCGAACCCATACGTCCACAACGGCAGCGCGCAGCTGGCCGTGGGAGGCGGCGCGGCGTTCAAGCTGACCCGGCACCTGGGATTGCACGGCGACCTGGTGAGCCTCACGTCGCCGGATCGAGCCAGGGGGGAGAAGGCGGCGTGGAGCGCCGGCCTGGCCATCGCGATTCCCAATACCCCGCACACGATTTCACTGCACGCCAGCAACACCAACACCGCGACGCTGCAGGGCGCCTCGCGCGGGGCGACCCTGACGCGGTACGGGTTCGAGTTCACGATCCCGGTCACTCTGGCGCGGTACTTCGGCCACAAGCCCAGGCCCGCCGCCGCGGCACCCGCTGCCTCGGGGGCGGCTGCGTCCGCAGCACCGGGCAGCGTCCCGTCGGGGCCGGTGGTCGGGGCCGTGGTGAAGACCACGATGCAGGGTCTGAAGTTCACCGGGGAGCAGCTTGAGATCGCGGCGGGGACCACCATCGAGTGGAAGAACGAGGACCCCATGCCGCACACCGTCACCGCGGACGACACCAGCTTCGATTCGGGGATGATCGAGAGCGGCCAGGTGTGGCGATACACTTTCACCAGGCCGGGCAGCTACCCGCTGCACTGCACTCCGCATCCCTTCATGACAGCCACGGTGGTGGTCAAATGAGGGCCACTCTGGTCGTCGGACTCCTCGGCCTCGTCCTCGCAGCCGCGGGCTGCGTGTCGGAGCGCAGCAACGCGACCGGGCCTTCCTCCGGCTCCTGTAGCGTGATTCTCAGCCCGAGCCAGTTCGGCTCGACGGTGGTTGCGATCGGCGGGTTCGCCTTCGCGCCCACTCCTGTGCGGGTGCGGGCGGGAGGGAAGGTGACCTGGGTCAACTGTGAGCCCGCCGGGACTCCGGCCCATACCTCCACCGCTGACGGCGGGAAATGGAGCTCGGACCCGCTCGAGCCGGGGGTAACCTATACGGTCACCTTCGATGTGCCGGGGACCTTCGTCTACCACTGTGAGCCGCATCCGTTCATGACTGGGGAGGTGATAGTGGAGTAAGGCGGCAAGGCGGCAAGGCGGCAAGGCGGCAAGGCGGGAGGGCGGGAGGGCGGAAAGGGCGGAACGGCGGGAGGAGACTCCCGTCCTTCCGCCCTTCTCGCCTTTTCCGCCTTACTTCGCCCTGGTCTGCTCCACGGTCTCCTTGAGCATTTCGTCCGCGGTCCGCAGCACCCTGAGCTGCGCGGCGAATGCCCGCTGGGCAATCATCATGTCGACCATCGCGCCGCCAAGATCCACCGGCTCCGGTGCCGCAGCGGGGGGTGTGGCAGGGTCACTGCTCGGCGCGGGCTCGGTCGTGACGTCGAACAACCCCGCGGAGGCAATCCGCTCGGCCGCCTGATCGACCCGCCGGGTGTACAGTCTGAGCGCGTTGAGCGCGCTGGCAATTGCGGTGCCTGAGACGGGCATGGGTCGCTCCGGGTCCCCTGCACACGGCGAAACTGGGGGCCGTCCCTAGGCCCGGTGCCGCTAGTCACTACTATCGGCGGGGGTGGTGGGAAGTTGAGGGGTGCGTCGTGAAACGGATCCTGGGGACCATCCGTAGGGCTCCCCGGAACGGTTCCGGGGAACGCCATGCCGTCTTCGCTCGACCTGCTTCAGGGCACTCTCGATCTTCTCATCCTCAAGGCACTCGCGGCCGGGCCGGCCCATGGGTATGCCGTTGCCCGGACCATCCGGACGGCAAGCGACTCCTCGCTGGTGGTAGAGGATCGGGCGCTGTACGTGGCGCTTCACCGGATGGAAGCGCGCGAGTGGATCGTCTCGGAGTGGGGTCTCTCCGATAACAACCGCCGGGCCAAGTACTACCGGCTCACCCCGCAGGGCCGGCGGGCGCTGCGCGAGAAATCCGCCGCCTGGACCGCGTATGCGGAGGCGGTGTTCCGGGTGCTCCGCCTGGGGGAGGCCCAGTCATGATCCGCTGGCTGCGGCGCGTGCTGCCACGCTGGCACGGCACGGCACGGGAGATCGAGGACGAGCTGGCCTTCCACCTGGAGGCACGAGCGGAGGAGCTCATGTCCAGGGGCCTCCCGCCAGAGGATGCCCGCCGTGCCGCCGAGCGGGAGTTCGGGGATCTCGAGGCCGCGCGGAAGGAACTGGCACGGATCGACCAAGGGAACGCCCATCGCCTCCAGCGCGCCGAGTTGTGGGCCGATCTATGGAGTGACCTGCGCTTTGGCATCCGGCTGCTGGTCCGTGCGCCCGGCTTCTCGGCGCTGCTGATACTCACACTCGCGCTCGCGGTCGGCGCAAACACCGCCTCCTTCACGGTGCTTCGGGCGGCGATCCTTCGTGGTCTGCCCTATGACGACCCCGACCGCCTGGTCCATCTGTGGGAGACCAAGGGCGACGCCCGCAGCGAAGCCTCCTACCCCGATTTTCTGGACTGGCGGTCGCAGGGCAAGTCCTTCGCCGCGATGGCAGGCTACAACCAGAGCGATGTGGTCGTCGCCCGACCCGAGGGAGCCGAGGTCCGGGCCGCGGGTCGGGCCACCCCCGGCTTCTTCGAGATGCTGGGGGCGGCACCGGTGTTGGGCCGCGGCTTTCGCCCCGAGGAGGATGTGCCGGACGGCGCGGCGGTGGTGGTGCTGACCCGCGCGTATTGGCAGGCTCGCTTCGGCGCTGATCCAGCCGCGCTGGACAGCACCCTCATCCTGGATGGCCGCCTGTTCCGCATCATCGGAGTGCTCCCGGCCGGATTCCACTTTGCGCCGCTCGGCGAGGTGGACTTCTGGCTCACGCTGGGGCGGACCGCTGAGCGGCGCTCCGAGCGGGCCAACCACTGGGTGAATGTGGTCGGTCGGCTCCGCGACGGGGTCACTCTCCGACAGGCCGGCGCAGAGCTCGACCAGATCATGACGCGACTCGCGGCGGAGTATCCCGCGAGCAACCAGGGCCGTCAGTCGGCGGTGATTCCGCTGCGGGACCAGCTCCTGGGAACCGTGCGGCCGGTTCTCATGGCGCTCTTCGCCGCCATGGTGCTGGTCCTGGCGATCGCGTGCGCCAACATCGCCAGCCTGCTGCTGGCGCGTGCTCTGGGGCGCGAGCAGGAAATGGGGGTACGGGCTGCTCTGGGTGCGTCGCGGTGGCGCCTTGCCCGTCAGCTGCTGATGGAAAGTGTTCTCCTTGTGGCCATCGGGTGTCTGCTCGGACTTGCCTTCGCGCATGCGGGAGTCCGGCTGGTCGTGGGAGCGCTCCCCGGAAGTCTGCTGGCGCACCTGCCGTACCTGCGGTCGGCGGAACTCGATCGGACCGTGCTGGGGTACACCGCGCTTCTTGCAACCGGAACCACCCTCGCCCTAGGGCTCGGGCCGATCGTTCACGCGCTCAAGGCCGACGGTGGCGGTCTGATGGGTCGAGGCCCGAGGACCACGGCTGCTGGCTCCCTGCTCAGACTCCGGGACGGCCTGATCGTGGCCGAGATCGCGCTGACCCTGGTGCTGCTGACCGGGACCGCGCTGGTCGGTCGGAGCCTGGCCGAGCTGCTTCGCCTCGATCTTGGCTTTGTCCCGGATCGGATTCTGTCGGGCAGGATCAGTCTTTCGGGCCCGCGGTACCAGGCCACTGCCTCACAGCAGCGGTTCTTCCTGGACCTGCTTGCCGGAATCAGGCGCATTCCTGGTGTGACGAGCGCAGCGGCAATCACCAATCTGCCGCTCAACGGCGGCAACACCAACACATTCCACATCGAAGGCGAGCCGGAGCCCGAGCCCTCCGCCCGGCTCGAAGCAGCCACCCGGGCGGTGAGCGAGGGCTACTTCCCGACCCTGGCTGTGCCGCTGGTCGCCGGCCGGCTGCTCGATACGCGTGATGACTCTGCCCACCGGCCGTCGGTCCTGCTCAACGCCTCCCTGGCGGCAAAGCTCTTCCCTGGAGCAAGCCCGCTTGGCCGGCGACTGCGGTTCTACGCATTCCCCGACTCCACCTGGGACATCGCGGGGGTGGTGGGAGACGTCCGGACCGGTGCGCTCGAGTCTCCGCCCCCGCCGACGATCTACTTCTCGCACCTCCAGTATCCCTCGACCCGGATGTCGCTGGTGATCCGGTCGAGCCTCGCGCCGGCGGCCCTGACCCGGGAAGTCAGGACGCTCATCCGGGGACAGGATCCGGGGGTGCCGCTCTACGAGGTTGCTCCGCTCAGCTCTGAAGTCGAGTCCGCGTCGGCGGTGGCTGCAAGGCGGGTGCCGCTAATACTGCTGGGCGCCTTTGCCGCGGCTGCGTTGCTGGTAGCGGTGGTGGGATTGTATGGGGTGGTCTCGTTCAATGTGGTCAAGCGGAGCCGCGAGTTCGGCATCCGCCAGGCCCTCGGCGCCGGTCCCGGAGAGATCCGGCGAATGGTGATTCGGCAGGGTGCCATCCTCGCCGGCGCGGGGATCGCGGTCGGCGGCCTGCTCTCGCTGGGACTGGGGCAGGCGCTGCGGGGCCTGCTGTTCGGTATCGGGCCGGGGGATCCGGTCGCGCTGCTGGGCGCGGGCGGACTGCTTGCCCTGGTTACCCTGGTGGCCAGCTACCTCCCGGCACGGCGCGCAACCCGGATTGATCCCACCGAAGCGTTGCGGTCGGAGTAGGGCCTACTCCCACCCGGACTTCTTGCGAAAGTCCTCCAGCCTCCTCCGATCACGCTTGGTCGGACGCTCATTGGCTTCCGGCACGAACAGGACGTGGGCGGCCTTCAGCTGGAATGCTACCCGCTCACGCTCCGTGACGCTCTCCGGTGTCTCCTGATACAGCTTGGCTGCCTCGGGGGCGGGCCCGCGGCGCTCGGACAGCCCCTGCACCACGACCGCGTGCAGGTACGGCCCCAGCCGGATCTCCACCCGGTCTCCCACCTGGACCTGCTTGGCCCGTTTCACCCGATCGTCATTTACCCGGACCTTGCCACCGTCGACGGCCTCCACCGCCAGGGCCCTGGTCTTGAAGAAGCGGGCTGCCCAGAGCCACTTATCGAGTCTGACGCGAGCGGGAGGTTCAGCGGGCATGGTGTGAGTCGAGCGGCTGAGATCGTCGGCCAGTGGGGTGGCTCAGTGGCTCAGTGGGTCGGTGCGCGGGGGCGGGCCCATGCACCCAGAGTAACTCCCAGTTAGACTTTCGCACCAGCCCACTATCCCGCTCTGGCCCAATCGACGATACCAGGGAGCCTCCAGCCCAACTATGCAACAAGTCAAAGGGACCGTTCTCAAGGCCAGGCTTGGCTTCATCGATCAGCACTTCGGCGTCGCGGGGCGCGAGAAGGTCCTCGGCAGCCTCTCTCCCGAGGATCAGCACGAACTCGGCCGGCTGCTCCCGGTCAAGTGGTATCCCTTCGACCTGGGTCGCCGGGTCGACGAGGCGATCGTCAATGTGCTGGGCGGCGGGCACAGCCACTTCTTCCTCCGACTGGGTGAGGCTTCCGCCGAGCAGAACCTCGCCAAGCTGCATCACGCCTTCCTTACGCCGGGTGACCCTCACGCCTTCCTCGCCAAGGCCCCGACCATCTACCGGCTCTACTACGAAACCGGCCGGCGGGAATACCAGCGGACCGGCGACAAGGAGGGGGTGCTCACCACCCACGACGCCGAGACCTTCAGCGCCCCGGACTGCCTGACCGTGGTCGGCTGGCACCGAAAGGCACTCGAGATGTGTGGCGCCCGGGCGGTGGTCATCGTCGAGGAAGAGTGCCGTGCGAAGGGCGGAGAGGTGTGCCGGTATCGGGTGCAATGGCAATAGGGCTGAACGGTTCCGCGTTCCGAGTTCCGCCTTCGTTGACCCGGAGGGAGCCGCCTGAACCCGGCGCGTCGCGTGGTTCAAACGCGGAACGGGGAACGCGGAACGCGGAACCTTCAGAGTCCCATCCCTATGGCTCATCTTCGCCCACCGGCCTGAACAACAGGTCAAAGGCGAGAAACACGGTTTTCGAGAACGGATAGAACAGGAACGGCAGGATCAGCATCAGCGCTCCCCCGCCGAAGAGCAGCAGGTTCCATGGGGGATCGGGCCACGTGGCCAGGGTGACTGAGCCGACCAGCAAGAACCAGATGAGCTCCGACGCGACGATGTTGAACATGTATGCACCCACCACGTAGCCCTGCTCGCCACGCTCGGTCTGGATGAGGCAGGTCGGGCACCGTTCCCGCATCTGGAACCACGAAGTGAACAGCCCGTCGCTGCCGCAGTTGGGACAGCGACGCCGGAGGGCCCGGGTGAGGAGGGTGAGGGGACTCGGCGACGGTCCCGGCGCGCTCATGCGAGGCCTAGGCGGCTTGCCGCGGGCTATACCCGCCGGTCGAGGGCCCGGAAGCCCAGGGCAGCATTGAGCCACCGCACGAAGGGCGTGAGCGCCTCGAATTCCCGGGCCAGAGTGCGTGGCAGGGCCGGCGAATGCAACTCCTTCCGACGGAGATCCCGACCCACGGTGAACGACCGATACAAGAGCCACGGCGCCGCGGGATGGTCCTCCGCGAAGCCCCTGGGGGTGCGCTTGAGCAGTGCTTCCTCATCCAACTTGCCGAAGCGCCGCTGGAATTGCCTGCTCAGGACGATCCCCTCGAAGCTCTCCAGGTCGTCCACCAACGCCTGGCGCAGCCGCATGAGCGAGTCGCGCGGCGGCATCCAGATGCCGGCGCCGAGCAGGCTCTCGGTGGGGGAGAAGTGGAAGTAGAATCCCGCTCCTCCCTGAGCCTCTCCTCCCACTCCCCGGCCCGCGTCATGATGATAGAACCAGCAGGCAGCATGGGTCTTGTATGGAGACTTGTCCCGGGAGAACCGCACATCCCGGTGGATGCGAAAGATCGAGCGCCGGGGGTCGCCCGTGATCTCGGGCGCGATTCGCGCCAGGTGGACATCCACCTCTTCCACCAGGGATTTGAGCGGATTGCGGATCTCCGCCTCATACACCGGGCGATTGGCCTCGAACCACGGCCGGGTATTGTGGCGCTTGAGCTGGGCGAGGAACCTGATCGCGGTGGGGCGGATGGAGGAAAACCGTTCCGTGTTCTGCGTTCCGCGTTCCGCGTCGGCTTGTCGCCTTGTCGCCTTGTGGCCTCGTAGCCTCGTGGCGGTGGTCGCCTTTGTCGCCTTCTTCCCCATGATCAGCTCCAACTTCTCCGTCCGGCTCAGTTGCTTGATGGCCCATTCGCGTCGAAGCGCCGCGGAACGGTCCCGGGCCGGCTCCTGGTGAACCAATGTCACCGGGCGGCGCGCTCGGGTGTACACCGCCCCACCGGCACTATTGTGCTCCGCCAGGCGCCGCTCCGGGTCCCGGGCGATGCCGGTATAGAGCGACCCATCGGCACAGCGGAGGATGTAAACCGACCAGGGCGGACCGGCGGACCGGCGGACCGGCGGACAGTGAGCAATCCGGGTGCTCTCGCCACGTGATGCTGCAGGTGACGGCCCGCCCGTCCGCCTGTCCGCCTGTCCGCCCATGTTCCCAGCCTTCCCGTTCACTTAAACTTGTCTTCGATGGCCAACTCCCCGCCACGCCAGGGTGCCCGCGCCCTGCCGGACCAGAAGACACTGCTTTCCTGGGTCTTCGGAGCCCGGCTGGTGCTCGCGGTGACGACCCTGGTACTCGCGTCGCTCGAGTGGACCAGCCAGCCGGGGCTCTCCTTTCTGGTGAGCCTCGGGGTGCTGTTCGCCTTTGTGCTTACGGCGTACGGCTACTGGGTGGTCTGGCTCCGGCACCGGAGCCCGGGCCAGCTGTTCTTCTACCTGCAGGCCCTGGGGGACATCGGACTCACCACCCTGCTGGTGCACTTCACCGAAGGGCCGCGTAGTCCGTTCCCATCGCTGTACATCCTGATCATCGCCGCCTACGCCCTCCTGATGACTTTCGGTGGCGGTCTGCTGGTGGCCCTCACCATCGCGGGAGCATACTTCGCGGACAGCATGTGGCTCCAGGGATCGATCCCGGGTCTGGCGTTCTGGGGCCAGGTCGGGGTGTTCATTGCCGCCTACGTGCTGGTGGGGGTGCTGGCCTCGCGGCTCCGGGCCGCCGGGGTGGAGCGCCAGACGCTCGAGATCGAGCTCCGCCGGGTGCGACTCGAGGCCGACGAGATTCTGCGGCACATCCGTTCGGGGGTCATGACGGTGGACGACGCCGGCCGGCTCGCGTTCATCAATCCCATGGCCGAGCGGCTGCTGCAGGTGGACGGCGAGCGGGTGACGGGGCTGCCGGTGCTGGATCAGCTCAAGCTGCGCTCCCCCGAGCTCTGGGCGGCGCTGGTGGCCGCCATCCGCCACGGCCGCAAGGTAAGCCGCGGCGAGGGTACCGTGCAGCACGCCGACGGCCGGATCTTCCCCATCGGGCTTTCCACGACGACCTTTGAACGGGATTCCGATGGACGCCCCTCGGTGACCGCGATCTTCACCGACATCTCCGATCTCAAGCGGCTCAACGAGCTCAATCTGCGCGCGGAGCGGCTCGAGGCGGTTGCGGCACTCTCGGCATCTCTGGCCCATGAGATCCGCAACCCGCTCGCCTCCATCCGGAGTTCGGTGGAGCAGCTGGCCCGGTCGGCGCATGGAGACGAAGACGACCGCTATCTCGCCCAGCTGATCGTTCGCGAGAGTGACCGCCTGAGCCGGCTCTTGTCGGAGTTCCTGGATTTCGCCCGGGTCCGGGCGACCGAATTCGTTCCGGTGGATCTGCAGGCCGTGGTCACCGCCGCCGCGCGGCTGGTGCGCGAGCACCCCGACTGCCGCTCGGAGATCGAGATCCGGGTGCAGGGGGCCCGGACGGTGCTCGACGGGGACGAGGACCTGCTGCACCGGGTGGTGGCCAACCTGCTGCTCAATGCGGTCCAGGCGGCCCGCGGACCGGCGGTGGTAACCGTGACCACCCGGCCGGCGAAGGTGGCCGAGCTGCCCGGAGGCTGTACCCTCGAGCAGCCGGTGTGCCTCGAGGTGAAGGACACCGGGCCGGGCATTCCCGAGGAGCTTAGGGAGCGGTTGTTCCAGCCGTTCGTGACCGGCCGGGCGGGCGGTACTGGTCTCGGCCTGGCCATCGTGCAGCGCGCCGTCGAGGCGCATCGCGGGATGGTGCTGGTGGATTCGCATCCGGGCAAAGGCACGACCTTCACGATTTTCTTTCCCGCCCGGCGCGCGGCGGAGGAAGCGGCATGAGTCAGAAACCCTCGCTCCTGATCATCGACGACGAGTCCGGCATCCTCGATACCCTCAGGATCCTGCTCAAGAAGGAGGGCTTCGAGGTCACCACTGCGCAGGGCGGCAAGGCCGGTCTCGAGGCGATCAAGGCCGGCACCCACGATGTAGTCCTCACCGACGTGCGAATGCCCCAGGTCACCGGGCTCGACATCCTGGCCGCGGCCCGGGAGCAGGACCCGATGACCCCGGTCATCCTGATGACCGCTCAGGCCTCGCTGCAGACCGCGATCGCGGCCGTCAACGCCGGCGCCTTTTACTATATCCAGAAGCCATTCGCCAATGACGAGCTGGTAGCAATCCTGCGCCGCGCCTCCGATTACCGCGCGGTGCGGGTCGAGAACAAGCACCTGCGGCAGGAGATCAAGCGACGGGACCGCGCCAGTGTCAGCCGGCCGATCGGCAAGTCCCGCCGATTCCTCGATACCATGAAGCTGGCGGAACAGGTCGCGCCCACCGAGTCGACCGTGCTGATCCAGGGGGAGAGCGGCACCGGCAAGGAAGTGGTGGCGCGTTACATCCACAATACCTCCAACCGCACCGACGGTCCGTTTCTCTCCATCAACTGCGGAGCATTGCCGGAGAACCTGCTGGAGTCGGAGCTGTTCGGGCACGTGAAGGGGTCGTTCACCGGCGCGGTACGCGACAAGCAGGGACTCTTCGCCGCCGCCCGGGGAGGGAGTTTCTTCCTCGACGAAGTAGGCGACATGGCCCCGGCGCTCCAGGTCAAGCTGCTCCGGGTGCTGCAGGAGCGGGAGGCGATCCCGGTCGGGGCCACCGAGGCGATCCCGGTCGATGTTCGTATCATCGCCGCCACCAACCGTGATCTCGAGGAAGAAGCCCGCCGCGGCCGCTTCCGCTCGGATCTGTTCTATCGGCTCAACGTGATCACCATCCACCTGCCCCCGCTCCGGGACCGGCGGGAGGACGTGCTCCTGCTGATGGAGTCGTTCCTCCAGCGGCTGGCCACCGAGCACAGCGCCGAGCCCAAGGCGCTCTCCTCGGAGGCGCTCGATGCCGTCATGGTTTACGACTGGCCCGGGAACGTGCGCGAGCTGGAGAACGCGCTGGAACACGCCTGGGTGCTGACCCGGGGTGACGTGATCGAGCCGGCGGCCCTGCCCGAGCGCATCACCAAGCGGCGCAAGGATCCCCTGGTAGCCGAGCGGACTTATCCCAACCCCACCCTCGACGTCATCGAGCGCGCCTACATTATGTATGTGCTTCAATCCGAAGGCGGCAACAAGACGCGGGCCGCCGAGGTCCTCGGTATCGACCCCTCCACCCTCTATAGGAAGCTCTCCAGGTACGAGGAACAGCAGACTCCAGCCCCTTCATGAAGTGAAAAAGGCCCTGACTAGCGCGAAGAAACGCCGGAGCGCGGTTACCTGGCGCTCCGGTCCGCAGACCCCACCTTGCGTCTTGCCACCCCGATCCGAGCCGATGGACCCGTGCAACACTCTTTAACACATTGGCGCGAGGCACCTTAGCGGATTGCGGGCGGTTGGTATGCGGGTTGCCTTAGTGGTCTGCCGGTAACACGGCAGTTCACTAACAACCCCATGCGGCCTCCCTGGGCCGCGACCAGCGGAGGATGTATGAATCGCAAGGGCTTTACCCTGATCGAGCTTCTGATTGTCGTGGTGATCATTGGCATTCTGGCCGCCATCGCCATTCCGAAGTTCGCCAACACCAAGCAGAAGGCGGTCGTGGCCTCGATGAAGTCGGACCTGCGGAACCTGGTCACCGCGCAGGAAGCTTACTTCTCGGACAACAACGCCTACGCGCCGGCGATTGGCGCGGCGCAGGCCGCGGGCGTGGTCGCGTTCACCCCGAGCACCGGCAACGTGCTGGTTCTGGCCAACGTGACGGCGGGTGGGTGGAACGCCACGATGACCAACCCGGCCGTGACTCAGGCGCCGCAGACCTGCGGCATCTACGTCGGGACCGCGCCTGCTCCGAACGCGGCGGTGGTTCAGGAAGGCTCGCCGTCCTGCTACTAAGCGGCCGGGTGCTTCAGAAGGACGCGGGGCGACGGAGCGATCCGTCGCCCCGCGGTTTTTCCCCCTCGCGTTGATGCGCACCGCTCCGCGTGGATCTGTGCCCTTCCCGGGAACCTGCGGACCCTAACGTTTGCCCCGATCCAACCAGGCGGGGCATGATGAATCGGGACAACACCGGGTTGACCACAGTCGAGTGTCTGGTCGCCCTGCTGATTTTCGCTGTCGGGGTGCTCGGCGCCGCGGCCACGACCGCTCTGGCATTGCGGGCCGAGGCAGCAGGCGAGCGCGCAGCAACCGCGGCGAGGCTGGCGGGCACCGTGCTGGATTCGCTCAGGGGCGCGCTCGACGCCCAGGGTGGCCGCTGCTCCGCCGTCGCCTCGGGCTCGGCCATCGGGACACCCGGCACTGGGGCCCGGTGGGACATTAGTCCTGCGGCCGGCGGCCGCGAGGTCAACCTGGTCCTCTCGTTCCCATCCATGGGGAGAGCCTCCGCGGAGACGGCATGGACCTTCCTACCATGTCTCTGACCACACGCCGAGGACTCACCCTGGTGGATCTCCTGGTTGCGCTGGTGCTGTTTGGTCTGCTGGGCACGGCAGTGACCCGAGCGCTGATCGGCCAGCGGCGCGCGACCGGGATCCTGCTCGAGCGGGACCAGGCCTATGGCACCCTGGATCAAGCCAGCGCCTGGCTCGCGGCTGAGCTCGCCGAGGTCGGGCGTGCCGATGGCGCTACCGATCTCCTTCGGCTTGGGGTGGACTCCATGAGCTATCGCGCTTTCCGCTCGGCGGGGCTCGCTTGTCTCGTGGCGACGGATCAGGTGCGGATTCGGCGTGACCAGCAGAGCCTCTGGCGCACTCCCCAGCCTGGTCGGGACAGTCTGCTGCTGTTCCTGTCCGCCGATTCCGCACCAGGGCACGGCACCTGGGCAGCGCTGGCCATCAGCAGCGTGAGCGGCTCGAGCTGTGCCGGCCAGCCGGCGCTCAGACTGGGCACCGACATTGATGCCTCCCGACTGACCGGCCTTCCTCCCCTCGTGCCGGTCCGGACATTCGAGATCATGCAGCTCAGGCTGTATCGCTCCCAGGGGGAATGGTGGCTGGGAGCGAGATCGGAAAGTGCAGGCGAGGCGATCCAGCCCGTCACCGGCCCGCTCTCGCCGCAGGGTCTCCGGTTGACTTACCGCGATGCCATGGGGCGGGAGGTGGCCGAGCCCGCGCTGGTGCGTCAGCTCGAATTGCGCCTCTCCCCTGCGCGCCCCGGTGACTCGGCCAGGGTGAAGCTACAGCCGAGGAACCTGCAATGAACCGACAGGGGGTGGCGCTGTTCATGGCGATGGTGGCCCTGCTGCTCGCCGGGGCGCTCGCCACCGTGGTTCTCGCGGCGGCCAGGCTACGCTGGCTGAGCGGTTACCGTCAGCTGGCTGCCCGCCAGGCCTACGAGGCTGCTGCGGGCGCGGTGGGCCGCCACGTAGCCGAGTGGGACTCGGTGGTCACGAGTGACCTCGTCCCCGGCATCGTGGCACCACTCGCTGGACCTGATCTTCCCGGGTCGATCCGAACCCACGACTCTGTCATACGCCTCGGCGCCCATCTTTTCCTGCTCCGGTCGGTTGGCGAAGCAATCACAGCCGACGGGTCCGTCCTGGCGAGGGATGGCGTTGCCCAGCTCATTGAACTCCAAACGGCCGACCCTCCCGAGCGGACCTCGAGCGCGGCCCTCACGGAGGCGATGCGAGTGTCGGCTTACTGTCACTATACTATCAGGGTGGTAGGGCCAGAGCAGTCGCTCCCTGAATGGGGCGACTGTCGCTCGGGGTCGGGGATGCCCAGGGTGGAGCTGGAGCGGGAGGCAGGTCGATCGCCGACCGCTGGATCATGGGGGCGGTCCGGATTTCGGACACATACGCTCCCAGTGGTGCGCGGATGGTGGCGCTGGCCCTGAGGCTGGCCACTCGTCCAGAGGTGAAAGACCTCATGCAGAATCCGGCAACCGAAAGGCCGCGGGAGGCCGGTCCAGGAATAGTGCCGCATGGTCCAACTCATTCTGGATTATTGCATTAGCGAGGTGTCATGTTCTTTGGCATGCGCGTTGCCCCCTGAGCAATCGGTACTGGTGTCTCGCTGCGCGACGTCCGCGTTCAATGGGTACTTCATCTGGAGGCAGCATGAATCGCAAGGGCTTTACCCTGATCGAGCTTCTGATTGTGGTGGTGATCATCGGCATCTTGGCCGCCATCGCCATTCCGAAGTTCGCCAACACCAAGCAGAAGGCGGTCGTGGCCTCGATGAAGTCGGACCTGCGGAACTTGGTGACTGCGCAGGAAGCCTACTTCTCGGACAACAACGCCTACGCGCCGGCGATTGGCGCGGTGCAGGCCGCGGGCGTGGTCGCGTTCACCCCGAGCACCGGCAACGTGCTGGTTCTGGCCAACGTGACGGCGGGTGGGTGGAACGCCACGATGACCAACCCGGCCGTGACCCAGGCGCCGCAGACCTGCGGCATCTACGTCGGGACCGCGCCTGCTCCGAACGCGGCGGTGGTTCAGGAAGGCTCGCCGTCCTGCTACTAGGCCTCGCAGGATGACAAGGCGGCGGGCGATCCACCGGATCGTCCGCCGCACTGTCTTTCCCGGGTAGTCCCCAGTCGCTCCCAGCCCTGCCACGACCGAGGTCGTGGCTTGCCGCTTGTAACATCTTGTTCGGCTGCAGCTTACAGGACGTACCCTCAGCCTGTTAGGGCCGTTGGCCGATAATCCCGGATTGGTCGTGGTACGAGGTGTGCTTCGAGTCATGAAATGGTGGGTCGTACCTCAAGCATCGTCTGATGGCTAGTGGGATAAGTTCCGCCTCGGCAATAGCTTGTTGGTTCCACCTAAAGCAACTTGGCAGCTTGACAAAAGCCGGGACGGCTTGTAGCGTAGCCATCCCACTCCCAGTTCCAAGAACCGACACGGTCTGGATGCCTTTATGGGCCTTTTCAGCCGGAAGAAGACCACTGTGGCCCTGGACATCGGGTCAGGCCTGATCAAACTCGTCGCCATTACCCATGGCGCCGGGGATCCGGTCCTGACCAAGGTGGCCTACACCAGCGTAGTTGACGACGCGATCGTCGAAGGCGAAATCATGGACCCGGGCATCGTGGCCGATGCCATCAAGGGCCTGCTCGCCTCCGCCGGACTCAAGCCACGGCAGGTCGTGATCGCGGTCGGCGGGCGCGACGTGATCATCAAGAAGATCCAGATGGACCGGATGAAGGAAGCGGACGCCCGCGAGGTGATCCGCTGGGAGGCCGAGCAGCACGTGCCATTCGACATGGAGAACGTGGAGCTCGATTTCCAGATCCTGGACCCCGACGGCGAAGGGCTGCAGATGACCGTGCTGCTGGTGGCCGCCAAGCGGGAGCTGGTGGAGAACAAGGTGTCTCTCCTGGCCGAGGCCGGCCTCACCCCTGCCGTTATCGACGTTGATGCCTTTGCCCTGCACAACGCGTTCGAGGTCAACTACCCCGATGAGATGCGCGGGGTGGTGGGGCTGGTGAACATCGGCCACGAGATGACCAACATCAACATCCTGGAGGACGGCATCCCCGTCCTGACGCGGGACCTGCCGGTCGGGACCCGGCGCTTCCGGGAGGACATCCAGCGGGAGCGGGGGCTTTCGGCCGAGGAAGCCGATCAGCTGCTGCAGGGCTTCGAGCGCAACGAGATCCTGGACCCCTTCCTGGAGACCCGCGGTGAGGAGCTGGCGGTGGGTATCGAGCGCGCCGCGGCCTTCCTGCAGTCGGCCAGCCGGTCCGCGAGTGGGATCTCCCGCCTGTGGCTGACCGGTGGCGGGGGTAGGATTCCGGGTCTCAACAAGGTGCTGGGAGACCGGCTGCGCCTGCCGGTCGAGCTGGCCAATCCACTCGCCCGCCTGCAGGTCGCCGAGGGGGTCTTCTCGACCATGAACATGGACGAGATCTCTCCGCTCCTGATGCTGCCGATCGGTCTGGCGCTGCGTACCGCCGCGTGAGCCCGAAGCCCGGAGTCCGCCACCCATGATGATCACCGTCAATCTTCGCCCTGGTCAGAAGCGCAAGGCCGCCGGGGGCGGGTTCAAGGACGTCGGCGAACGGGCCAAGGGCATCTTCGCCAAGGTCAAGGATCCGTTCCTGGTCGGTTCGGTCGCACTGAGTCTCGCGGTCGCCGGCTTCCTCGGGGTGTCCTTCGTCGCCGCCAACGCCAAGCTCAACGACCTCGGACCCCGGCTGGAGACGGCCCGCGACGAGTACAAGCGGTTCGATGGTCTGCTGCGGCAGAAGCGCCGGGCGGAAATGATCCGCGATTCCCTGCTGGCCCAGATTTCCACCATCCGCGGCGTGGATGGCAACCGGTACGTCTGGCCGCATGTGCTGGATGAAGTGGCCAAGGCGTTGCCGCCGTACACCTGGCTCACCACCCTGGCGGCGCAGGTGACGCCGGCCGCGGTAGCCGACACGGCGGACACCGCCGCCCCCCGACCGATCACTTTCCGCCTCGAGGGTCGCACCATGGACCTCCAGGCATACACCAGGTTCCTGCGGCAGCTCGAGGCCTCGCCTTGGGTCTCGGACGTTACTCCGCTCGAAGCCAAGACCATCGTGGAAAAGGAACGGCCGGTGACCCAGTTCACCATTCAGGCGTCGTTCCAGCGTGCGGACTCGGCGTATATCCGCACGGTGCCCCTCAGCCAGTCGGTGAGGTAGCCATGGCCGGCATCTCGCAGGAACGCCAGGTCCCGCTGCTCCTCGGCCTCATCGCCATCGTGGTGGGGTACCTGGGCTACAGCGGAACCGGTCTCGATACCCTGGGTCTCCGCGGTCTCACCCAGACCCGCGACAGCATCACGGCACGGCAGAAGACGCTCGACTCGCTGGTGCTGCTGACGGACAGCGCCAAGAAGCTGCTGGCGCAGGGCAGCGTGGAGGATCTGCGCCGCCGGCTGGAAGGCTACCGCACGAGCCTCGAGCTCATGCGGCGGCTGGTGCCGGACCGGAACGAGGTCGCGAACCTCATGGACGAGATCTCGACCCGGGCCAAGATCCGGGGTGTGCAGGTGGCCCAGTTCCAGCCACTGCCGCCCGAGCCGGGTCCCGCGCCATTCCAGACCTACAAATACCAGTACTCGGTGATCGGCCGGTTCGACCAGCTGGGGGAGTTCCTCTCGGACGTGGCCAGTCTGCAGCGGATCATCGTGCCGGTGGACCTGACGCTGGGCGTGGCCGACCCGACCCGCGCCAAGGCGCTGGGCGACAGCTCCGGGGCGCTGCTGGAGGCCCGGTTCCAGGTCCGTACCTTCGTGAAGACCTCGAGTCCGGAGGGACAGTCCAGTGGCACCTAAGGCGCTCGCCCGGACGGCCCTGCTCGGGCTGATCCTCGGTCTGGCCGCGTGTGGCGGCAAGAAGGCGGCAGACGAGCCCCCAGCGGTAGACCTCGCCGCCGTCCGCGCTCGGCGCGATAGCGTCCGCAGGGCGGCTGCGGCGGACTCGCTGGCCCGGGCTCATTTCACCAGCTGCTCCGACTCGGTGCTCGCGGTGCTGACCAAGACGCCCGCCGGCAAGAAGAAGGTGGCGTCCGCGCCCGCGGGCATGATCCAGCCCGAGGTGCTGCAGACCTGCGGCAAGCCGCCGGCACAGCCGGCCGTCGCCGCGACCACCCCGGCCGGTACTCCGGCCCCGACAGCCACCCAGGATACGGCGAAGGTGCCGGCCGCAAAGCCGGTGGCCAGCGCACCGGTGGAAGCCTCGAAGCCGACGGCGGCGCCTGCCGGTCCGGCGCAGGCGCCGGGCAAGCCGGCCCTGACCCCGCAACAGCAGCAGGTCATGCGGGCAGACTCGATCCGTCTGGCCAAGGAGCGCGCGAAACAGGACTCGCTCGCGCAGCTGGCCACCCGCGCCCGGGAGGACTCGCTCCGCCGAGCCAAGGCGGACAGCACCCGGACCGATTCGACCAAGGTTGCGCGGGAGACCGAAGTGGTGCGCGAGACCTTCACCTACGCCGGCGGCGCCCGCGATCCGTTCGCCTCGCTCATCACCGAGGACAAGCTGGGGCCGGAGTTTTCCGACCTGCTCCTGGTCGGGGTGTACCTGGATCTCCGGCGGGCCAACAACAGTGTTGCGATTCTGCGGGACAAGACCAGCCAGAAGCGATACAAGATGCGGGTGGGTGACCGGCTCGGTCGTCTGAAGGTGGCACAGATCCGGCAGACAGACGTGGTTTTCACGGTCGAGGACATCGGATTCGAGCGGCAGGAGACCCTGTCGCTTCGCAAGAGGGAGGCGGAGACCCAATGACGCGCAAGTTCCTGTTCGTTTCCTCGCTGGCGCTGGGGCTTTGCCTCGGTGCCGCAGCGCTTCTCGCGGCCCAGCCCGCCCGGGCTGATGATCCGCCCGCCGGCGCCGAGGTGACAGCGGTGAGCGTGGTCCCGACCCCCGGTCACGCCGAAATCGTCATCGCCTTCCAGGGCTCGACCGTCGACGTGCGGGACTTCGTCCTGCGCGAGCCCGACCGGCTGGTGATCGACGTCGTCGGCGCCACCCTGCAGAAGAGCGGGGCAGCCTACGACGGGGTCGCGCGCGGCGGCATCCGCGACATCCGCTACTCCCAGTTCCGGCCCGACGTGGTCCGGGTGGCCATCTACCTCGACGGCGCGCGGGACTATCGCCTGGAGAAGAGCGGCGACGCCATCCGGGTGCGGTTCGGCGCCGACGACAGCTTCCTCGCCTGGTCCAGCGCCTCGCCCGCGGATCTGCAACCGCCCGTGGCGGCGCGCCGCGCCCCTGAGGTGGAGCTGCCCCCGGGCCCCGCCCCTGCCATCCTCGCGGCACAGCAGCCCGCCGCGCGGATCACCGTGACCTGGGACCGGGCCAACATCGGCGACGTGGTGGCCGGCTTCGCCGCCTTCTCCGGCCGTACGATCGTGCTGGGCAAGGATGTGAAGGGTGAGGTAACCGCCGAGATCAAGAACCAGCCCTGGACCGAGGCGTTTGCGGCGGTGCTGGCCACCCAGGGGCTGCAGGCGATCGAGTTGCCCGGCGGCATCATCCGGGTGGACTCGCCGGCGACCCTGGCGGCGCTCGATTCCACCGAGCCGCTCACCACCCGGATGATTCCGGTGAACTATGCCAGCGCCAGCCAGATGATCAACAGCGTCAAGTCCATCGTTTCCAAGCGGGGCGCGGTGGTTGCGGACACCACCACCAACTCGCTGATCGTGACCGAGACCCGCAGCAAGATCGGGGATGTGCAGGAGTTCGTGAAGAACTTGGACGTGCGCACGCCGCAGGTTTCCATCCAGTCCAAGATCATCTTCGTGGACCGGACCAACCTCGAGGCCCTGGGGCTGCAGTACGACTTCGGCGGCAAGAGTCTCAGCGACAATCCCTTCTTCAACAAGCTGCGCTCGCGAGTCGATCCGGCCAGCGGGGACAACTTCGACAAGAACACCGTGGTCTTCGCCGGTGACGGCGTCGCGGCGATCGCCAATGCGGACGCCATCATTGCCCAGCCGGCGCTCAGCCTGCTGTGGTCCACCACGATCGGCGGGTACTCCTTCACCAGCTTCCTGCAGGCGCTGCAGCAACTGACCCTGGCCGACGTCCAGGCCGAGCCCTCGATAACCACGGTGGACAACCGCGAGGCGATCATCAAGGTGGGCGAGGACATCCCGGTCCGTATCATCGACTTCAGCGCGTCGGGGACAGGGAGCACGCTGCCCAAGGCGACCGTGCAGTTCAAGGAGACCGGTATCTCGCTCAGGGTGACGCCGCACGTCACCAACAACCGGCAGATCATGCTGCAGATCGAGGCCGAGCGCTCCAATCTCCGGACCCTGGCCGCCGCCGATCTGGGGTTCACGATCCAGAAGCAGAACGCCAAGAACCAGCTGCTGGTCAACGACGGGGAGACCGCGGTCATCGGTGGGCTAACCGTGACCACCGTGACCAAGACCAAGTCCGGCATTCCCATGCTGGTCAACCTCCCGATCGTGGGCAAGCTGTTCGGGTTCACCAATGATCAGGAGGAGCGCCAGGACCTGATTATCCTGGTGACACCCAGGATCATCGACGACGCCTCCGGCGACTGACCGGCGGCCCGTCCTCGCGTAAGCCGCGAGCCCGACCGCCGGTCGGGCTTCGTGTTTCGGGCCAGGGCCAAGGGCTATGAGCTGCGGGGGCTATGAGCTATCAGCCTCAGCTCATAGCTCTTAGCTTTCAACCAGGAACCCGGGCCCCGTGGCCCAAATCCGAGCTGACAGACCACTATCCCCGATGCCCCTTCGTTTCCTCACCGCCGGCGAATCTCACGGCAAGGCCCTGGTGGTCATCGTCGAGGGCCTCCCCGCCGGGCTGCCGGTGTCGGCGGAATGGGTGGACCGGGATCTGGGACGGCGGATGATGGGCTACGGCCGGGGCGCCCGGATGAAGATCGAACGGGACCGGATCGAGTGGATGTCCGGCGTGCGCGCGGGGGAGACGTTGGGCTCGCCGGTGGGGATGCTGATCCACAACCGGGATTGGAGCAACTGGGAAGACATCATGGCGGCCGAAGGGGTCCCCGGCGAAGAGCGACGCCGGCGGCTCAACCGTCCCCGGCCGGGACACGCCGACCTGGTTGGTGTGCTCAAGTACGACCGCAGCGACGCGCGCGACATCCTCGAGCGCGCCAGCGCGCGGGAAACGGCCGCTCGGGTGGCGGCCGGTGCGCTGGCCCGCCGGCTGCTGGATGAGTTCGGAGTAGACATCGGCAGCCACGTGGTGTCCCTCGGCGGGATCGAGGCACGGCAGGCCCATGCTCCCGCCGCCGACCTCCCGCTGCCGCTCAATCCGGCGGCGGACCGTTCCGAAGTCCGGGTGCTGGACCCGGCGGTGGATGCCGCCATGATCGCGCGGATCGACCAGGCCCGGAAGGACGGGGACACGCTCGGTGGGGAATGCGAGGTCGTCGTGCGCGGGCTGCCCGCCGGTCTCGGGAGTCACGTCCACTGGGACCGGAAGCTGGACGGGCGGCTGGCCGGCGCGCTCATGTCGATTCCCGCAGTCAAGGCGGTGGAGATCGGCATGGGCTTCGAGGCCGCGCGGCGGCCTGGCTCGGAGGTCCATGATCCCATCGACGCGGCTGCCACCCCGGGCGAGCCCGCGCCCCCGCCCAGCCTGCACGGCGGCTATGTCCGGCGCAGCAACAACGCCGGGGGGCTGGAAGGCGGAATCACGACCGGCGCGCCACTGGTCATCCGGGTCGGGATGAAGCCGATCGCCACGCTGATGTCGCCGCTGCCGACGATCGACTTGCGGACCGGGCTCCCGGCCAAGGCGCAGGCCGAGCGCTCCGACGTCACCGCCGTACCGGCGATGGGTGTGATCGCGGAGGCTCTGACCGCGTTCGTCCTGGCCGAGGCGTGGCTGGAAAAATTTGGCGGCGACTCCCTGACGGAGACGCGGCGGAACTTCGAGGGCTATCTGGCCCGTCTGCGGGAGCGGTGGACCGAGCTCGCTCCGCCGGGCGCAGTAGCGGTGGAGGGTCAATGAAACGGCACATCGTGCTGATCGGTCTGCCGGGGGCGGGGAAGAGCACGGTCGGCAAGCTGGTGGCCGAACGGCTCGGCAGCCATGTGGTGGACATCGATTCGCTGATCGTGCGGAAGATGCAGATGCCGGTAAACCGGATCTTCGCCGAGCATGGCGAAGCCAAATTCCGGGCCCTCGAGCTCGAGACCATGCGACAGGCGGTCTCCGGGGAGCCCGCGATCATCACGCCGGGCGGCGGCTGGGCGGCACAGCCCGGCGCCCTCGAGGAAGTGCGGCCCTCTTGCTACCTGGTCTATCTTCGAACCATGGCGGTGACCGCCGCCAAGCGTTCCGCGGATGGTGGACGCCCGCTCCTGATCGGGGAGGATCCGGTGGAGAAGATGCGGCAACTGCTCAAGGAGCGCGACGCATTCTATTCCCGGGCGGACAGCGAGGTGAAGGCGGACGTGAAATCGCCCTCCGCGCTGGCCGATGAAGTGGTTCAGCTGGCCCGTGCCAACGCTGGATGGTGAGCGGGTCAAGTGATTGGGGTGCAGCAACTTCGATTGGTTCGCCTTGCCAATGTACCCCGCAAGGCGTTTTCTTGTGGGCATCCGGGGTTGTTCCCGGGATGACCCACGGCAGGTAAACTCGAGCGCATGGCAACGACCAAGAAACCCAAGGTTCCAGCAAAGCGTGTTCCCGGTCCTCGCGAAGCGAAGGCCGTGAAGGCGGCCACCAGGCCAGAGGTCAAACCGGTGGCCGTAGCCACGGCACCGGCCCGGAAGAAGCGCGCCCCGCGGGTCACCAGCGGTGATGGAGACGAAGGTGAGGTGGGAAGCGGTACGGCTCTCGTCGTGGTGGAATCGCCGACCAAGGCCAAGAGCATCGGGAAGTACCTGGGCCGGGGCTACGAGGTGAAGGCCACCATCGGCCATGTCCGCGACCTCCCTACCCGGAAACTCGGCGTGGACGTGGACAACGGCTTCCGGCCGGAATACGTCACCATCAAGGGCAAGACCCAGACCCTGGCCGACCTGAAGAAGGCGGCCAGGCGCGCGAGTGCGGTATATCTGGCGACCGACCCGGACCGCGAGGGCGAGGCGATCGCGTGGCATGTGGCGGACCAGCTGGAGACCAAGGCGCCGCTGCACCGCGTGCTGTTTCACGAGATCACCAAGGACGCGGTGAAGGCGGCGATGGCCAAGCCCGGTGTCATTGACGACCGGCTGGTGAACGCCCAGCAGGCCCGCCGCATCCTGGACCGCCTGGTGGGCTACAAGGCCAGCCCCATCCTGTGGCAGAGCATCAAGACCGGTCTCTCGGCCGGCCGGGTCCAGACAGTGGCGCTCCGCCTGATCGTAGAACGCGAGCGGGACATCCGCGCCTTCAAGCCGGTGGAGTATTGGAGCATTGCGGCGGAGTGTGCCAAGGGCGGCCAGCCGTTCACGGCCGAGCTCAAGAAGATCGACGGGCACAATCCCGAGCTGTCCACTGAAGCCGCCGCGACGGCGGTGGTGAACGACGTGCAGAAGCTGCAGTTCGTCGTTACCAAGGTCGAGAGGCGGAACCGCAAGAAGCGCCCGGGGGCGCCGTTCACTACCAGTACGCTGCAGCAGGAGGCCGCGAAGAAGCTGGGCTTCTCCGCCCGCCGGACCATGCGCGCCGCCCAGGACCTCTACGAGGGCATGGAGATCGGCGAGGATGCCCCGACCGGCCTGATCACCTACATGCGGACCGACTCCGTCCGGGTGTCGGAGGCGGCGATCGAGAGCGTCCGGTCGTTCATCGCGAAGAACTACGCCAAGCCCTATCTCCCGGACACACCGAACCAGTACACCTCCAAGGCGGCGCGGGTGCAGGATGCCCACGAGGCCATCCGGCCCACCGACGTCCGGCGCCGGCCGGAGGACATGCAGAAGTACCTCGAGCCGGACCAGTACCGCCTGTACCAGCTCATCTGGCAGCGGTTCGTCGCCTCGCAGATGAACCCGGCGGTCTACGACATGACGATCGTGGACTTCGACCTGGGCAAGTATCTGTTCCGGGTTTCCGGCTCGGTGCTCCTGTTCGACGGTTATCACGTGGTCTATACCGAGGGCCGCGAGGCCGAGGAAGGGAAGTCGGTCGAGGACCTGGCTCCGATCCCGCCGCTCGAGGTGGGCGACCGGGTGGAGGTGCGTGCCATCATCCCGAGCCAGCACTTCACCGAGCCGCCCCCCCGGTTCTCCGAGGCGAGCCTGGTGAAGGAGCTGGAGCGCCTCGGGATCGGGCGGCCGTCCACCTACGCCCAGATCATCAGCACGCTCACGGCGCGGGAGTACGTGAAGCTGGAACAGCGCCGGTTCACCCCCACCGAGCTGGGAGAAACCGTCGAGCGGATCATGGTCGACAGCTTCCCGTCGATCTTCAACGTGGAGTTCACCTCGGGGATGGAGCTCGAGCTGGACAAGATCGAAGAGGGGGAGCTGGCCTGGCAGAAGGTGCTGTCGGACTTCTACGACCCGTTCAGCAAGGCGCTGTCGGCGGTGAATCTCGGCGCCATCGTGGCCGAGGCGCACGGCCTCAAGCCGGAGGAGCTGGAGAAGGAGCGTTGTCCCAAGTGCGGCGCCAAGGTGGAGCTCCGCACCGGCCGGTTCGGTCCGTACTTCGCCTGTGTGAACTACAAGCAAACCTGCGACTACGTGAAGTCGCTCAAGAAGGCGAAGGCCCCGGACCGGCCGACCGATGAGAAGTGCCAGCTGTGCGGCGCACCGATGGTGATCAAGACCGGCCGGTTCGGCGAATTCCTGGCCTGCACCCGCTACCCCGAATGCAAGGGCACCCGCTCCATTCCGCTGGGAATGAAGTGCCCCAAGTGTGATGTCGGCGACCTGGCCGAACGCCGGACCAAGCGCGGCAAGTCCTTCTGGGGTTGTGTGCGTTACCCGGCGTGCGATTTCTCCACCTGGAACCGGCCCGTGCCGGACACCTGTCCCAACTGCGGCTGGGTGGGCATGGAAAAGAAATTCAGCAAGGCCGATGGTGAGACCCGGACCTGCCTCAAGTGCCAGCACCGGATCGTGGTGATGGACGCTGAGGAGGCGGCCGCGACGTGAGCCCGGCCTCCCGCACCCCGGTCGTCACGGTGGTGGGCGGGGGGCTCGCAGGCTCGGAAGCAGCCTGGGCCCTGGCAGAGCGGGGGGTCCGGGTGCGGCTCCGGGAGATGCGCCCCACTGTCCGAACCGCCGCGCACCAGACCGATCAGCTGGCCGAGCTGGTCTGCAGCAACTCCTTCAAGTCCACCGAACTTTCCAACGCCCACGGCCTGCTCAAAGCCGAGTTGCGCGCGCTCGGGAGTCTGCTGCTGCCCGTGGCGGACGAGGCCCGGGTCCCGGCGGGGGCCGCCCTCGCGGTGGACCGGGCGGTTTTTTCCGGGCGAGTGCATGCCCAACTGACCAGCCATCCCCGCATTACGCTCGAGCGCGGTGAGGTCGTCGACCTTCCTTCTCCGGGGGTGGTGGCCACGGGGCCGCTCACCTCTCCGGCGCTGGCGAGTGCAATCCTCGCCCGCATCGGCGACTCGGGCTCGGGCACTGGGCCGGCCGGTGGCCAAGCCCCGCCAATCCCACCGGCCGGCACAGTGCCCTCAGGGGCCACACCGGCGACCGCACTTTCGCCCCCGCCCGGCTCGGCCGCTGTTACCGCGCTGGCCTTCTACGACGCCATCGCGCCGATCGTCAGCGATGAGTCGCTGGACCACTCCCGGCTCTATGCCCTCTCGCGGTATGGCAAGGGCGAGGGCGACGACTACCTCAACGCGCCCATGACCCGCGAGGAGTACGAGGCGTTCATCGCGGCGCTCACGACCGCCGACCAGTTCACCGCGCATGAGTTCGACCAGGTGCCCTACTTCGAAGGCTGCCTGCCGGTGGAAGAGATGGCCCGGCGGGGACCCGAGACCCTGCGCTTCGGGCCGATGAAACCGGTCGGCCTGCCGGATCCGAGGTCCGGCCGGGAGCCCTGGGCAGTGGTGCAGCTTCGCCGGGAAGACCGGGCGGGGCAGATGTGGAACCTGGTGGGGTTCCAGACCCGCCTCCGCATCCCGGAGCAGAAACGGGTCTTCGGGATGATTCCCGGACTGGAAGGGGCGGATTTCCTGCGTCATGGCAGCATTCATCGCAACAGTTACATCAACAGCCCCGCGTGTCTCGGCCCCGGCCTCACTGCGCGGGACGACGAGACTCTGTTCTTCGCCGGTCAGCTCACTGGAGTGGAGGGCTACACCGAGTCGCTCGGCACCGGGCTGCTGGCGGGGATCAACCTCGCGCGGCGGCTGGCGGGGAAGTCGGTGACCGTCCCACCGCCGACCACGATGCTCGGGGCGCTGTACCGCTATCTTCGAGAGGCCGACCCTATGCACTTCCAGCCCATGAACGCAAACTGGGGACTCATCGAAGTGCTGGGACCGGAAGCGGCCAGGCGGTCAGGCGGTCAGAAGGGCAAGGAGATGAAGAAGCGGCTGCTGGTAGAGCGGGCCCGGGCAGACTTCGCGGAGTGGCTCAGGTGCCTGAGTCTATGACCGAAACGGTCCGCCCGTCCGCCCGTCCGTCCTGAGGTCGCCGCCTTCCTCGAGCACCTCGAGAAGGAGCGCCAAGTCTCGGGTCATACGGTCAAGGCCTATCGCCGCGACCTGGAAGCGTTCACCGAATTCCTGGACCGTCACACCGGGGGGGACTGGGACTTCGGTCGGGTGGACCGGCTGGGGGTGCGTGGCTTTCTCGGCGAGATGCAGCGGCGCGGACTCTCCAAGCGCTCGATGGCCCGGGCGCTCTCCGCGGTCCGCTCGCTCTATCGCTTCCTGCAGGCCCACCATGGTCTCGAACACTCCCCGGTCCGCGCCGCCAAGGCCCCGCGGCCGGAACGGCATCTGCCGGGGTACCTCGACCGCGACCGCACCGACGCGCTGTTCGCCGGGGCCGAAGGCCGGGCCGCCGGCGGGGATTCCAGAGCGGTGAGGGATCTGGCGATCCTTGAGCTGTTCTATTCAAGCGGGCTCCGCCTGTCCGAGCTCACCGGGCTCAACCTGCTCGACCTGGATCTGCTGAGCGACCAGGTGAAGGTGCGGGGGAAGGGCCGCAAGGAACGGCTGGTGCCGCTCGGATCCCGGGCCAGTCGGGCCCTGAGACACTACCTCGAGCTCCGTGAAACCGACGCCGCCCGTCCTGGCGCAGACCGCCGGGCGGTGTTCCTGGGGCGGCGGGGCCGACGGCTCACGCCGCGAACCGTGCAGCGGATCGTGCATCGCGCGCTCGATACTGTCGGAGGGAATGCGCTCCGCACCCATTCGCTCAGGCACACCTTCGCCACCCATCTGCTGGACGCGGGGGCGGACCTCCGCGCGGTGCAGGAGCTGCTCGGCCACGCCAGCCTCAGCACGACCCAGATCTACACCCACACCAGCGTGGAGCGGCTGAAGAAGGTGTATCAGCAGGCGCATCCGCGAGCCTGACGGGGTGGGCCTCGTGTCGCCGCACAGCTGTGCGGCGACCACGAAGACCCACCTTGCCGTGCCCGCCCTCCAGGGAGGCAGGTTTGCAGCAATACCACGGCACCACCATCCTGGCCGTCCGCAAGAATGGTCGCGTCGCTCTTGGCGGCGACGGTCAGGTCAGCATCGGTGACACCATCGTGAAGGCCAACGCCACCAAGGTGCGCACCCTCAAGGGGGGGAAGGTGCTGGCCGGGTTCGCCGGGTCCGTGGCGGATGCCATCACGCTATACGAGAAGTTCGAGGAGAAGCTGGAGCGCCATCCCGGCAATCTGGGCCGGGCCGCGGTGGAGCTTGCCAAGGACTGGCGCAGCGACCGGGTGCTCCGTCGGCTGGAGGCGCTGCTGGTGGTGAGCGACGTGGAGCACACCTACCTGCTCTCCGGGGGTGGAGAGCTGATCGAACCCGATGACGGAATCCTGGCGGTCGGCTCCGGCGGCAACTACGCCCTCGCCGCGGCGAGGGCACTGGCCTCGCTCCCCGACCTGTCGGCGCGAGACATCGTGCAGCGTTCCCTGGAGATCGCGGCGGAAATCTGCGTGTTTACCAACCGGAATCTCACGATTCTGGAGTTGTAGGGGCTGGGTGTCGGGGGTCGGGGTCGGGGGCTCCGGGCGGTCTGTGCGTCCGAGTCTGCACTAAGCGTCGGATAGACCAGCGGCCATCCATGTCCACTCGCCTTCCCGGTCTCGCCCTGCTGCTTGTTCTCGCCTGCTCCGGACCCCGCGGAGAGGTGCCCGCGGCGTCGGCTGACCACGACGTCCTCACCCCGGGCCTGTGCGGCCCATGGGAGCGAACCGACTCAACGGAGCTGGCCGCCTGTCAGAGAGTCCTGCTCCGGGATCCGCCCCCCGGATTGGACAGCCTGTTCCCGGGCGACTGCGGCTTCTACCAGACCACCTCGCTCGACTCTCTTCGCGCCTGCCTCCACCGGATTGATTCCACCGCCACGGCGTGCCCCGTCGCCCGCGCATTCCGGGTCCGCCAGGCCGACGGCGTCCTCCGGGCCGCGGAGTGGCGCCGCTGCGGGCCCCAGGGGGGTGCCTTTGTGGGCGACAGTATCGTCTGGCCGCTTCATTTCCTGCTGCTCCGACGCGACACCGCGCCGACCAGTCCCCCGATCTTTGCCCTCTCCAACGCGGCCGAGCCCGGGGCCGCCGGGCTGGACACCGCTCTCGCCATCGATTTCGATGGCGACGGCACGGACGAGCTCTTCTATCTCAACCGGATCTACGGTACCGGCGCCGCGTTCGAGTCCTGCGCGCTGGCGGTCACCGGGGGCAAGCTGCGCTGCTGGAGCGGGCCGGATTTCACTGTTCCGCCGGGGGCGCTCCAGAAGAACGAGACGTTGTTCAAGGGGTGGATCCCGGTCGCCGGCGA
Organism: Gemmatimonadota bacterium; assembly: GCA_041499215.1. Taxonomy (GTDB): domain Bacteria; phylum Gemmatimonadota; class Gemmatimonadetes; order Gemmatimonadales; family GWC2-71-9; genus JADJOM01. Next base: position 3,591 of record JBGQJV010000001.1, on the reverse strand, counting down.
ACCGGGCATGGGAGAACGAGCGGGTGTCCTCACTCTGGCGCCCGGAGGCGGTCTCTGGTACTTCACCCCGGTCTACCGGGAGGGAGACCCCAACTGCTGCTCCAGCGCCGGCGCCAGCTCTGGCTCGAGGCCCGTCCAAGGGCCGGGCGGTTCGCGACCGGGCTGGTGCTGCGGGCCAGGGAGGACAGCACCGGCGCAATCCTGGGCATCGACACCATTTATCGCTGACCCGCACCATCCGGACGCTCGCCGAGCTCGCCGGGTTAGATTCCCCCTCCAGAAGCAGGCGGGTATCGATGACCTGAACCGTGGGAGGCCCTCCGCCTCTCTCGGGCGGCCGTCGCTCCAGACGCTGTGAACGCTTCCCAGGAATGGACTGCATGACCAGTTCTGAACCGGAGCTGAATGCCCCGGAGCTGCAACCGGATCAGACGCCCCCACCGCCGCCCTGGCTGGAGGAGCTTCCGCCGCGCCAGATCGTGGCGGAGCTGGACCGCTATATCGTCGGTCAGGAACAGGCCAAACGCGCGGTGGCTATCGCGATCCGGAACCGGTGGCGCCGGGCTCAGACTCCCGACGAGATCCGCGACGAGATCACTCCGTACAACATCATTCTCATCGGCCCCACGGGAGTAGGCAAAACCGAGGTCGCCCGCCGGCTGGCGCGGCTGGCGGGCGCGCCGTTCGTGAAAGTAGAGGCCTCGAAGTTCACCGAGGTCGGTTACGTGGGACGGGACGCCGAGTCGATGGTGCGCGAGCTGGTGGACTCCGCGATCAGCATGGTACGCGCCGAGCGAGAGGACGACGTGTATCCCACCGCCGAGCAGCGAGCCGAGGAGCGGCTGCTCGACATCCTGCTGCCTCCGCCGACCCCGCTCCGGATGGAGCGTGTGGCGGAGCCGGGAGAGAAGGGCGACCGGCCGGGGATCTTCGTCGTTGCCCCGGGTGGGCAGGCCCGGCAGGAGCCGATGCCCGCTGCGGAGGAGGAGCGGCGGTCCCGCTCCCGGGAGAAACTGCGCCAGATGCTACGGGACGGAAAGCTGGATGAGCGGGAGGTGGAGATCGAGGTGACTCCGCAGGGCTACCCGATGCTGGAGATGATCCAGCCGCCGCAGGGCATGGAAGGCGAGCAGATCAACTTCATGGAGATGCTGCAGGACATGATGCCGCGCCGGAAGAAGCGCCGCACCGTGCGCATTCCCGAGGCCCGCCGGATCCTGGTGGACGAGGAGCTCAAGAAGCTGGTCGACATGGACGACGTGGTGAACGACGCCCTCGACCGGGTGGAGAACCACGGAATCCTCTTCATCGACGAGATCGACAAGATCGCGGGCGAGCGGGGGACGGCCGTGGGTCCCGACGTCTCCCGCGAGGGGGTGCAGCGGGACCTGCTGCCGATCGTGGAGGGGTCCACGGTCCAGACCCGGTACGGCTACGTCCGGACCGATCACATCCTGTTCATCGCCGCGGGCGCGTTCCACGTGTCCAAGCCCTCGGACCTGATTCCCGAGCTGCAGGGGCGATTCCCCATCCGGGTGGAGCTCTCCCCGCTCACCGAGGGTGACTTTGTCCGGATCATGACCGAGCCGGAGAACGCCCTCACCCGGCAATACAAGGCGCTGGTCGCGGCGGAAGGCGCGGATCTCGAATTCACCGAGGATGGGATCGCGGAAGTCGCGCGGGTCGCGTGGCTCGCCAACGACCGGATGGAGAACATCGGGGCCCGGCGACTGCACACCGTCATGAGCACGCTGATGGACGAGGTGCTGTTCGAGCTGCCCAACTACCCCGACAAGAAAATCGTCTTTGACCGGGAAGCGGTGCGCAGCCGGCTGGAGAAGATCGTTGATGATGACGATCTCCGGCGTTACATCCTCTGATCTCGCGGCCGCACTCGCGGCCGCCCGTGGCGCCGCCCTGGCGGCCGGCGCCCTGCTCGGCCCCGAGGCCGGCCGGACCCATCGGACGTCGGTCAAGGGAGATGGCTCGCCGGTCACGGGGCTGGATCTGGAAGCGGACCGTATCATCCAGAGCCATCTCCGCGGTGCCTTTCCGGGTGACCGGGTCCTGAGTGAGGAATTGCCCGATCCCGTGCCGGAGACCGGCAGTCGCCTCTGGCTGGTGGATCCGCTGGATGGGACGCGGGACTTCGCCGCCGGTTCCCCCGAGTTTGCCGTTCACATCGCGCTGCTGGTTGCGGACCGGCCGGTGGTGGCGGTAGTCCACCAGCCCGCGACCGGCATCCTGTTCGACGCGGTCGCAGGCGCGGGTGCGTTCCGGCAGGATGGGGCGGGTCGACAATCGATCGCGGTATCGGGCGGTTCCACTCTGGATGAATTCCGGGTTGGAATGAGTCGTCGCGCCCCGGGAGCGCGTCTCTCCCGGCTGCTGGCGGAGGCGCCGCTCGGCCGGCACGCGGTGCCGCAGGGCGCCTCCCTGAAGCTGACGGCGGTGGCCGCGGGGGAGCTCGACGCGACCCTCTGCCTGCACGACCGGGAGAAGGCCTGGGATTCCTGCGCCCCGGGCCTGATCATTACCGAGGCCGGCGGGCGAATCACGGACGTTGATGGGCGACCGCTCTTCTACGGCGGATCCGACCCGGTGCATCATCGCGGAATCGTCTCCTCCAACGGTCGCTGCCATGAGGCCCTCTGTGCCCTTGCCAGGCGCTACTGGCCGGCCGCCTGAATCCTCGGTGGTGCTGGTGGACGGGATCGACGGCAGCGGCAAGACCACCTTCGCTGAGCGGCTGGTGGACACCATGCGCACCGGAGGCGCCCCCGTGGCCCTGGTGCATGTGGACGACTTCCGCTCTTCGGTGAGCTGGGACGATCCGAGCGGAGAGGCCGAGGTCTACTGGAGCGGCTATTTCGACCTGGCGGCCCTGCAGGCGGAGGTGGATGTCATCGCGGCGGCGGGAACAACCGTCGTGCTGGAGGGGGTCTTCACCTTGCGGCTCCCGGTGTTCTCCGTGAGCCCCCTGATCTACCTCGAGGTCGAGTTCGAGGAGGCGGCCCGCCGCATCCTGATCCGCGACACCGGCCGGGGCCGCACCCGCGAGGATGTGCTTCACCGGATCGAGGCCCGGTACTTTCCGGCCCAGCGCCGCTACCGGGCGGACTACTCCCCCTGTGACCGGGCCGCGACCGTGGTTGACACCACCGATCCAGCCGCGATGCGCCTGGTCCGCAGTGACTGGTCGCGGCTTCCGCCTGCCGTCGCCGCCGCGACGCGACGACTCCTCGGTGTGTGAGTCTGCTGCCGTCAGCCCTGAGCCGATCAGCTCACCCCTTACTCCTCACTCCTGACACGCTTCTCCCTTCTCACTTCTCACTCCTCACTTCTCACGCCTCATTCCTCACTTCTCGCTGTGCGGGCATAACCGCTTCAGCGTGGGAATCCGGAGCAGGACGACGATCCAGCCGAGTCCCAGCGTGCTCAGCGTCACCTTGCCGGCGAGGTGCGGCATGAAGAAGACGACCGTGGTTCCGATCGAGAAGGCGATCATGCCGATGGCGAGCAGCTTGTGCCTGAGCGCCATGGCGCGATGCTCACGCCAGGTGCGGATTAGGGGGCCGAACGTGCCGGAGT